>NZ_JAYDCJ010000003.1:929702-1239602 GCF_034555935.1 Marinobacter qingdaonensis
GCTACCAGGTGGAGGCCGAGGAGCTGGTGGGCGACCATCACCGGATCGGGGCCATCGACTTCACCACCGAGGACGGCGAACGGGAACGGCTGGAGGCGGACGCCTTTGTCATCTGTGCCGGGGCCTGGTCCGATTACCTGGTGCGGCCGCTGGGCCTGCCGTTGCCCATCTACCCGGTCAAGGGCTACAGCCTGACGGCGCCGCTTACCGATCCCGATCGGGCGCCGGTGTCCACCGTGCACGACGATAACTACAAGGTGGTCTCGACCCGGCTGGGCGATCGCCTGCGGGCCACCGGCTTTGTCGAGTTGGCGGATTTCAACCGGGACATTCCGGAGGCGCGACTGGCGACCATCCGCAAATCGGTGACCTCCCGGTTCCCGGGCTGCGCCGACCTGATGGCGGCGGAGACCTGGACCGGTTTCCGGCCCATGACCCCGGACGGCCCGGCCATCATCGGCCGCGGGCCCCGGGACAATCTGTTTCTGAATACCGGTCACGGCACTTTCGGCTGGACCCTGTCCGCCGGCAGCGCCAGCGTGATTGCCCAGGTGATCGACGGCGAGGCACCGGCGGTGGAGCTGGACGCCTTCCGCCCCGGCCGCTTCCAGGAGTAGCGACGGGCGCCGGCGTTACTTGCGCTTCAGGCGCCGCTCCAGGTTGCCGCACAGGGTGTGGACAAAGCCGATGTCCCGGTCGCTGAGCAGTGGCAGTCGCTCGAACAGCCACTGCGACAGTTTGCCGTCTGCGGGGGCGTCCAGCGTCGGCAGCAACTGTTCAAGCCGGCTGCGCAGGGCGCCCAGGCGGGCCGGGTTGGCGGTGGCCGGGGCGGTCTCGTCGGATTCCGACAGCCCTGACAGCTCCCAGGCGTAGAGCATGACCGACTGGGCCAGGTTCAGGGACGGGTAGGTGACCTTCATGGGGATGCCGGTCAGGACATCGCACAGGGCCAACTCCTCGTTGGCCAGGCCCCGATCCTCCCGACCGAACACCAGTGCCGCGGTGGCCACGGATTCGCCCTTGCTGGCCATCATCCGGCGCAGCTCGGACGGCGGGTGCCAGTGCTGGCGGTTGTGGCGGGGCTTGGCCGAGGTCCCCATCAGCAGGTCTACGGAGTTTCGCACCGCCGCCAGATCGGGGAAAATGCGCGCATTATCGAGGATGTGATCGCTGCCGTGGGCCAGCCAGTGGGCTTCCGGCCGGCTGTGCAGGTCGGAATTGACCAGCCAGAGTTCGCCGAAGCCCATGGTGCACAGGGCACGGGCGGCGGCGCCGACGTTTTCAGGAACCTTGGGTTCAACGAGTACAAAGGCCAGTTGCATGACATTACCTCCGGCCGGGAGTTTACACGAGCCCGCCGAATCTTTTTATAGCCGGTGGCGGGCGCTGAACGACTGGCTGCGCCAGCACCGCTCACTCTGGCAGTCGGCGCCATTCATGGAGCCGGTACCGGCCTGGACCCGCCAGTACCCGGACCTGGCCCGATCGGTCGCGGACCTGTCCGACCCGGATTGCCAGGCACTGGATGAACACCCGGACCGGCTGGCCACCCTGGCGGCACAACAGCTGCCGTCCCTGGCCGCCTACGCCGATCTGGTGGCCCTGCCGACCCTCGCCCCCGCCGCACAGGACATCGACCGGGCGACCCTGCCGGAAGTCCGCGCGGTGGACATGCCCGGGCGCAAGCGGCTGCAGTCCGGGGCGTTCGCCGCCTCGGTCCGGCCCCTGGAGCAGCCGGTGCTGGACTGGTGCTGTGGCAAGGGTCATCTGTCCCGAACCCTGGCGGCGGCGGGTGCACCTTCGGTGCTGGGGCTGGAATGGGATGCCAGCCTGGTGCAGGACGGCAACCGCCTGGCCGCCCGGCTCGGGGACCCGGTCTCGGTGCGGGAGCAGGACGTGATGGCCGGCGACCTGGAACTGCCCGCGCAGGTCCACGGGGTCGCGTTGCACGCCTGCGGGGACCTGCACCGGCAGTTGCTGCGCCGGGCCGGCAGTGCCGGTCTGCCGCGCATCAGCCTGTCGCCTTGCTGTTACCACCTGACCGACACCGAGCGGTACCGGCCCCTGTCCTTGACCGCCGCCGGCCACCACCAGGCCCTGACCCTGAGCCGCAACGAGTTGCGCCTGGCGGTGCAGGAAACCGTGACCGCCCCGGCCCGGGTGCGCGAACAGACCCGCCTGGTGAGCCAGTGGCGGCTGGGATTCGATGGCCTGCAGCGGGAGTTGCGGGGGTGCGATGACTACCTGCCGGTGCCATCCCACCCGGCCCGGCTGGTGCATGAGGGGTTTGCGGCGTTCTGCCGCTGGGCCGCCGGGAAAAAAGGCCTGGCGCTGCCCGGGGACCTGGATTTCGACCACTGGCAGGCTGTTGGCGTCGAGCGCTGGCAGCAGGTGCGTCGGCACGAACTCGTGCGCCACCTGTTCCGGCGTCCGCTGGAGTTGTGGCTGGTGCTGGATTACGCCGTGTTCCTGGAGGAGCAGGGCTACCGGGTGCGGTTGGGCGAGTTCTGCGATCGCCGGCTGACCCCGCGCAATCTGCTACTCGACGGCGTCAGGGTTTCCGATACTCCACACTCTCCACGCAGCCATCCCTGAAATAAACATAGGTCAGCTCGTACAGGGCGCCGTAGTAGCGGCTCTGGTAGATCCACACCTCCTGGGGGCTGGCGTGGGTCTCCGGCGGCTCGCCAAAGGCGCGCCGGACATGGTCCCGGGTCATGCCCCGGACGACCTGTTCACGCACGATGTACCGGCGCAGGTCGGTGGAATTGATGAATCGGCAGGTTGAGGCGGCCTCAGGTGCCGGCGATGGTGAGGAAGGTTGGTGTTCGGAGTCGACGCCGGTCTCGGGGGGCAGGTTCTGGTCGAGGCGCCCGCCGACGCGGTTATCCCGGATATCGACCGGTTCCGGATTGCTGCCGCAGGGCTGGTCGGAAAACACCACGCCGGTGTCGGTGTCGCAGCGGAACACCTGGGCGTATGAGAGTGGGGAAAGCGCTGCCAGCAGACACCCGGCAAGCACGGCACGGATCATCCTACCTCCTGCACTCAGGCGCCCCTATTCGGGCGCCTGGCGTGGTGTACCGCTGGCGCGCTTATCGCATCAGCGTCTTACCTTGATTCGGGCTTCGACCCGGCGGTTGGCCGCGCGGCCTTCGGCGGTGTCGTTGGAAGCGATCGGCTGCACTTCACCGTAACCGGTGGCGCTGACCCGCTCCGGATCGATGCCCAGGGCTTCGGTCAGGCGACTGGCCACGGACTCGGCCCGTTTCTGCGACAGGAACCGGTTGTACTCGGCGGCGCCCCGGCTGTCGGAGTGGCCGGCGATTTCGACGATGGTCTCCGGGTTGGCTTTCAGGAAATCTGCCACCCGGCGAATCTCGCCGTCGAAGCGGTTGCCGATGACCGCACTGTTGGTCGGGAATTGTACCTCAATTTCGAAGGTCTCGATGGTCTTGGTGATGCCCTCGCAGCCCTTGGCATCGACCTTGGCGCCGGCGGTGGTGTCCGGACACTCGTCCTTGCTGTTCACCACGCCGTCGTTGTCGCTGTCCAGCTCACAGCCGCGGCCGTCGACCTTGGCGCCCCGGGGCGTGTTGGGGCAGGCGTCACGGCCATCGACCACACCGTCGTCGTCGCCGTCGAGCTGGCAGCCCTGGGCGTCGACCTGGGCGCCGGCCGGAGTGCCGGGGCAGCGGTCAGAACCGTCGGCCACGCCGTCGTTGTCGGCGTCGAGCGGAGCCGGGGCGGCGTGCACGAACGCCAGGCTGATGCCCAGGGACACCTGGGTATCGAAGGTGCTCTCGTCGATGCCGTGGAATTCCCGCAGGTCCGCGCGCAGGGACAGGGCGTCGGTGATGTTGTAGCGCACGCCGGCACCCACGTTGACACGGGTCTCGTCGTGGTTGCTGCCGGCGGTGCGGGGCGCGGCGGCATCGGAGCCGAAATCGGCGTGGCCGGCGCCAGCGGACAGGTACGGGTTCCAGGTTTCTTCCGGTCCGGCGAAGTAGTAGATGCCGTCCAGGCGGATTTCATCGAAGTCAGACGAACCCAGCGCACCTTCGCGATCGGCGTCAGCGCGGGAGAACAGGGCTTCTACGGCCCAGTGGGGGGTGAAACGGTATTCGGCACCAACGCCGAAGGTGCCGGTTTCACTGAGGTCGCGCTTGTCGTCGAAGATCTGATAGGCGGCAAACGGATTGATGTAGGTGGTGGCTTGCCGTTCCTGGCCAAAGGCCGGGGCCGACAGGGTGGATGCGATGGCTGCAATCGCACAGGTTCGCATGATGGTCATGCACTGACTCCTGGTTGGTTGGTGTATCTAGATCACTACGTAGTGAGCGGCCATAAGGTTCCAGTGAATTCAGGCCAGAGGCGTGAAATACAGGTGCGCGCTCTTCTTGCTGAAGTTCAGGGTGTCGCCATTGTCGAACCGAACCTCGAACGAGCTCTCGTCCTCGGCCACCACCCGGCCCGGGCCAAAGATGGCGTGGCTCAGGCGTTCCCGGTGCCAGAGTACCTCGGTGGCGTCACAGACGCTGGCGACCTTGCCGTCCAGGCTGACGCCCTCACGCTGGGCATAGCGCTGGCTGACCGGGGTGATGGGGGCCTGCAGCCGGAGTTGCTGGCCCGGCTCATGGATCCGCTCATCCAGCCAGTGGCCGAGTTCGTTGGCCAGCGGGAAGCAGCATTCCTCGACAAACCGGCTGGGGCCCTGGTCACCGTCGAGGTGTGGCTGGGTGCTGGCCGGCCGGCTGATCACGTGCAACTGCTGCCGGGTGCGGGTCATGGCCACGTACAGCAGGCGCCGCTCGCTCTCGAGAAAGGCCCGGGCGTCGTCGTGGGGACGGGGACTGTAGGGCAGGTATTTTTCCTGCAAACCGGGAATGATCACCCGTGGCCATTCCAGCCCCTTGGTGCGGTGAATGGTGGACAGCAGCACGCCACTCTGACGGTTCTCGCCGGCCTGCTGCTTCAGGGTGTTCAGGTGCTCCAGGGCGCCGGCGGCGTCGATGTCCAGACTCTTCAGATACTCCCGGAAGCCGTGGATGGTGTCGATGCGCTCCTCGGCGCTCTCGTGGGTCAGCGCCAGGCTGCGCAGGCCCTCGTACAGGTCGGTATGCTCGGCGTACACGCTGATCAGCCCGGCCACCGGGCCGGAATAGCCGCGCAGCTGTCCGAGCACCTCGCCCAGCTTGCGCAGTTTGCGACCGGCCATGGGGGACAGGGCGTCGAAATCCATGGCCAGCAGGCGTTCGTGCCAGTCCGCGGAGAATCCGGACAGGAACCGGGCCAACTGCTCCAGTTCCGGCTCCTTCAGGCCAACGTGGGGAAACCGCAACAGCTGCCTGGCCACCTCCAGCCGATCGTTGTCGGGCAGGTTGGCCAGGCGCCCGGTCACCACCCGCAGCAGCGAGACAATGGCCTGCACTTCGCGGCTGAACAGGGCGCCCTTGCCGGCATCGATGCGATAGGGGATCTGGCGGGCCAGCAACTTGAGCTCGATCGGCACACTCTGGCTCCAGACCCGGAACAGGATGGCGGTGCCTTCCAGGGCGGTGGCGGGTCCCTGCTGCAGGATTTTCACCACCGCGTCGCTGTCGCTGTCGACCCGATGCAGGTGCACGTCGGTCGACGGTGTCGACGGGTGCGAGTGGCACAGCACGTCCTTGCGGCCGGTGTTGTGACAGATCAGGTGGTTGGCCAGCAGGGCCACCCGGTGGCCGTACCGGAAGGTGTAACTGAGGGTCTGTTCGAGCGGGCTCTCGAACTCATCGCTGAAACGTTTCAGGATGAACTCCGGTTTCGCGCCCCGGAATTCATAGATGGTCTGGTCCGGGTCGCCGACCACGGTCACCCGGGCCCGGTCGCCGGCCACATAGCGCAGCAGCAGGTGCTGGATCTCGTTGGTGTCCTGGTATTCGTCCACCAGGATCAGGTCCATCTTGTTGCCCACCAGGCGTTGCAGTGGCGGATTCTGGTGGATCGCCATCACCGGCTCGTACAGCATGTCGGCGTAGCTGATCCGGGCCTGGCCCTTGCGCCATTGCTCGAAGGCGTGGAACAGGTCGATCAGGTACCGGTGCTTGTCGGCGTAGCCCAGCTCCTCAAACACCACCTCCGCCGGCGACAGGGTGGTTTTCACCAGGTCGATGAAGCCGGTGGCGGTTTCGACAAAATCCTTCTTGTTGCGCCGGATCTCGTCCGCCAGGTCCTCCGGCGCAAGGCGCCGGGTCAGCTGCCAGGCCTGGAAGCTGATCTCCTGCTCGGTCAGGATCTTGTCGGAAAAGCCGGGCAGGTAGCCCTCGCGCACGAAGCGTTTGTACAGCCGCAGGCCCATGGCGTGGTAGGTGCGGATTTCCGGCAGCGCCAGTCCGCTTTGGCTGCACACCTCCTGCAGCTTGCGCTCGAAATCCACCCGGGCGCTGCGATTGAACATCAGCACCAGCATCCGGTCCGGGTCGTGGCCCTGTTGCAGCAGGTACCGAATGCGCCAGGCCAGGGTGGAGGTCTTGCCACTGCCGGCCACGGCGGTGATTACCGAGTGCTCGTAACCGGCCGTGATGATGGCCCGTTGTTCATCGGTGAGAAAATCCGGCAGCTGGACGGCGGTGGGGTGTTGGGGTTCGGTTGGCATAGCGCGTATTGTACTGGCCAACTGGCAGTGCGGGTACCTGTCCCGCATAATTGCAAAAACCTATTCAAACTCATCCAATTACCAGTCCTGAAGTGCCGCAGCCTTCTGGTCCGGCCTTCCAAAACCCGCTCAAGCACGTCCATGTGACGCTTGAGCTCCGCCATCCATGGCTCCGCACAGTTTTGGAAGGCCGGACCAGAAGCCTGCTCACCTTGGGAGGCAGAGGATCCGGCAATGCAAGTATCAGACTCCATCAATGTCCTGGGGGAAACCCTGGAAAGCTGTGGCAACGACCCGAAAACCGGTTTCTACCGGGACGGCTGCTGCAACACCGGCCCGGACGACCTGGGCTACCACACCGTGTGCGCGGTGGTGACCGACGACTTCCTGGAGTTTTCCAAAAGCCGGGGCAATGACTTGAGCACACCACGGCCGGATTTCGGCTTCCCCGGGCTCAAGGCCGGGGACAGCTGGTGCCTGTGTGCGGCCCGCTGGCAGGAAGCGTTTGAAGCCGGAAAGGCGCCCCGGGTCCGGCTGCGGGCCACCCATCGGGCCACCCTGGAAATGTGCGAGTTGGATGACCTGAAGCGGCATTCGGTGGACCTCAGCTGATGACGGACCAGGGGCAGGCGGCCTGGCAGAATTTGCAGGGCCGGCTGCTTGAGCGCGGCGAGCGCCGGCTGGTGCTGGTCGAGGGCGACCGTGACCGGGCCCTGGCCTGGCTGCGGGCCCTGCTGCCGGCCCTGGCACTGGAGCCGGGGTTGTGGCTCGGGCCGGCGACCGACTGTCCCCATCAGGGACTGACACCCTTGGCGCCGGGCAAGGCCCGGCAATGGCTCGGGCGGGAAACCTCACTGGTGGTCTGGGACGGCTGGCAGGGCAATCCGCCCGACGGTTTTGCGGCCGTGTCCGGGACCCTGGCCGCGGGCGGGCTGCTGTTCTGGCTGATGCCGCCACTGTCGCGCTGGTCCGGGTTCGACGATCCGGATTACGCCCGGACCGGACTCGAACATCTGGACCAGCATCCGTTTGCCGCCCGCCTGGCGCGGGTCCTGGCGGACGACCCCGGGGTGATTCGGATCAGCGCCGACCAACCCTCCGACACCCGCCTGCCGCACCCGCCGGCGCCTGCACAGCCCTTTTCGGTGGCCGGTACCGAGGACCAACACCGACTGGTGCAACAGCTGGTTCGTTTCGGCCTGGGGCGCCGTCGGCGCCCGGTGGTGCTGACCGCGGATCGGGGCCGGGGCAAGTCCGCGGCCCTGGGCATGGCCGCCGCCGAGCTGTTGCGCCAGGGCCGCAAGCAGGTGCTGGTTACCGCACCCTCCGAGCTCAACGTTGACACCCTGTTCCGCCATGCCCGGGACGCCCTTGCGGACGCTATCGTCAGTGACACGGACGGCAGCCTCGAGATCCGCGGCGGCGGCCGATTGCGCTTCTTGCCGGTGCGGGCCTTGCTGTCGCAGCAGCCGGAGGCCGAGGTGGTCATGGTAGACGAAGCCGCGGCCATTCCCGCGCCCCTGCTGCAACGCATCCTGCTGGGATGGCCGCGGGTGGCCTTTTCCTCCACGGTGCATGGCTACGAAGGCGCCGGTCGCGGCTTTGCCATTCGCTTTCGGGAAGTGCTCGACCGGGAGACGCCGCACTGGCAAAACCTGAGTCTGACCACCCCGGTCCGATGGGCCAGCGCCGACCCGCTGGAGCCCTTGGTGGCCCGGCTGTTCCTGCTGGCTGCCGACGGTCCGGCCCCCCCGGTTCAGGCCTTCAGCGCCCAGGACATTCGAGTGGAACCCTTTGTCCCCGGGGATGCGAGCGATGCCGATCTGGCCGAGGCCTTTGGTCTGTTGGTGGCGGCCCATTACCGCACCACGCCGGCGGATCTGCGCCAGTGGCTGGACGCCCCCGAGGCGCGCAGCTGGCGCGCGCGGGTAGGCGATACCACCGTGGGTCTGCTGTGGGGCGTGGTGGAAGGGGGACTGGCCGCGGATCTGGCCGAGCAAATCACCCTGGGCCAGCGCCGGGTTCGTGGTCATCTGCTGCCCCAGTCCCTGGCCAGTCACAGCGGTTTCCCCGAAGCGGCCAGCCAGAGCTGCCTGCGCGTGGTGCGGGTGGCGGTGGCCGACGGCGCCCGGCGCGCCGGGGTCGGACATCGCTTGGTGGCCGCGGCCGAGAGCGGGGCGATCGGGGAGGGGCTGGATGCCCTGGGCACCAGTTTCGGCGGCAGCGAACCGCTGTTGGCGTTCTGGCGCTGCTGCGGCTTGCGGCCGGTGCGCCTGGGCCTGAACCGGGAGGCGACCAGCGGTGAGTATCCGCTGCAAATGCTGCGCGGGCTGAGTCCGGCCGGTACCGCGCTGGTTGGCCGTTTGCAGGACCGACTGGCCGAGCACTGGCTGAGCCTGTTGCCCTTGGCCTGGCCGGAGCTGGAGCCCGGCCTGCTGGCGGCCCTGAGCGAGCAATTGCCGGCCACCGAGCGCCTGAGCGACGACGACCGTCGGGACCTGAACAGTTTTGCCCATGGCCATCGCGGGTTTCTGCTCAGCCTGCCGGTGTTGCGCAAGGCCAGCATGGCCTGTGCCGTGCCCGCCTGGCTTGGCACCCGGGCCGAGTTGCGTCTGTGGGTGGGGGCGGTGTTGCAGCAGCGTGGCTGGTCCGAGCTACAGGCCGAAGGGCTGTGCCTCGGTCAGCGGGATGGCGAAGACCGGTTGCGGGCGGTGATTCGCCAGCTGCTGCGTCAGGGGCCGGAGTTGTGACCCGCTCGATTTAATTCGGCCGGGTCGGCCCGCAGAATAGGCCGAACTCACTTCGACCGGGAACCACGACCATGGCCAAGGGAATCGGCTCTCCTCTCTGCCTGCTGCTACTGGCACTGCTGGCGCTGCCCTCGATGAGCGGCTGCGCCGCCCGTACCGAACCCACCAACCTCACTCTCGACAGCGCCAGCGCGGCGAACACGCCTATGGTCGCGGCCGCCCGGGCCGGCGACCTTGACCGGGTGATGGCCTTGGCCGAGGCGGGTTCCTCGCTCAATACCCGGACCGAACAGGGCACGCCGCTGATGGCGGCGGTGCGGGCCGGGCAGGATCGGGTGGCCTGGTACCTGCTGACCGAAGGCGCCTCGCCGGATTTGGCCGGCGCGGAGGGGCAAACGCCACTGATGGTCGCCTCGGCCCAGGGCAGCCGCCGACTGGTGCAACTGCTGTTGTCCGCCGGGGCCCGGGTCAATGCCCGCGACGACCAGGGCTACACGCCGGTCATGCAGGCCGCTGGGCAGGGGCATCTGTCGGTGGTGAAAGTACTGCTGGCGGCGGGCGCCAACGTCAATGTCAGTCAGGGTGGCGAGTCATTGCTGATGAAAGTGGTGGCCAGCGGCGATCTGCTCACCGCCGAGATGCTGCTGGCCGCCGGTGCCTATGTGAACTATCGGAGCGCCAACGGCCGGACCGCCCTGGACGTGGCCCGGGCCCACCAGTTCCGGGACCTGGAGATGCTGCTGGTGCAGGCCGGCGCCACGCTCTAGCCTCGAATTGCCGGGCCGAGCTGAGCCTCAGCCGAGCTGCATCGGATCGGTCTGGTCGTCCCACTCGGGCAGGAAATGCGCCTGCACCACCTCGTGCGGCACCTCGGCCACGCTGGCGAAACTCCACGCTGGCTGCTGGTCCTTGTCCACCAGTCGGGCCCGGATGCCCTCGGGCAAATCCGGTCGGCGGGTGCATTCCAGGGCCATGGCCAGCTCCATCCGGAACACATCCTTCAGCGACATCTGCTGGGCTTTCTGCAGCTGGCTCCAGACCAGCCAGGCGGTGACCGGGCAGCCCCCGCGCAAATTGGCCATGGCGGCATTCCACCACTCGCTGTCGACTTCCGCCGACAACAGCTGGTCGACAATCTCCGGCAACTCGTCGCCGGCGCACAGGCGGGCAATGCGTTGTTCGTGCTGCTCCAGCTGGCTGCGCTGGAGCGAACGGTAGTCTGGCGCGTGCAGGTGATTCAGCAACCGGAACAGACGGTTGTCGTCGGCCGCCGGTTCGCCGGTCCAGCGCTGGTTGCGGAGCTGATCCAGCAGCGCGTCCCGGTCCTCGGGCAGAATCACCTGGTCGGCGAGGCCGATGCGGATGGTGTCGGTGATGTTCAAGCGCGCGCCGGTCAGTCCCATGAACAGGCCAATCCGTCCGGGCAGCCGGTTCAGGAACCAGCTGGCGCCGACATCCGGGAACAAACCAATGGAAATCTCGGGCATGGCCAGGGTCAGGTCGGGCGTCGCCAGCCGGTAGCGGCAGGCCGACAGCAGCCCGAGCCCGCCGCCCATGACCACGCCGTGGGCAAGGCCGATCACGGGTTTGGGGAAGCGATGCAGGCTGTAGTCGAGTCGGTACTCGCGGGTGAAAAAGCGGGCCGGGGCGTCGGGATCGTCACCACCGGTCATGGCGCTGTACAGATTGCGGATGTTGCCACCGGCACAGAAGGCGCGGTCGCCGGCGCCCTGCAGCAGCACCAGGCATATCCGGTCGTCCGCCGCCCAGCGATCCAGCGCCCCCTGCATGGTTTCAACCATGCCTTCCGACAGGGCATTCAATGAGCCCGGGGCGTTCAGTGTCAGCAGGCCTAGTCGGCCTTCCAGGCAATCAATTTCCTGCACCTCTATGGACATCGAGGGTATCTCCGGCGGTCTGGATTCATCGGGGCCACGTCGCATTACGTACGGTCTTGCTAATGGTCCCCACTATAAAGAGGACCAACGTCGAACAGAAGCCATGGGGCTAACGCATTTGGCTTCGTCCGGCTCTGTGTTATAAGGACAGGACGGTATACAGTCCGGTAGGAAAACCCAAAAACGATGATGAGAGGGTAAACACGATGACATTGAAACACTATGCCGCGGCAAGCATCCTGGCGCTGACGACGGTGGTTCCGGCCCTGGCGAGTGCCGCCGATGCCGAGGCCGGCAAGGCCAAGGCAGCGGTCTGCGCGGCCTGTCACGGCCAGAACGGTCTGGCCCAGATCCCCACCTATCCGAACCTGGCGGGGCAGAATGAGCAGTACCTGGTGTCGGCCATCACGGCCTACAAGAACAAGCAGCGCACCGGCGGTCAGGCCGCCATCATGCAGGGCCAGGCGGCGGCCCTGAGTGACACCGACATCGCCAACCTGGCGGCCTATTACGCCAGCCTGCCGGCCGACGGCGGTAACTGAGGGACGTTGCCCGGACGCGAGGCGGCTCAGGCCGCCCCGCTGACAATCCGGTAGCTGGGCAAGTAGGTGTCGGAACCTGGCAGTTTCATCCGGTTCTGGGCCACAAACTGCTCCAGCATGGCTTCCAGGGGCTGGATCAGGGTCGGGTCGCCGGAAATCTCGAACGGGCCCTTGGCCTGAACCTGGCGAATGCCATCTTCCTTGACGTTGCCCGCCACGATACCGCTGAACGCCTTGCGCAGATTGGCGGCGATCAGGTGCACCGGCTGGTCGCGGTGCAGTTCCAGCGCCCGCATGTTCTCGTGGTTGGGGTGGAAGGGCAGCTGGAACACCGGATCGATCTTCAGCATCCAGTTGAAGTAGTAGGCGTCCTGCATGGCGCGCCGGAACGTCTCCACCTCTTTCATGCCTTTCTTCATGGTCTGAGCCACCCGCGCCGGATCGTCAATGATGATCTCGTACTTCTTGGCGGCGTCGTCCCCGAGGGCGTTGCGGATGAACTTGTCGATCATCTCGAAGTACTCCGCGTTTTCCTTCTTGCCGGTGAACACCACCGGGAACGGCAGGTCGGCGTTGTCCGGATGCAGCAGGATACCGAGCAGGTACAGGATCTCCTCGGCGGTGCCGACGCCGCCCGGGAACACGATCACGCCGTGGCCGCAGCGGATGAAGGCCTCCAGGCGCTTCTCGATGTCCGGCATGATCACCAGTTCGTTGACGATCGGATTCGGCGCCTCGGCACCGATGATGCCGGGCTCGGTGATGCCGATGTAACGGCCGTTCTTCACCCGCTGTTTGGCGTGGGCAATGGTCGCGCCCTTCATCGGACCCTTCATGGCGCCGGGACCGCAGCCGGTGATGATGCTCAGCGCGCGCAGGCCCAGTTGGTGGCCCACTTCCTTGCTGTACTGGTACTCGTCCTGGCTGATCGAGTGGCCACCCCAGCACACCACCAGGTCCGGTTGACGGCCCGCTTCCAGGACCCGGGCGTTGCGCAGGACATGGAACACCAGGTTGGTCAGATCCTCGGGATCGTCCCGGCGGAACCCCGCCGCGGATTGGGGGATGGAGTGCGAGTAGATGATGTCCCGCAGTACCGAGAACAGGTGCTCGCGGATACCGCGCAGCATCTCGCCGTCGACGAAGGCGTGGGCGGGGGCGTTGATCAGTTCCAGTTTCAGACCCCGGGGTTGGGGCACCAGTCGGACGTCAAAGTCGGCGTGGGACTCCATCAGGGTCTTACAGTCGTCGGTTTCCACGCCGGTGTTGAGGACCGCCAGGGCGCACTGGCGGAACAGCCGGTACAGGCCACCCTCGCTTCGGTCCTTGAGACGATTAACCTCATGATTGGAAAGGATTTCGAGACTGCCTTCCGGCGACACCAGAGCGTTGATGGTGGGTTCTTGCATGAACGAGAAAACTCCTGAATGTAACCGGGCGAGGGGCCGGTGGCCGGTCGGGCCCGGGATTTCGGCTATGCCTGATTTTATGGCATGGGTACAAAAAGGTAGACTAAGCGCTTTCAGACCACTACGCCACTCGACCATATTCGGATTATGAAATTACTTATTCGCCCGGCGCCCGAAGTCGCCATCAAGAGCAAGCCAGTCCGTCGTCAGCAGATGCGGCATCTGCGCCAGAATATTCGCAAGCTGCTCGCTCGCCTGGATCACGACATCGTGGTGGATGGCAGCTGGGACCGGGTCGACGTGTCCTTCCCGGATGACCGCGGGCTGTCCGGTCAGGTGCTGGATGAGCTGCTGCGGATTCCGGGCATCTCCACCATCGAGGAAATCGGTGTGTTTCCGTTTGTCGGCCTGGACGATGTGGCCGAGAAGGCGGTGGCGGCGTTTGCCGATCGCCTCGAGGGCAAGACTTTCGCGGTCCGGGCCCGGCGCCAGGGCGAGCACAAGTTCCGCTCGATCGACCTGGAGCGTACCGTGGGCTCGGCGCTGATGGCAGCGGCCAAGGCCCGGGGCGTGGACCTGAGCAATCCGGAAGTCGAGGTGCGGATCGCCGTTCAGGATGACCACTACCACATTGCCCACCGCAAGCATCGGGGCCAGGGCGGTTACCCGCTGGGCAGCGTCGAAACGGTCATGACCCTGATCTCCGGCGGCTACGACTCCTCCGTGGCGGCCTACCTGATGATGCGCCGGGGCCTGCGCAGTCACTTCCTGTTCTTCAACCTCGGTGGCACCGCCCACGAGGTCGGCGTGCGCCAGGTGGTGCACTACCTGTGGGACCGCTACGGCGCTTCCCATAGCGCCAAGTTCATCTCGGTGCCGTTCGACGGCGTGGTCGCGGAAATCATGCGCTCGGTCAATCACCGGCACTGGGGCGTGGTGCTCAAACGCCAGATGCTGAAAGCGGCGGCGGAGCTGGCGCGCAAGAACAACGCCATTGGCGTGGTCACCGGCGATGCCGTGGCCCAGGTGTCGAGCCAGACCCTGACCAACCTCAACGTCGTGGATCGGGCCAGCGATGAGGTGGTACTGCGACCGCTGATCTCCATGGACAAGGAAACCATCATCAACCTCGCCCGGGAGATTGGCACCGAGTCCTTTGCCCGCAACATGCCGGAGTACTGTGGGGTGATTTCCCAGAAGCCGGCGACCCGCGCCAAGCTGCACAGGGTCGAGGCCGATGAGGCGGAAATGGACGAGACGGTGCTGGCCGGCGCCATCGAGGCCCGGGAAGAAATCGCCATCAGCCGCCTGCTAGAGGCGACCAGCACGCCCGAGGACGTAGAGCTGGTGCAGACCCCGGGGGTCGACGACGTGATCATTGATGTGCGCCACCCGTCCGAGGGCGAGCGGGCGCCCCTGAAGCTGACCAACAACCAGGTGCTGGAGATTCCGTTCTACGAGCTGAACCAGCAGATGGGCGAGCTGCCGGAGGACCGGCAGTACCTGCTGTATTGTGACCGTGGCTCCATGAGCCGGATGCACGCCGGCCACCTGAAGGCGGAAGGGCACGACAACGTCAAGGTGTACGCGCCCGCCTCCTGAACAGTGCGCCTGGCCCCGCCGGCCTGGTCCGTCAGCCGGCCAGGCCCTTGAAGAACTGCTGGACGTTGGTGCTGAGCGCCTCCAGGTCGTAGCCGCCCTCCTGCACCACCAGCGTCGGCAGGCCGAGCTGGCGGATGTGGGTGCTCAGCCGGCAGAAGCCTTCCGAGGTCACCGATACCTTGGCCTGGGGGTCGTTCTGGTAGATGTCGAAGCCCAGCGCCAGCACCAGCGCATCCGGCTGGAACAGCTTGATGGCCGCCATGGCCTCGTCCAGTTTGGCGAAGAAATCGTCCTCCGAGGCGCCATGGGGCATCGGCATGTTGATGTTGTAGCCAAATCCCTCGCCTTCACCGCGTTCGTTCTCGAAGCCGGTCACCACCGGGTAGAAGTTGGTGGGGTCGCCGTGGATCGAGATGTACAGCACGTCGCTGCGGTCGTAGAAAATCTCCTGGATGCCCTGGCCGTGGTGCATGTCGGTGTCCAGGATCACGATGCGCGGAAACCGGCTCTTCATGTGCTCGGCGGCAATGGCGGCGTTGTTCAGGTAGCAGAAACCACCGGCCGCGTCCCGGCGGGCATGGTGCCCCGGTGGCCGGCACACGGCGTAGCTGGTGCGGTCGCCGGCGATCAGCGCGTCGGCGGCACCGAGTGCGGTCTGGGCCGACCAGTAGGCGGCGTTCCAGGTGTTCTCGCCGATCGGACAGCTGCCGTCGGCCTGATACCGGGCGGCTTCCGCCAGAATGCCGGTGAGGTGGTTGGGTGAGCGCACGAAGATGTTGGAAATGACCTCGTCGCCCCAGTCGTCCATGGCACTCCAGCGCCGGTGGGCCGACTCCAGGAAACGTAGGTAGCCCAGGTCATGGACCTTGGAAATCGGCCCGGCACCCTGGTCGGCCGGTTGCAGCACCGGAATCCCCATCTCCTTCAGGCCGTCCAGCATCTGACCGGTCCGATCCGGCACTTCCTGGGGCTGGCGCATCTGGCCCCGGGTGAAGTAAGTCTTGGGAATGTGCTGGTCCTGCGCGGGATGGAAAAACGCTTTCATTATCCGGCCTCCGTGGGGATAGATGCTCCGAGTATAGGCACACTCGGAGGGCGATCAAAAGCCCGGGCGTCGACTTTACAGCCCGTGATTCAGCATCCACTATGGAAGACATATTCCACCTACGCAACCGTGTCCCCAACGGGATGCGGCCATGGACCAAGAGGAGCGGAGATGATCGAGTCACCCCTGCTGACAAAGCTTACCGGCTACATCGGTGGTCGCTGGACCGACAATGCCGAGGGCAACACCTTCGACGTGTACAACCCGGCCACCGGGGCGGTCATTGCCCAGGTGGCGTCCATGTCCGAACAGGAAGTGACGGCGGCGGTCGAGGCCGGCAAATCGGCGCTGCGCCTGACCAATCCCTATTCCATCGAGACCCGCCGCAAGTGGCTGGAAGACATCCGGGACGCGCTGAAAGAACATCGCGAGGAAATCGGCCGCATCCTGTGCCTGGAGCATGGCAAGCCGCTGCAGGAAGCCCAGGGGGAAGTGGACTACGCCGCCGGCTTCTTCGATTACTGCTCCACCCACATCCAGGCCCTGGACGCGCACACCATCCCGGAAAAGCCCAAGAACTGCACCTGGACCGTCCATTACCGCCCGGTGGGTGTGACCGGTCTCATTACCCCGTGGAACTTCCCAATCGGCATGATCGCCAAGAAGCTGTCCGCGGCCCTGGCGGCAGGCTGCCCGTCGGTGATCAAGCCGGCCAGCGAAACCCCGCTGACCATGATTGCCCTGTTCAGCCTGATGGACCAGCACACCGACCTGCCCGACGGCATGGTCAACCTGGTGATGGGCAAGGCCAGCGTCATCGGCAAGGTGCTGTGCGAAAGCCCGGACGTGCCCATGCTCAGCTTCACCGGTTCCACCGAGGTGGGACGCAAACTGGTGCTCGACACCGCTGAGCAGGTGAAAAAGCTGGCACTGGAGCTGGGTGGCAACGCCCCGTTCATCGTCTTTGACGACGCCGACCTTGATGCGGCGGCCGACAACCTGATCGCCAACAAATTCCGGGGTGGCGGCCAGACCTGCGTCTGCGCCAACCGGATCTTTGTGCACGAGAAAGTGGCCGACGCCTTCGGAGACAAGCTGGCGGAACGGGTCAACAAGATGACCGTGGGCGATGGCATCAACGGCGATGTCGACATCGGGCCGCTGATCAACAAAGCCGGGTTCGACAAGGTCAAACGGCATCTGGAGGACGCGCTGGAGAAGGGCGCCAAGCTGGTGGCCGGCAAGCAGCCGGGCGAGCTGGGCGAGGGTTTGTTCTTCCCGCCGACGGTGATCACGGAGGTTACCCGTGACATGTGCTGCTACCGGGAAGAGACCTTCGGCCCGCTGGTCCCCATGGCGCTGTTCCGCACCGAGGACGAAGTCATCGAGGCGGGTAACGACACCGAATTCGGTCTGGCCTCCTACGTGTTCACCGGCGACGCCGAGCGTGCCCAGCGTGTGGCCGCCGGCCTGCGCTTTGGTCACTGTGGCTGGAACACCGGCACCGGCCCCACCCCGGAGGCGCCGTTTGGCGGCATGAAGGCTTCCGGCATCGGCCGCGAAGGTGGTCTGGAAGGCCTGTTCGAGTTCGTCGAACCCCAGACCGTGCCGCGCGGTTTCTAACCGAGTCGACAACCGACATGTCCTCGCCCACGGGGGCATCGCGCGGGGGAGCCTCTGCTTCAGGACACGCTACAAGCACATCCGTGTGCGCTTGGGTGTGGCCATCCCTGGCCACACACAGTCCTGAAGCAGAGGCTCCCCCGCGCTTGTTCGGGTTTCCCGGGCGTGCCAAGCCATCCCCGCCTGCGCGCAAAACGACCGACTCACCTGTTATACTCTCACGCCTGTTTATTTAACCAGTAGCGAACGTGTTCCCTATGGATGTCTCCCACATTATCGATCCTCTAAATGATGCCCAGCGCGAGGCCGTCACCGCCCAGAACGACCACCTGCTGGTGCTGGCGGGCGCCGGCAGTGGCAAGACCCGGGTGCTGGTGCACCGTATTGCCTGGCTGATGACGGTGGACCGGGTGCCACCCACGGGCATCCTGGCGGTGACCTTCACCAACAAGGCCGCCAAGGAAATGCGCTACCGGATCGAGGACATGATGAACATTCCGGCCCGGGGGCTGTGGTTCGGCACCTTCCACGGCATTGCCCATAGGCTGCTGCGGTCGCACTGGCAGGACGCCGGCCTGCCGGAGAACTTTCAGGTGCTGGACAGTGACGACCAGCTGCGCCTGATCAAGCGGGTGATGCGGGAAAACCAGATCGATGAGAGCAAGTGGCCACCCAAGCAGGCCCAGTGGTTCATCAACAGCCAGAAGGACGAAGGCCTGCGGGCGGACCACATCCAGGAAAACCCGGGCGATCACTTCACCACCATCATGCTGAAGATCTACCGCCAGTACGAAACCCTGTGCCAGCAGGGTGGCCTGGTGGATTTCGGCGAGCTGCTGCTGCGCTCCCACGAGCTCTGGCTGCACCGGCCGGAACTGCTGGCCCATTACCAGAAGCGGTTCCAGCACATTCTGGTGGACGAGTTCCAGGACACCAACACTATTCAGTATGCCTGGCTGCAGGTGCTGGCCAGCAACCGGGTGCCGCTGACGGTGGTGGGGGACGACGACCAGTCCATCTACGGCTGGCGCGGTGCCAAGATCGAAAACATCCAGCAGTACCAGCGCGATTTCCCGAACTCCCGCCTGGTGCGGCTGGAGCAGAACTACCGCTCGACCCAGATGATTCTGAAAGCGGCCAACGCCGTGATCGCCAACAACCAGGGTCGGCTCGGCAAGGAACTCTGGACCGATGGCCCCGATGGCGAGCCCATCAGCCTGTACGCGGCCTTCAATGAGCAGGACGAGGCCAACTACATCGCCGACAGCATTTCCGCCTGGGTCCAGGACGGCAACCTGCGCAGCGAGTCGGCCATTCTTTACCGCTCCAACGCCCAGTCCCGGGTACTGGAAGAAGCGCTCATGCGTCAGGGCATCCCTTACCGGGTGTACGGCGGGCTGCGGTTCTACGACCGCCAGGAAATCCGCAACGCCCTGGCTTACCTGCGCCTGGTCCAGTACCGGCGCGACGACGCCGCGTTCGAGCGGGTGGTGAACGTGCCGCCCCGGGGCATCGGTGCCAAGAGCCTGGCGGAGCTGCGGGAATACGCCACCGAGCAGAGCATTTCCCTGTGGGAGTCGGCCGAGCGGCTGTTGCAGGCGGGCCAGGTGAAGGGGCGGGCCAAGACCGGTTTGCAGTCGTTCATCTCCATTATCGAAAACCTGTCCGGCATGGTCGGCGAGGCCACCCTGCACGGCCTGATGAAACAGACCATCGACGACAGCGGCCTGAAGGATTACCACGCCAGCGAAAAAGGCGAGAAAGGCCAGGCCCGGGTCGAAAACCTGGAGGAACTGGTCAATGCCCTGTCGGATTTCGAGGTCGACGAGGGTGTGGACCCGCTCTCCGAGTTCATTGCCCAGGCTGCCCTGGATGCCGGCGAATCCCAGGCCGAAGCCCACGAGGACAGTGTGCAGCTGATGACCCTGCACTCCGCCAAGGGCCTGGAGTTCCCGCTGGTGTTCCTGGCCGGGGTCGAGGAGGGCTTGTTCCCCCACAGCATGTCCCTGGAGGAGCCGGGCCGGATGGAAGAGGAGCGCCGACTGGCCTACGTAGGCATTACCCGGGCCATGAAAAAGCTGGTGCTCACTTACGCGGAATCTCGCCGCCTGTATGGTCAGGAGAAGTTCAACGCCCTGTCCCGGTTCGTCCGGGAGATTCCAGCCGACTGCCTGCAGGAAGTACGCCTGAGAAACACCGTGACCCGCCCGGCCATGGTCGAGCGTCCGAACGAGAGCCTGTTCAGCCAGGATTCGGCCCAGCAGGCCGGGTTCAGCCTTGGGCAGCGGGTGCGCCATCCGAAGTTCGGGGAGGGCATTGTGATGAACTCCGAGGGCAGCGGGCACCATACTCGGGTTCAGGTGAACTTTGATGATGGGGCCAAGTGGCTGGTGCTGGCCTATGCGCCGTTGGAGGCTTGTTGAATTTCGAGCCTTGAGTTCCGCAGGATGAAGGGGCGTATTTAAAACTCGCCTCAAGACGTCCTGTTCGGCTTGGGCTCCGCCATCCATGGCTCCGCACAGTTTTAAATACGCCCCTCCATCCCGCGCCCGAACTTGGGCAGTGGTTTCGCAATCATTTGGTGTTCGAACGTGGTCGGGGCGGGGGTCGGGACAGGTCTTCCAAAACTGTGCGGAGCCATGGATGGCGGAGCTCAAGCGCCACAGGGATGTGCTTGAGCGGGTTTTGGAAGACCTGTCCCGAGCGCCGCATCTACCCCAAGGTCGACAGCTACATCAGAACCCAATAAATAACGCCCGCCAAAACGATCCGGTAAATCACATAGGGCCACATGCCAACCGTGTTCAGCCACTTCAGGAAGAAGTGGATGGCGGTAATGGCCATGATAAAGGATGTGACCCCGCCGATCAGGAAGCCGCTCCAGTCCACCAGGATGTCCGAGGTCGCCGCCTCCAGCAGTTTGACCGCCGAGGCCAGGGCGATGATGGGAATGGCCAGCAGGAAGGAAAAACGCGAGGCGGTCTCGCGGGTCATGCCCAGAAACAGGCCGGCGGTGATGGTGACGCCGGAGCGGGAGGTGCCGGGCACCAGGGCCAGGGCCTGGGCGATACCGACCAGTACCGCGTCTTTCCAGTTCAGCTGGTCCAGGGTGCGCTGACGTTTCGGAATCCAGTCGGCAACGCCCAGCAGCAGGCCGAACACCAGGGTGGTGGTGAAGATCACTTCCACCGCCCGCAATTCATTGTCGATCAGATCCAGCAGTGCCAGGCCTGCCAGTCCCGCCGGGATGGTACCGATCACCAGATAGAAGGCGAGGGCGCCCTGGCCGATCAGCTTGCGCTGGCCAATCGAGGCCAGTCCGTCCCGGGCGATGCCGAAGACGTCGGTGCGGAAGTAGAGCACCACCGCGAGCAACGTGCCCAGATGCACCGACAGGTCGAAGCCAACGCCCTGATCGGTCCAGCCGAAAAAGGCGGGGGTCAGGATCAGGTGGGCCGAGCTGGAGATGGGCAGAAATTCCGTCAGCCCCTGAAGAAGACCAAGGAATAGGGCCTGAAAAAAATCCATATCAATAATCCGTTTGCGGGCGGGTGCAGGTGTTGGAAATTGGCACGGATAGTAGCAGGGCGACCCAGTGCTGAACAGATTGTGTGACAACCATTAGCAACCAACGTAGGATTTTCTCCACACCGATTGGCAACCATACTGACCCTTTCCATCCGATGGACTCAGGCCGCCGATAACAATGATTGCACTGCTGCGCCGTAACCCCCTGCCCGTCATTGTCCTTGCTCAGCTGTTCGGGACCTCGCTCTGGTTCAGTGTGAACGGAGTCTGGCTGTCGTTTTCCCAGGAGCTCGGTCTGACCGAGACCGATCTCGGGCAGATGACCATTGCCGTGCAGGCCGGGTTCATTGTTGGCACCCTGGTGCTGGCGGTGACGGCGCTGGCCGACCGGTTTGGTGCCAGCCACATCTTTGCCACTGCCAGCCTGGTCGGGGCCCTGGTCAACGCCGGGTTTGTGCTGGTGGCCGGGGCCACCCCCTTCGATCTGCTGCTGCGTTTTGTGACCGGGCTCTGCCTGGCCGGCATTTACCCGCTCGGGATGAAACTGGTCATTGCCTGGACGCCCCGATACGCCGGTGCGGCCCTGGCCTGGCTGGTGGGCATGCTGACCCTGGGGACCGCCCTGCCGCACCTGATGCGTGGCGCCACCCTGGGGCTGGCCTGGGAGTGGCCCCTGTATGGCGCATCAACCCTGGCGCTGATGGGCGGTGCCCTGGTGTACCTGCTGGGTGATGGCCCGCACCTGCCCAAATCCGGCCCCGTGCCCCTGCAGCAGGGCCTGACGGCCCTGCGTATGCCGGAGTTCCGGGCCGTGGTGGGCGGCTACCTGGGGCACATGTGGGAGCTGTACGCGTTCTGGATGCTGGTGCCACTGCTCATTGGCCGGGAGTTGAGCCGGCTCGGGCAGGGGGACACGTTGATTCCCTGGCTGGCGTTTGCCGTCATTGCCTCCGGCGCCCTGGGCTGCGTCGGGGGTGGGTGGCTCAGTCGCCAGCGTGGCAGTGCCTGGGTCGCCCGCCGGGCGCTGGCAACGTCCGGGTTGGTGTGCTTGGTCTATCCCTTCGTGTCGGGGTTCTCGCCCTTGCTCCTGCTGGCGCTGCTGCTGGTCTGGGGGGTGGCCGTGGTGGCCGACTCGCCCCAGTTTTCCGCCCTCGCGGCCGCGACCGCGCCGCCCCGGTTCGTGGGTTCGTCGCTGGCGGTGATGAACGCGCTGGGCTTTGGCCTGACCTTGCCGGCCATCTGGCTGACCAGTGCACTCTGGGAATGGCAGGGAGTCTGGGTGGTGTCGCTGTTGCTGCCAGGGCCGATCCTTGGCTTGTGGGTCTTCCGTGGGGTCCGGCGTGCGCCGGCGAGTGAGACGGCTTAGCGGCTCTGTTCCGGAACCTCCCGGATGCGGCCGTGCTCGTCGATGGCCACGTAGACAAACAGGCCTTCGGTAACCTTGCGCGGGGTCCGGGCGGTGCGGTCCAGGGTCCACACTTCCACCTGAATCTTCATTGAACTGCGGCCGATGTCCACCAGCTCGCAGTAGCAACCCACCTGGGAGCCAACCCGCAGGGGCGACAGGAATTCCATTCGATCCATGGCCACCGTGGCGTTCCGGCCCAGGGAAATCCGTCCGGCCATGGTCGCTGCCGCTATGTCCATCTGCTTGACCAACCAGCCTGCGAACACGTCGCCGTTGGGGTTGGTGTCGGAGGGGAGGGGCACGATCTGGAGCGTCAGCTCGCCCCGGGGTGTGGGTTTGTCATCGTCAAAAGCCGTCATTGAGTCTGCCTTATTATTAGTGGTGAACTGCGATACCCCGCATGGTAACCGGGTTTGCCGGCGCTGCAAGCAGAATTCGATCTTTGCGACTATATTTCAGGGGCTGTAACAAAGTTGTCACAGAGTGACTTTAGTCTGCACTCATCGGTTAAAGACATCCGACTAATAACGTCCAAACTGGAAATGGAGACTTGACGTGATGAAACTCAACAAAGCAGTTGCTGCTGTTGCATTGGCCGGCTCCGTTGCCGCCATGTCCGCACCTGCCATGGCTCGTGACACCATCAGCATCGTGGGCTCTTCCACCGTTTACCCGTTCGCTACCGTCGTGGCTGAGCGCTTTGGTACCAAAACCGATTTCAACACCCCGAAGCTGGAATCCACCGGCTCCGGTGGCGGCATGAAGCTGTTCTGTCAGGGCATTGGCACCCAGCACCCGGACATCACCAACGCTTCCCGTCGCATGAAGACCTCCGAGTTTGAGATGTGCCAGAAGAACGGCGTCACCGACATCACCGAGTTCCGCATCGGTTCCGACGGCATCGTGATCGCCAGCTCCAAGGACGCCGAGAACCTGGACATCACCCTGGAGCAGCTGTTCCTGGCCCTGGGTTCGAAAGTGCCGGTTAACGGTGAGTGGGTGGCCAACCCGAACAAGACCTGGAGCGACGTTGATTCCAGCCTGCCGAACAAGCCGATCCGGGTAATGGGTCCGCCGCCGACGTCCGGTACCCGTGACTCCTTCAACGAGCTGGCCCTGGCCGCTGGCTGTGACGAGCTGCCGGAAGCCGAGAGCCTGAGCAAGGATCAGCACAAGGCCATCTGCGAAAGCGTGCGTGAAGACGGCGCCTTCATCGAAGCCGGTGAGAACGACAACCTGATCGTTCAGAAACTGATCGGCGATACGGACATGTACGGTGTGTTTGGCTACAGCTTCCTGGAAGAGAATGCCGACCGCCTGCAGGCCGCCACCCTGAATGGCATGGTGCCGACCGCCGAGGACATCGCGGCCGACAAGTACCCGGTTGCCCGGTCCCTGTTCTTCTACGTGAAGAAGGCACACGTTGGCGTGATTCCTGGCATCCAGGAGTATGTTGAGGAATTCACCAGCAACGCCGCCATGGGCCAGAACGGTTACCTGAAGAACGTCGGCCTGATCGTGCCGCCGCGCGACCAGCTGATGAACCTGATGGACAAGTCGGAGAATCTGCCGAACCTGGCTCTGGAAGAGCTGAAGTAACCCGAAGATCTTCGGGAATCCAAAGGGTGCGGGCCTGTTGCGGGCACGCGCCCTTTCGCACGTTTAGAAGGACGATCCGGTGCCATGGACCTCTGTAATCTGTAAAATGGGCGCCCACTTGAAGTCGTAGACAGGATTATTCATGCAACCGGCCAATTTGTTTTTGCTCATCCTCGCGCTCGCCGTCGTGGCCTATGGCTTGGGGTATGCGCGTTCCCGGTCCCTGGCCATGCCGCTGGGCGGCATTCGTCACCTCAAGTCACTGCCGTTCTATTACGGCGCCCGCGCCGCCCTGTGGGCCGGTATTCCGGCGCTGCTGGTGCTCGGCCTCTGGGCCGCGTTCCAGGGCAAGGTCATTCAGCTGATCGTGGTCGGCGGCCTGCCGCCGGAGCTGATGCCCGCCAACGAAGGCCAGGCCAGCCTGCTGCTCAGCAAGATCAGCAACGTCGCCAGTGGGGCGCTGCCGGCGGGCTTCGTTGAGCCTCCCATTGCTGCCGCGGCGGAACGGCTCGAGGCCCTGCGCGCGCAAAGCCGGCTGCTGATGTCAGCGCTGGTGGTGTCGGTGGCGGTGCTGGCCGGTTTCCTCGGCTGGCTCCGGATTCGGCCTCGGCTCAACGCCCGCTCCCAGGTTGAGGCCATCCTGAAGTGGCTGTTCTTTGCCTGCGCCGCGCTGGCGATCCTGACCACCGTGGGCATCATCTTCTCGGTGGCGTTCGAGACCTTCCGGTTCTTCGGCAAGGTGCCGTTCACCGAATTCTTCTTCGGGACCCAGTGGAGTCCGCAGACCGCCCTGCGCGCCGATCAGGTGGCGGCCCAGGGTGCCTTCGGCATGATTCCGCTGTTTACCGGTACCCTGCTGATTTCCGCCATCGCCATGGTGGTGGCGGTGCCGGTCGGCCTGCTGTCGGCGATCTACCTGTCCGAATACGCCAACAAGAAGGTGCGCGGCGTGGTCAAGCCGCTGCTGGAGATGCTGGCCGGTATTCCGACCGTGGTTTACGGCTTCTTCGCCGCCCTCACGGTGGCGCCGTTCATCGGCGACCTGGCCGATTCCCTGGGCATCGAGGCCTCCTCCCAGAGCGCCCTGGCCGCCGGCGGGGTCATGGGCATCATGATCATCCCGTTCGTGTCGTCCCTGTCCGACGACGTCATCAACGCGGTGCCCCAGTCCCTGCGGGACGGCTCCCTGGCCCTCGGCGCGACCCAGTCGGAGACCATGAAGAAGGTCATTTTCCCGGCCGCGCTGCCGGGCATCATGGGCGGTGTCCTGCTGGCGGTGTCCCGGGCCATCGGTGAGACCATGATCGTGGTCATGGCCGCGGGCCTGGCGGCCAACCTGACCGCCAACCCGCTGGAGACGGTGACCACCGTAACCGTGCAGATCGTGACCCTGCTGACCGGGGACCAGGAATTCGACAGCGCCAAGACCTTGGCGGCCTTCGCCCTGGGCGCCATGCTCTTCCTGGCGACCCTGCTGCTCAACGTTATCGCTCTCAAAATCGTGCGCAAGTATCGGGAACAGTATGACTGACCAACGTTCACAGGCGGAGATTGTCCGCCAGTCGCTCAAACGCCGTTATCGCAAGGAGCGTCGCTTCCGCGCCTACGGCATCCTCGCCATCGCCGTGGCCCTGTCGGCGCTGGTCATCCTGTTCACGGATATCATCGGCAAGGGCTACACCGGATTCATGAAAACCACCATCACCATGGAAGTGGCGCTGGATGGTGAGATGATGTACCTGGACGACGCCACCGACGAGCGTCAGCTCAAGATGGCGGATTTTGTCGAGCCGCTGATCCAGGCCCTGTACAAGCAGATTCCGGAGGCCACGGAAGAGGATCGCAGTGCCGTCCGCGACCTGATCAATCCGTACGCCTCGGTGGCCCTGCGGGATGCCCTGAAGGCCAATCCGGACTGGCTCGGGACCACCCGGACCATGACCTTCCTGTCGCACACCGACGTCGATGTTTACGTCAAGCACGCCGGCGACGAGGGCTACTCGATCAAGCTGGACGACCAGCAGCAGGCGTGGGTGGACCAGCTGGTGGAGCGCGGCGTCGTCGACACCTCGTTCAACGATGTGTTCTTCAGCGGCGGCGATTCCCGGGATCCGTCCAAGGCCGGCATTCTCGGCGCCGTGGTTGGCTCCCTGCTGACCATGTTCGTGACCCTGGTGCTGTCCTTCCCGATCGGGGTGGCCGCGGCCATCTACCTGGAAGAGTTTGCCCCCCAGAACAAGTTCACCGACTTCATTGAGGTGAACATCAACAACCTGGCGGCGGTACCGTCGATCATTTTCGGTCTGCTGGGTCTGGCGGTGTTCATCAACCTGTTCGGCATGCCCCGGTCGGTGCCGGTGGTGGGTGGTCTGGTGCTGACCCTGATGACCCTGCCGACCATCATCATTTCCAGCCGGGCCGCCATCAAGAGTGTGCCGCCCTCGATCCGGGAAGCGGCCGAAGGCATCGGCGCCTCCAAGATGCAGGTGGTCCTGCACCATGTGCTGCCGCTGGCGATGCCGGGCATGCTGACCGGTTCCATCATCGGTATGGCCCAGGCCCTCGGCGAGACCGCGCCGCTGCTGTTGATCGGCATGGTGGCGTTCATTGTCGACGTGCCCGACGGGTTCCTGGATTCGGCCACGGTGCTGCCCGTACAGGTGTTCCTGTGGGCCGGCAGCCCGGAATTGGCCTTTATCGAACGCGCGTCAGCGGCCATTATGGTGCTGTTGACCTTCCTGATCAGTATGAATGCATTGGCCATCTGGATGCGTAAACGCCTCGAGCGCCGGTGGTAAGGAGAATCACGATGAACACCCTGAATTCAAACATTACCAGTGAAGCGACTCAGCAGGACGAGAATCCCGTGCCGGTACAGGAAGAGACCAAGCCCACCGATGCGGTGATCGAAGAGGGCAAGACCGTCGGTAAACCCTATGCCGACGACGCCAAGTTCAAGCTGCGCGACGTGGAAGTGTTCTACGGTGACAGCCGGGCGATCAAGAACATCAGCCTGGACATCGGCCGTAACGAGGTCATTGCCTTCATCGGTCCGTCCGGCTGCGGCAAGTCCACCTTCCTGCGCTGCCTGAACCGGATGAACGACAGCATCGACATCTGCCGGGTCAAAGGCTCCCTGAAGCTGGACGACCAGGACATCTACGATTCCAAGCGCGACGTGGTCGAGCTGCGCGCCCGGGTCGGGATGGTGTTCCAGAAGCCCAACCCCTTCCCGAAATCGATCTACGACAACGTCGCCTACGGCCCGCGTATCCACGGCCTGGCCAATCGCAAGTCCGACCTCGACGACATCGTCGAGAACAGCCTGCGCAAGGCTGGCCTGTGGGATGAGGTCAAGGACCGCCTGGACGCCACCGCCACCGGCATGTCCGGCGGTCAGCAGCAGCGTCTGTGCATCGCCCGGGCCATTGCCGTGAGCCCGGAGGTGGTGCTGATGGACGAGCCCTGCTCGGCCCTGGACCCGATTGCCACCGCCAAGGTGGAGGAGTTGATCGCGGAGCTGTCCGAGAGCTACACCATCGTGATCGTTACCCACTCCATGCAGCAGGCGGCCCGGGTTTCCCACCGCACCGCGTATTTCCACCTCGGTCACCTGGTCGAAGTCAACGAGACCAACAAGGTCTTCACCTCGCCGCAGCATGAGCTGACTGAATCCTACATTACTGGTCGTTTCGGCTGATTGCGCAGCCGGGGACATTGGAGAAACACAGTATGCCTACCAAGAAAGACGACGTTTACGGGGATCACATCTCCCACAAGTTCAATGACGAACTGATGGAGCTGAAGACCGAATTTCTGAAGATGGGTGGAATGGTGGAAGCCCAGGTGGAAAGTGCGGTTCAGGCCCTGATGGACGGTGATGGCCACCTGGCGGAGGAAATCCGGGTCCGGGACAAGCGCGTCGACAAGATGGAAGTGGACATCGACGAGGAGGCGACCCTGATCATCGCCCGCCGTCAGCCCACCGCCCGCGACCTGCGCCTGGTGATTTCGGTGATCAAGATGGTCGCAGACCTGGAGCGGGTCGGCGACGAGGCCAAGAAGATCGCCAAGCTGGCCATCAAACTGGCGGAAGAGGGTCAGGCCCCGCGCGGCTACGTCGAGGTCCGGCACATTGCCACCCACGTGCTGAGCATGCTGCACGACGCCCTGGACGCTTTCGCACGTCTGGATTCCGAGCAGGCGCTGCGGATCATGAAGGAGGACAAGCGGGTCGATGAGGAGTATCAGGCGGCCGCGCGTACCCTGCTGACCTTCATGATGGAAGACACCCGGAACATTTCCCGGTGCATGTCGGTGATGTGGGTCCTGCGTGCCCTGGAGCGCGTCGGTGACCACGCCTGCAACATTGCCGAGAACGTGATCTTCATGGTCAAGGGTGAGGACGTGCGCCACACCCCGGTGGAGGAAGCCGAACGGGTGGTGGGGCGCTGAACCCCACCCAGGCCCGGTTGCCCTACGCCTGCTTCATCCGGTCGGTGTAGGGCGGCCAGCCAAACGGTTTGCCGGCCAGTACGTGCAGGTGGATGTGAAACACCGTCTGGCCCGAGTTCTCCCCGCAGTTCATTACCGTGCGATAGCCATCCTCGGCAAAGCCCATCTCCTTCGCCAGCTTGCTGGCCACCCAGTACAGATGCCCAAGCAGCTCCCGGTCGTCCTCCGTCATGTCGTTGATGGTGGCGATGGCTTTTTTCGGGATCACCAGCAGGTGCACCGGCGCCTGCGGGTTGATGTCCCGGAACGCGAGGCTGATGTCGTCCTCGTACACGATGTCGGCGGGAATCTCCCGATTGATGATCTTGGTGAAAATAGTCTCTGACATGCTCGCTCCTGCGTTGGGGTGGTGGGTACAGCCAATCGGGTTACAGCCGGCCGAGACCGGGTAACCGTTCCGTCAGTTTCTTCAGGGCCGCGGGCAACTGGTCGTCCAGGCCCATGGCGTACCGGGTCACCTGGTTGCGGGCCAGGGGCAGGGCGCGGGCGGCGCCAAGACCCAGGTTGCGCAGCAGGTGGACCGGCGGGATGCGGTTGCTGAACAGATGGTAGAACAGGTCCATGGCCAGCATCATGCGCCGGTTGGCGGGCCGCCGCAGCTGCTCGTAGCGCCGCAGCCAGGGTTCCGAGGCCAGGTCCAGGCCGGCGCGCCGGGCCTCCCGCAGCTGGTCCTGCAGGCATTGGGCGTCCTGGAAACCGAGGTTGACGCCCTGGCCGGCCAGGGGGTTGATGGTGTGGGCGGCGTCGCCGGCCAGCACTACCCGGCCGGAGAAATACCGTGTGGCGTGCTGGCGTGCGATGGGGAAACTGGCCCGGGCTTCGATGTGGGTCAGCGCCGGCAACTGTGGCGGGAACGAACGCTGGATTTCCGCCAGCAGTTCGGTGTTGGTCAGCGCCTTCAGGCGTGCCAGTTCGGCGGGCGCGTCGTACCACACCAGGGAGGCCCAGCTTTCGTCCGGGTATTGTTCGCCGGCACTGTGCAGGGGCAGGAACGCCCGGGGCCCGCTGGGGTAGAAGCCCTGCCAGGTAATGTCGGCCACCGGGCCCCGATAACGGGCGGAGATGACCATGGCCTGCTGTTGGTACTGGTTGCGGGCAATGCCGATGCCGGCCAGCTCGCGCACCCGGGACTGGCCGCCGTCGGCGCCCACCACCAGCTGGGCCTGCAGCCGTTGACCGTCGTCGAGGGTCAGGGTGGCGATGTCCGGGTCTTGCTCCAGCGCGCTTACGCCCCGGCCGGCCAGCACCGTGACCCCCGGCTCGGCCTCCGCCGCCTGCCACAGCGCCCGTTGGGTCACCGAGTTCTCGACGATGTGGCCCAGATGGGCGCAGTCCAGGTTGGCGGCGTCGAATTCCACTTCGGTCAGCTGGCGCGGCAGCAGGGTGCTGAGCGGGTGCCGGGTTTCATCCCAGACCGCAAGGCGTCGGTAGCGGGTGCTGCGCATGGCGCTGATCTGGGGCCAGGCGCCCAGACGCTGGAGGTAGCGCTCGGTGCCGGCGCTGAGGGCGGAGACCCGGATGTCCGGGGCCGTGTCGGGGTCGAATCCGGGCGCCGGGGCCCGATCCACCACCGCGACCCGGAAGCCATCCTGGCCCAGGCCGGTTGCGAGGGCGGCGCCGACCATGCCGGCACCGACCACAACGATGTCATAAGCTTGCGTCATATCGGGTTCCTGTCTGAGGCCACCAGTTTACGCGATGGTACGGCTCAGACAAGCGGCCCGGATCTAGCCGGAACGCAGCCCCCGATAGCCCGGGGCGTCCGCGTCGGCGGAACGCAGTTCGTCCGGTTGCCGGCGGCCTTTCGCCAGCCAGGCCGGTTTTTGGGCCCCGGGTTTGGTGAAGCCCTGGTTCAGCACCATCGGCTGCACCAGGTGCAGGAAATCCGCGGTCTTCATGTGCAACGATTCGGTGTGGCTGCCGGCGGCGAATGCCAATTCCGGCTGTTCGGTCAGGGTCTCACAGCAGTAGATGGACATGCCGAACAGGTTGCCGAAGGGCGGCATGGCGCCGACCTCACAGTCGGGAAAACGGTCCTTGAATTCCTGCTCGTCGGCCAGGTCGATGAAGTCGGTGTCGAGAATCCGGGACAGTCGGTCCCAGCGGATGCGCCAGGTGGCGGGCATGACCAGCATGGCCATCTTGCCATCCAGTTCCACGATCACGGTCTTGACCACGCGATCGCCGGCAATCTTGACGTGGTGAGCCAGTTCCTGGGCCGTAAACGCCGGAGGGTGGGAGAGGCACATGTACTCCACACCTGCCTCGTCGAGAAAGTCCTTCAACTGCTGTACCGGCATAGTGACAACCTCCTACCAGCAATGACAGCGTTTCGGAGCCGAACATTGATGGTGTGGCGGGCCCCGACGGCCTGGCGAAGCCATTTGGCTCCGCCATTACCCGTCAGCTTAGTTGAGGATACGCAGTTTGCGAGTTACCGGATGTTGCAATGAGAAACCGGTCCCACGGATTCACTCGGTTTTGTACATGTGCACGTCGCGCTGCGGGAACGGAATCGTGATGTCTTCGGCGTCGAACGCCTTCTTCACTTTTTCCTGCATGTCCCAGTAGAACGGCCACAGGTCGTCCGTGGGTACCCAGACCCGGAACATCAGGTTGACCGAGCTGTCGCCCAGGCTGCCGACACAAATGCGTGGCGCCGGCTCGGTCAGTGAGCGCTCGTCCTCTTCCATCAGGCGCTTGAGGATCGCCTTGGCCTTGTCGATGTCATCGTCATAGCTGATGCCGAAGGTCATGTCGCAGCGACGCTTGTCGTAGATGCTGACGTTGACCAGGGTGGCATTGGACAGGCTGCCGTTGGGGATCACGATGCGGCGGTTATCGAAAGTGTTGACGATGGTGTAGAGGATGCTGATTTCGTCAACGGCGCCGAGGAAGCCCTGGGCTTCGATGGTGTCGCCTACCTTGAACGGCTTGAAGATCAGGATCAATACGCCGCCGGCAAAGTTGGCCAGGCTGCCCTGCAGGGCAAAACCGATGGCCAGACCCGCGGCACCGATGATGGCCACGAACGAGGTGGTGGCAATGCCGACCATGGAGGCCACGGAGATCAGCAGCAGGATTTTCAGGACGGCGCCGATCAGGCCGCACAGGAACTTGTTCAGGGTCGGATCTTTCTTGCCCAGCTTGGTGTCGAGGACCCCAACGAAACGGTTGATCAGCCACAGGCCGACAATCAGCGTTACGATGGCCAGCACGACCTTGGGTGCGTAGGTCATGGTCAGGGCAAGGGCCTGATCAATCAATTCTGAAGCCTTTCCGTCCGCTCCAAACAGGTCTTCCATAGAGGCACTCCTCGTCTTCTGGTTGGTTGTATTGCGTATGGGCGAAGTCTACGCGGGTTGGCCCTGATTGGCCCACTCGACGATCTGCTCGGGGCCGCCCCGGACCAGAATCCGCCCTTGTTTCTGGCTGAGCTGGTAGTCGTACATCGGGTCGTAGTAGTCCTGCAACAAAGCCTGAATCCAGGCGTCGTGGCCGCCCAGGTCGTTCTGATGGGCCTGGCGATCCAGCGCCTGTTCCATTAACACGCGTAACTGGCGATGACGTTCCCCACCCAGGCGTTTTCGGATGCGATCCAGTGCGCTCAGCAGGTAATCCCGGAAGTTGTCCCAGCCGGCCTGCTCGCCGTCCCGGCGGACGTAGTCGGCACACATGCCTTCCACGTAATCCGCCCGGATGATCCGGATTCGCTGCTCCAGCGGTTGTTCCAACACCAGCAGCGGCGCCGCCGCCATCCGGTCGCGCAGGGTCTCGGGCAGGGCACAGCGACCGACCAGGCGGCTCTCATCTTCCAGGTAAATCGGGCCGCCGACCTGGTGATGGGCCTTGAGCATGGCCACCGCCAGGCGGTTCTCGAAATCGATCTGGGACGGTTGCGGGCTGACCTGACGACCGAAACTGGAGCCACGGTGGTTGGCCAGGCCCTCGAGATCGACCGGGTTGGGCAGCCGGTGCAGTACCCGGGTCTTGCCGGTACCGGTGCGGCCGCTGAGGATCCGGAATTCGCCCTGGGCGATGCGTTCCTCCAGGCTGTCGATCAGGAAGCGTCGCAGCGCCTTGTAACCGCCCTTGATCAGGGGGTAATCGATGCCCGCTTCGCTGATCCACTGCTGGGTCAGTCGGGACCGCAGACCGCCCCGGAAACAGAACAGATAGCCGTCCGGGTGCTGGGCCACGAACCGCTTCCAGGCTTCGATGCGCTGGGCCTTGATGTCGCCGGACACCAGTTGGTGGCCAAGCTCGATGGCCCGGTCCTGGCCCTTCTCCTTGTAGCAGATGCCGACCCGATGCCGCTCCTCGTCGTTCATCAACGGGGCATTGTCGGCGCAGGGGAAGCTGCCCTTGGCGAACTCCACCGGCGCCCGGACGTCCATCAGTGGCACGTCGTTCAGGAACAGAGACAGGTAATCGTCGGTGTCGGGTCTGGAGGCCATTTCAGCGTGAAACCGGTCAGTCAAGTGAGGCGGCAGTATAGCCGAAATGAGGTGTTTCTGCTCGCCGGGCGCTGCACCCGCCGGGGTGGGCGGGTACAATGGCAGCCCCGTTGGCCACCGGATTTCGCTATCGCCGTCATGTCCCCAAGTCGTTTGAACCAGCATTTGCGCAAGACCCTGAGTCGGGGCCGGGTGGCCGTGTCTCGGCCGGCGGGCTGTCCCGACATTGCCCTGCACCTGTTTGATCCGTCCGTGCTGGAGGGGCCGCTCAGTCACGACGAGGCCCAGGCGGTGGTGGCCGAGCCGGCGTACTGGTCGTTCTGCTGGGCGAGTGGCCAGGTTCTGGCCAGCTGGATTCTGGCCCATCCGGAGTCGGTGGCGGGCCGGTCGGTGCTGGATTTCGGCTCGGGCTCGGGCATCGTTGCCATAGCTGCGGCGATGGCCGGCGCCCGGGAGGTGATCGCCTGCGATCTGGATCCGGCCGCGCTCGACGCCGTGGCCGCCAATGCCCACCTGAACGGCGTGTCGGTAACCCTGTGCGATGACTGGGCGGCCCGGCCGCCGGGAATCGAGGTGGTGGCCGCCGCGGATGTGCTCTACGACCCGGACAACCGGCCGCTGTTGGGGGTGTTTCGCGCCGCCGCGCCGCGGGTGCTGCTGGCGGACTCCCGGGTGCGTGACCTGGGGGATGACGCCTACCGATTGCGGACGATGGTCGAGGCCCGGACCTGGCCGGATCTGAATGAGTTCGAGGAGTTCAACCGGGTCCGTGTCTACGTCGCCGGGCAGTGTGGGGAGGCCTAAAAAATAAAGGGCAACCAACTGGTTACCCTTTGTCGAAACAGGTCGGCGCGTCCTTGCGCTAGGGGCAACAACCCTGTTGCGAGTCCCTGAGCCACTCCCTGGTGCCGGCTTCCTAGCCAGCGTTCCGAATATTATCCTTCAAGCGAGGCGTCCCTGTGTCCCTGCCTCTCCCTGCAATCCGTGCCGGGGTGCGTCCGATGCGTCGTCCTTTTCCCTGTCGTCCTTGATGTAAACACTATAGCAATCGGCGCATGACAAACCTGTGACCGGGTGCCGGGGAAAACCGCCCGGGGAAACGACGGGTTTTGAGTTTTTCATATAAAACAGTGACTTGGTCTCTGGTTGTGGTGCTTTTCTAACTGTTGCGTACGTGACATAGCTGAAAGATCGCACGCGCGTGTAAGATATTTCCTACACGGAGTCGGGGGATTTTCTCAAATCCGGATTTGTCAGCCGGTTCAGCCCCGGCCAGGGCAGCAGGCCCAGCAGGATGCCGGCGCCATCGGCGACCATATCCGCGATCGAAAAGTCCCGATGCGGCAGGGTCGCCTGCAGCAGTTCGATGGCCACGCCGAACCCCAGCAGGGCCGGGACGTACTGGAGCGCCCGGGCCTCGGGCCAGGCCAGGCGGGTCAGCAGGGTCAGTTCCAGGAAGGCAATCAGGTGGTTGAGCTTGTCGCTGGCCGACGCCGGCACCGGGTAGGGATTGGGCGTGGTCGCCAGGTACAGGATGGCCAGCACCGAGATCGCCAGGGCCAGGCGCCACAGCGGGCGATATCGCATCAGGTTGAGAACGCGCTGTTTGATGGCTGCCATGGGGGATAGTCCCTAGGTGTCTGCGGGCTGTGGGAGCGAGAGCAACATGATATGCTTTGCGCCCCGTCATTGTCATTGAAGCGGAGGGCCGGCCGGAATGCTCAAGGGTAATTTTTTTCGAGGACTGGGCTATCTGGGCGAAGGCTTCCGCCTGATTCGGCAACCCGGTCTGCGGTTGTTCGTGATTATTCCCCTGGTGATCAACGTGCTGCTGTTCGGCCTGCTGTTCTATTTTCTGGCTGAGTTGTTTGCCGGTCTGATCGCCGCGGCCATGGCCTGGCTGCCGGACTGGGCTTGGCTTCAGGCCCTCGACTGGCTGTTCTGGCTGCTGTACGGCGCGGTCATTCTGCTGATGCTGGCCTACGGCTTCGTGATTGTGGCCAACCTGATTGGCGCGCCCTTCTACGGTTTCCTGGCCGAGCTCACCGAAAAGCACCTGACCGGACAGGAGGTCAGTACCGACGACAGCTGGGCCGCCCTGGTCAAGGACGTGCCCCGCGCCCTCTGGCGCGAAGTCCAGAAGATCACCTACTACCTGCCCAGGGCCCTGGGGCTGTTCGTCATCGGCCTGATCCCGGTGGTCAACCTGGTTGCCGCGGTGCTCTGGTTCCTGTTCAACAGCTGGATGATGGCGCTGCAGTACGTGGATTACCCGGCCGACAACCACAAGGTCAGTTTCCGGGAGCTGCGCGGTCTGCTTGGGGCGACCCGGTTGTCGGCGTTCGGCTTCGGCCTGCCCGTGGCCCTGGCGGCCATGGTGCCGGTCCTCAATCTGGTGGTGGTACCGGCGGCAGTGTGTGGCGCCACCGCCTACTGGGTGCGCGAACGGGGCGCCACCCGCACTTAATTCTGTCTGGAGGTTTCTTGGATACATCGGAATTTGTCATCGGTCAGCGCTGGGTCAGCCACAGCGACACCGGCTTGGGTTTGGGGATTGTCACCGACATCTCCGGTCGGCGGGTCACCCTGGGATTCCCGGCGGCGGATGAGGAGCGTACCTACGCCATTGATAACGCCCCCCTGTCGCGCATCGTTTACCAGATCGGTGAGGAGATTCAGACCTTCGAGGGCGAGCAATTCATCGTGCGCGCCGTGGAGGACATCGGCGGGGTCCTGATGTACCACGCCGACGACGGCGACAACATCCAGCAGATTTCCGAGGTCAAACTCAGCGGTTCGGTCAATTTCTCGGCCCCGCACCAGCGTCTGTTCGCCGGCCAGTTCGACCGCAACGGCGCCTTCCGCCTGCGGGTGGCCACCCTGCAGCACCAGGACCGGTTGCACGGTTCGCCGGCCCAGGGACTGATCGGGGCCCGAACCCAGCACCTGCCGCACCAGATCTACATTGCCCACGAAGTGGCCAAACGCCATGCGCCCCGGGTTTTGCTCGCCGACGAGGTGGGCCTGGGCAAGACCATCGAGGCCGGTCTGATCCTGCACTACCAGCTGCACACCGGACGCGCCAAGCGGGCGCTGATCGTGGTGCCGGATTCGCTGATTCACCAGTGGCTGGTGGAAATGCTGCGCCGGTTCAACCTGCGCTTCTCCATCATCGACCAGGACCGCTACGACGCCCTCAAGGATGACGAGGACGACGTGGATGCCCTGGTCAATCACATCTTCGGGGACGACGACCCGGTCAATCCGTTCGAAACCGAGCAGCTGGTGCTGTGCAGCCTGGATTACCTGACCAGCAACGAGCAGGCCCGCAAGGACGCCCTGGCGGCCGGCTGGGACCTGATGATCGTCGACGAGGCTCACCACCTGGCCTGGAGTCCGGAACAGGCCAGTGCCGAATACCAGGTGGTGGAGGAGCTGTCGGCGGCCAGCCGGGGCCTGCTGCTGCTGACCGCCACCCCCGAGCAGGTGGGCGTGGCCAGCCACTTTGCCCGATTGCGGCTGCTGGATCCGGCGCGGTTCCACGATCTTGAGGCGTTCCGCGAGCAGGAGCAGCAGTACGAGGCCATCAACGCGGTGGTTCGGCGGCTGCAGGACAGCACCGAGCTGTCCGCCGACGACCGCCAGGCGCTTCAGGCCTGGCTGGGCGCGGAGCTGGACCAGCTGCTGGCCGGCCCGGAACCGCACCAGGCCATCATCGATGCCCTGCTGGACCGGCACGGTACCGGCCGGGTGCTGTTCCGCAACACCCGCGCCGCCATCCAGGGCTTCCCGGAACGGCGGGTGTCGCCCCATGCCCTGCCGCGCCCCTCGCTGTACCAGGACCACGCCTGGGGTCAGGACGGCCTGGCGCCGGAGCAGTCGGCCGACGAGGATACCTGGCTGGCAGAGGACCCGCGGGTCAGCTGGCTTGAGCAGACCCTGGTTGGCCTGCGCCCGCAGAAAGTGGTGGTGATCTGTGCCCGGGCGGAAACCGCCATGGCCCTGGAGCACTACCTGCAGTTGCGCGCCGGCATCCGCAGTGCCGCCTTCCACGAACAGCTGAGCCTGGTGGAGCGGGATCGGGCCGCGGCCTATTTCGCCGACACCGAGCAGGGTGCCCAGGCACTCATCTGTTCGGAAATTGGCAGCGAAGGCCGCAACTTCCAGTTTGCCCATCATCTGGTGCTGTTCGACCTGCCGGCCAATCCGGACCTGCTGGAGCAGCGCATCGGCCGACTCGACCGGATCGGCCAGACCGACACCATCGACATTCACGTGCCTTACCTCACCGACACCGCCCAGGAGGTCCAGTATCGCTGGTTCCAGGACGGCCTGAACGCCTTTGCCGAGAGCTGCGCCGTCGGCGTGGCCGTGCAGGAGGCGGTGCAGGGGCCGTGGCAGCAGGCCATTGAGGGCGACACCTCGGAGCTGGAGGCGCTGGTGCGGGCGTCGGCGGCGGAGGCGGCGCGCCTGCGCACCCTGCTGCAGAACGGTCGTGACGCGCTGATCGAGCTGAACTCCTGCCGGCCGGAGCAGGCCGGCCAGCTGATCGACAGCATCGAAGCCGAGGAAAGCTCGGCGGCGGTGCGCGATTACATGATGCAGGCGTTCGACATCCTGGGGGTCGACGTTGAGGACCACACCGAGGAATCGGATGTCCTGCGTCCGGGTGAGCATTACCAGGCCGGCCACGTCGCCGAATTGCCGGAGGACGGTGTGACGGTGACCTGGAGCCGGCAGCAGGCGCTGGAGCGGGAAGACCTGGCGTTCATGAGCTGGGAGCACCCGATGGTCACCGGGGTGATGGACTCGGTCACCAGCTCGGGCCTGGGCAAGGCGGCGCTGGCCAACCTGTCGGTCAAGGCGTTGCCGGCCGGCACCCTGCTGATGGAAGCCCTGTTCACGGTGCATTGCCCGGCGCCCGAAGCCCTGCAATTGACCCGCTACCTGCCGGTGTCGCCCTTGCGCTTGCTGGTGGACGTGAACGGCAAGGAGCTGTCGGCGGCCTTGCCCCACGACCGGCTCAACGACCTGTGCTCGAACATCCGGCGCCGGACCGCCCAGGCCATCGTGCCGCAGATCCGGCCCCAGGTGGAGACCATGGTGGACCACGCCGAGCGCCTGTCCGAACCGCATCTGGAGCCGATGAAACAACAGGCCCTGGACCAGTTGGAGGCCAGTTTTGGCACCGAAATCAGGCGCCTGGAGGCGTTGCAGAAGGTCAACCCGGCGATCCGGGAAGAGGAAATCGACTTTTTCCGGGATCAGCTGGCGGCCGCCCGGGAGGCCATCGGTCGCGCCAGTCTGGCGCTGGAGGGCATTCGCGTCATCGTGACCTCGTGATCCAGGGTGTGATCGGGATAACTGACTGAAAACAGCCGCTTCTCAGCCATCATCTGATGCGGTACTGTGGGCGTACCTACTTTCGTCTAAGAACTTCCCGAACCATGGATGACTGAGAGAACCTATGATGACTTTCCTTCTGTTGGTAGTGGCGCTGGCTGGCCTGCTGGTCGTGATGCGCCGTGAAGCCGGCGCCATGCCGGCCATTGGCGTGATGGTAGTGGTGGGTTTGCTTTCCTGGCTGTTTGCCTCCGGCTGGCTGGCCCTGGTGCTGTTCATCGGTGCTGGTATCACCGCGGCGGCCGGGTTGCCCGGTTTCCGTCAGGGCTGGCTGACCCCGCGCATCTTCGCCACCTTCAAGAAAGTGGCGCCGAAGGTGTCCGACACCGAGAAGGTGGCCCTGGAAGCGGGCACCGTTGGCTGGGACGGCGAGCTGTTCACCGGCCAGCCCGACTGGCACAACCTGCTGATCAACCGCCACACCGGCCTGAGCGAGGACGAACAGGCCTTCGTTGACAACCAGTGCACCCAGGCCATCTCCATGTGCAACGCCTGGGACCTGGCGGTCGAGCGCGCGGATCTGCCGAAGGAACTCTGGGACTTCCTGAAGAAGGAAAAATTCTTCGGGATGATCATCCCGAAGGAATACGGCGGCCTGGAATTTTCCGCCAAGGCGCAGACCGCGGTGCTACAGAAGCTGGCGGCCAACGAAATGCTGATGGTCTCGGTGGGCGTGCCCAACTCCCTCGGCCCGGGCGAGCTGCTGGTCAAATACGGCACCGATGAGCAGAAGAACCACTATCTGCCGCGCTTGGCCGACGGCCGGGAAATTCCCTGCTTTGGCCTGACCGGTCCCCGCGCCGGCTCCGACGCCACCTCCCTGCCGGACACCGGTATCGTCTGCAAGGGCGAGTTTGACGGCAAGGAAGTGGTCGGCATCAAGCTGAACTTCGAGAAGCGCTGGATCACCCTGGCGCCCATCGCCACCGTGGTCGGTCTGGCGTTCCGCATGTTCGATCCGGACGGCCTGCTCGGCGACACCAAGGATTACGGCATCACCTGCGCGCTGATCCCCCGTGACACCAAGGGCATGGAAATCGGTCGCCGGCACTGCCCGATCGGGACCCCGTTCATGAACGGGCCGATCAAGGGCAAGGACGTGTTCATTCCCCTCGATTACATCATCGGTGGCCAGGAAATGGCGGGCCAGGGCTGGCGCATGCTGGTCGAGTGTCTGTCGGTCGGCCGCTGCATCACCCTGCCGTCCGGCGCCGCTGGCGCGGCGGCCTACGCGGTCGGTACCGCCGGTGGCTTCACTCGCATCCGGCGCCAGTTCAATACCCCGGTCGCGGACATGGAAGGGGTGCAGGAGCCCCTGGCCCGGATTGCCGGCAAGGCCTACATCTCCCAGGCGGCGGTGAATCACACCGCCAACATGATCGACCGCGGCGAGAAGCCGGCGGTACCCTCGGCCATCCTCAAGTACCACCTGACCGAGTTCCAGCGTGGCGTGCTGTCTGACGCCATGGACGTGCACGGTGGCAAGACTGTCACCCTCGGCCCGCGCAACTACCTGGGCATTGGCTTCAGTGGCGCGCCGGTGTCGATCACGGTGGAAGGCGCCAACATCATGACCCGCAGCCTGATGATCTTCGGCCAGGGTGCGATCCGCTGCCATCCGTACGTGCTGAAAGAGCTGGCGGCGAAGGACAACGACGACATCGACGCCTTCGACGACGCCTTCTTCGGCCATGCCGGCCTGATCTTTGGCAACGCCGCCCGAGCCTTCACCCAGGCGCTGGGTCTGGGTCGCGCCGATGTGCCGTTTGATAGCGCCAGCCGCCGTTACGCCCAGGCCGTGGCGCGATTCAGCGCCGCCTTCGGTCTGTGCTCGGACGCCGCCATGACCACCCTGGGCAGCGAGCTGAAGATGCGCGAGCTGATTTCGGCGCGCCTGGGCGACATGCTTGCCAACCTCTACCTGGCCTCCATGGTGCTGAAGAACTGGCACGAGGGTCAGCCGGTGGAGGGCGAGCGCGAGGTCATGGAGTACAGCCTCAGCCTGTTGCTGCACCGGACCGAAAACGCCTTGGACGAATTCCTGCAGAACCTGCCGGGCCGGGCCGTGGCACTGGCGCTGCGGGCCATCACCATGCCCCTGGGACGGCGCTGGGATGCGCCCCACGACGATCTGTCCCGCAAGTTGGCACGGGCCATCTCCACCGACACGCCGATCCGCAGCAAGCTGATCGCCGGCGCCTGGACCACCGAGGGCGACGCCGGAGTGGACAACCCGCTGGCCCGCTACAATGGCCTGCTGAAGGACTACGACAAGGCCGAGCAGCTGTACCGCAAGGTCACCAAGGCCTACGCCAAGGGTGAGTTGCCGATGACCGCATTGCATCCGGAGGAGCGCTTTGAGGCGGCTCTGGAGGCCGGTCTCTTCACCAAGGAAGAGGCCGAGTTCATGCGCGAGTACGAGGCTTTGGTGCTGGAAATGCTGACCGTGGACGATTTCGCGTTCGACGAATTCGCCCGTAACAAGGACACGCTGATCGACCACAACCCGGCCTGACCCGGTCGGTGTTGCCGAACCGGAACCGCAAGGGCACCCTCGGGTGCCCTTTTTTGTGCCCGGTTATAAGGCCTTAACTTGCCTGCGTAATATCGGCATACTCAGGAGCAGTGCCCGGACCGGGCATGCGCCCACCCGACAGAGGATCAGGAGCCCCAAGCAGGATGTGGCTATCGGTATTGGCAGTGAGCACGGGCGCCGTGATCGGCGCAAACCTGAGATGGCTGCTGGGGCTCTGGCTCAACAGCAGCTACCACGCCATCCCCTATGGCACCCTGGTGGCCAACCTGAGTGGCGGCTGGCTGATCGGTCTGCTGATTGGCTACTTCAGTCATGGCAGCTCGCTGGCGCCGGAATGGCGGCTGTTCGCCATCACCGGCCTGTGCGGTGCGCTGACCACCTTCTCGACTTTTTCCCTGGAAATGCTGGCGGCGTTCCAGGCCGGCAAGTGGGCCATGGCGATCGGAGGCATCCTGGCGCATGTGATCGGATCGTTGCTGATGACGGCGTTGGGGATTTACACCTTCGGGCTGGTGCGTGGTTGAGGGCTTGGGTCGGGCTCGAGGATGGGTATGATCACCTACTTAAATTATTGAAAATCCACTTGGCAAGCCACAAATTCCAGAGTAGAGTGACTCGCGTAGGAAAGATTCAGTAAAGCATTTCATGAATAAGACGTACCTCCGTAGTTAGTAGTGACCGTCCTGTTTTTGATTCCGCGAGTTCTGTATTTCCGCAAGCGCAAGCCTACGCCATGAAGGCGCACGGCAGCAGATTATTGATTGATTTCAGGAAGTTTAAGTATGTCTACTACTACCGGTACTGTTAAGTTCTTCAACGAAGCAAAAGGCTTTGGCTTTATCACTCGTGAAGGCGGCCCGGACGTATTCGTTCACTACAGCGCTATTCAGGGCAGCGGTTTCAAGACTCTGGCAGAAGGCCAGCAGGTCGAGTTCACCGTTACCCAGGGCCAGAAAGGTCCTCAGGCGGAGAACGTTGTTGCTCTGTAATCCTTGATGGATTCGGCAATAACCGCCAAAAAGGCAGCTTCGGCTGCCTTTTTTTGTGCCTGGTTGTCGCTAACAGCTGGTACGCTTTGTGATTTTTGCACCTCTGTGTAATCTTAGTGCCCCTGCAGCTCGTGAAAACGGACGTCGAGACCTCAGGACCCATTCATGCTCAAGACCCTCAAGGCCATCTGGATCTTCTTCTGGGCCATATTGCTGACCCTCCTCCTGTTTTTACCCATCGTGATTGCCGCGCTCGCGGGCAAACGCGGCGATGCTGCCTTCCACGGCACTCAAATTTTTGCCTGGGTCATCCTGAAGGTGTGTGGTATTCGCCTGGTGGTACGTGGGCGCGAGCATATCCAGCCCAGCCAGCGCTACGTCATCCTGAGCAACCACGCGTCCTATTTCGACCCACCGGCCCTGGTGCTGGCCCTGGGCCTGCAGTATCGCTGGGTGATCAAGAAGGAACTGCGCAAGGTGCCGCTGTTCGGACTGGCCCTGGAAACCTCCCGCAACCTGTTCATCGACCGCGCCCGCGGCAGTGATGCCCTGGAGAGCATCAAGCACGGGGTGGCGCAGTTGCCCGATGGCACCGGCATTCTGATGTTCCCGGAAGGAACCCGGTCCTGGGACGGTCAGTTGCTGCCGTTCAAGAAGGGGGGCTTTGTCATTGCTCGGGATGGTCAGCTGCCGATTCTGCCCATCACCGTACGCGGCTCCCACGACCGGCTGCCCAAGGGCCAGGCGGCGTTCACCCCGGGAGTCATCGAGATCGTGATCCACCCGCCGGTGGCAACCGCCGATCGCGACCTCGACAGCCTGCGGGACCAGGTGCGGGGCACCATTGCCGCCGCCCTCTGATCGCACTGGCCGGTTACTGGCCGAAAATCTCCCGGTAGAACCGCAGGGTGCCGTCCCAGGACCGGGTGGCGGCGGCCTCGTCGTAGCCCACCGGCATGCCGAACTCCTCGGCGAAGCGGTCCGCGCCCGGGTTGGTGAAGGAGTGCAGTACCCCCGGGAAGGTGACCAGGGTCAGATCGACACCGGCATCCTGCATTTCCTGCACCAGTCCGGCGACCTGGTCTGACGGCACCATCTGGTCGGCACCGCCGGTGTAGACCTGGATCCGCGCCGACACCTGCCCGGGCTCTGCCTTCAGGGGGCTGCCCAGGGCGCCGTGGTAGCTGACCACGCCGTCCAGATCCACGCCCAGGCGCGCCATGTTCAGCACCACCGCGCCGCCAAAACAGTAACCCTGGGCGGCAATGCGGTCGCCGTCCACGGTGTCGTGCTCGGCCAGCAGCGTCTTCGCCGTCATGAATCGGGCCTTGATCTGCTCCATGTCCCGGGTGGCTTCCTGCATGAACTGTTTGGCGGTGTCCGGGTGCTCCGCCAGCTTGCCGCTGCCGTACATGTCCAGGGCAAAGGCGGTGTAACCGGCGGCGGCCAGTTTCTCGGCCTGGTCCCGGGCGAAGTCGTTGTGGCCCCACCATTCGTGGACCACCAGTACCCCGGGTCGCTCGCCGTCGACGGCGTCGTCCCAGGCCAGGTAGCCGGTGAAGGTCTGGTCATCGATCTGGTATTCAACGGTTTCGGTTTGCATGGCGGCGCCTGCCTGCGTGCTGGCAAAGGTGAATAGGATCCCGGCGAATGCCGAAAATGTGAGTCGCGTCATCGTGCTTTCTCCTTGCTGAGGTCGATATGCCCTGTACGTTGCGGCCATCGGGAACGATCTGTTTGGGCCTGTTCGGGGCGCAAAGGGTTTGACTACACTGCTTCAAGATAGCCGTCATTTGCGTACCAGTGGGGAGGTTGTCCATGAAAATCGGGGTACCCAGGGAAATCAAGAACCGCGAATACCGGGTCGGCATGACCCCCGCCGCGGTGCACGAGCTGGCCGGCCATGGCCACGAGGTCTTCGTCGAAACCCAGGCCGGGGCCGCCATCGGGTTTTCCGACCAGGACTACCGGCAGGCGGGGGCGCAGATTCTGGACCAGGCGTCCGAGGTGTTTGAGGCCGCCGAGTTGATCGTCAAGGTCAAGGAGCCCCAGGCCCAGGAGCGGGCCCTGCTGACGCCCGGGCACACCCTGTTCACATACCTGCACCTGGCGCCGGACCAGGCTCAGACCGATGAGCTGGTAGCGTCCGGGGCGACCTGCATCGCCTACGAGACGGTGACCGACCGCTCCGGCCGGTTGCCCCTGCTGGCGCCCATGTCGGAGGTGGCCGGGCGGATGTCGATCCAGGCCGGCGCCCACTGCCTGGAAAAGGCGGCCGGCGGTCGTGGCGTGCTGCTGGGCGGTGTGCCCGGGGTCAGCGCCGCCCGGGTGACCATCATCGGCGCGGGCGTGGTGGGCCAGAATGCCCTGGCCATGGCGGTGGGGCTGGGCGCCCAGGTCACCGTGCTGGACCGCGACATGGCGGTGCTGCGCAGCCTGGACCAGCGCTATGGCAATCGCATCACCACGCTGTTTTCCACCGCCCAGACCCTCGATCAGGCGGTCACCGAATCGGACCTGGTCATCGGCGGTGTGCTGATTCCGGGCGCCTCGGCGCCCAAGCTGGTGACCCGGGACATGATTCGCCGGATGCCCGAGGGCAGTGTGCTGGTGGACGTGGCCATTGACCAGGGCGGCTGCGCCGAAACCTCCCGGGCGACCACCCATGACGATCCCACGTATCTGGTCGACGGTGTGGTACATTACTGCGTGGCCAACATGCCCGGTGCCGTGGCGCGCACCGCCACCCTGGCCCTGAACAACGTCACCCTGCCGTTCGTGGCGGCCCTGGCCAACAATGGCCCGGTCCAGGCCATGAAGGACGACCCGCATCTGCTGGCGGGCCTGAATGTGGCGGGCGGCAAGGTGACTTACCGGGAGGTGGCAGAGGCCACCGGCCACCCATACACCAAAGCGGAATCCCTGTTGGGATCCTGAGCAGTGAGACACTCGGAGTAACCATGAAGCTGATTGGATCGACCACTTCCCCCTATGTCCGGCGAATTCGCATCCTGCTGGGGGAAGAACCCTACGAATTCGTCAACCTCAACATCTACGGTGAAGGCCGGGACGAGCTGCGCAAGAACAACCCGACCCTGAAGATCCCGGTGTTGGAGGACGACGGTCAGCAGATCTTCGATTCCCGCATCATCGCCCGCTACGTCAGCGCCAAGCAGGGTCGCGATCCACTGACCTGGGACCAGCAGAACCAGCTGACCATGATCGACGGCGCCAACGACTCGGCGGTGACCCTGCTGCTGTCGGCCAAGTCCGGCATCGACACCAGTCAGGACCTGATGTTCTACAACCTGCAGCGGGAGCGGATCAGCACCACGCTGCACACCCTCGCGGACATGGTGGACGAGGGTCAGTTCAACAGCTGGGATTACCCGGCCATCTGCCTGTACTGCCTGATCGACTGGCTGGAATTCCGGGAGCTGGTGGACTGGTCCGGGCTGGACAGCCTGCTGGCGTTCCGGGATCGCCGCAAGACCAAGAAGTGGGTGGAAACCACCGACCCGCGCCTGGCCTGAAGCCAAGCGGCCGCCCGCCCGGGGCGGCCGCGTCGGTTTGGTTGCAAACCGGCACAATTTTTCACCAATTCGACTTCCCCATTGGCGGTTCTTGACTATAGTTAGGAAGAGGCGCGGTTGCAGATCCGACTCGGGTCCGTGGCCGTAGCTGATAATTCCAACAACAGAGAATCTAGGGGGTCGTCCATGCTCCTGTCCCATGCCTTTGGCCTCTTTACCCATCCGGATGAAGAGTGGGCTTCCATTCGAAAAGAACACCACACCCCGCGTCGGCTGTACGTGGCCTACGTGGTCATCCTCGCCGCCATCGGGCCCATTTGCGCCTACATCTCCACGGCCTATTTTGGCTGGACCGTCGGCAATGACCGGCTGATCAAACTGACGGAAATCAGCGCCCTGCAACTGAGCGTGCTGACCTACCTGGCCATGCTGGTCGGGGTTTTTGCCCTGGGTTACGCGGTCAACTGGATGGCCAAAACCTACGGCGCGCGCGAGGAACACGTGCCCTCCAACGGCATCGCCCTGGCGGCCTACTCCTGCACCCCGCTGTTCCTGGCCGGATTTGCCCTGTTGTACCCGGTGCCCTGGTTCAACGCCATCGTGTTCCTGGTGGCCGCCTGCTACGGCGCCTGGCTGATGTACGACGGCCTGCCCATCGTCATGGGCATTGAGAAAGACCGGGCGGTGTTCTATGGCGGCGCCCTGCTGACCGTGGCGCTGGTGATCCTGGTGTCGACCCGGGTCGGCTCGGTGATCCTCTGGAACTTGGGCGTGGGACCGGTGTTCGTCAGCGGCTGACGACACTCGGGCACCGCATGTAAGAGGAGGGGAAGCTACGGCTTCCCCTTTTTGGTTGCCGGGGGTGGGATCGCCGCCAGGCCGAAACGCGGGCGCAACCATTGCCCGCATCCGGTGATTCTGCCAGCCTGAACCCACAATCAGAGTAACGGGAGGGACAACCATGACTCAGGACAAACGGCGCCGCCACTCCTCGACGGTCGTCGACGGTGTCGGCAAATCCGCCAGCCGGGCGATGCTGCGAGCCGTGGGCTTCACCGACGAGGATTTCCGCAAACCCCAGGTCGGCATTGCCTCGACCTGGAGCAATCTCACGCCCTGCAACATGCACATCAACGGGCTGGCCGAGGAAGCGGCCGCCGGGGCCGATGGCGCCGGTGGCAAGTCCCTGATCTTCAATACCATCACGGTCTCGGACGGCATCGCCAATGGCACCGAGGGCATGAAGTACTCACTGGTGTCGCGGGAGGTGATCGCCGATTCCATCGAGACCGTGGCCGGGTGCGAGGGCTTCGACGGCCTGGTCGCCATCGGTGGCTGCGACAAGAACATGCCCGGGTGCATGATGGGACTGGCGCGGCTGGATCGGCCATCGGTCTTTGTCTACGGCGGCACCATCCTGCCGGGCGACAACCACACCGACATCATTTCGGTGTTCGAGGCCGTGGGCGCTCACGCCCGGGGCGATCTGGACCTGATCGAGGTCAAGCAGATCGAGGAAACCGCCATCCCCGGCCCCGGCTCCTGCGGGGGTATGTACACCGCCAACACCATGGCGTCCGCCATCGAGGCCATGGGCATGAGCTTGCCCGGCAGTTCCGCCCAGAACGCCGTGTCCGACACCAAGACCGCCGACTGCCGGGCCGCCGGCGCCGCCGTGCTGGCATTGCTGGAGCGCGACATCAAGCCATCCGACATCATGACCCGGGAGGCCTTCGAAAACGCCATCACCGTGGTGATTGCCCTCGGCGGCTCCACCAACGCGGTGCTGCATCTGCTGGCCATGGCCAGCACAATCGGCGTGCGCCTGGATCTGGAGGACTTTGTCGAGATCGGCAAGCGGGTCCCGGTACTGGCGGACCTGCGCCCCAGCGGCCACTACATGATGTCGGAGCTGGTGGCCATCGGCGGTATCCAGCCGTTGATGAAAATGCTGCTCGAGCGTGGCCTGTTGCACGGCGACTGCCTGACCGTGACCGGCCAGACCCTGGCGCAGAACCTGGCCGGGGTTGAGGCTTACCCGGAAGGCCAGGACATCATTCACGCCTTCGACAACCCGATCAAGGCCGACAGCCATCTGCGCATTCTCTACGGCAACCTGGCGCCGACCGGCGCGGTGGCCAAGATCACCGGCAAGGAGGGCACCCACTTTACCGGCCGTGCCCGGGTCTTCCATTCCGAGGAAGAGGCCCAGGCCCGGATTCTGGACGGTACCGTGGTCGCCGGCGATGTCCTGGTCATCCGTTACGAGGGCCCCAAGGGCGGGCCCGGCATGCGGGAGATGCTGAGTCCGACCTCTGCGATCATGGGCAAGGGCCTGGGCAATGACGTGGCCCTGATTACCGATGGCCGCTTCTCCGGCGGCAGCCACGGCTTCGTGGTCGGGCACATCACCCCGGAAGCGGCCGAAGGTGGCCCCATCGCCCTGGTGGAGGACGGCGACACCATCACCATCGACGCGGTCAGCAACCGCATCGAGCTGGACGTGCCCGAGGCCGAACTGAATCGTCGGCGCCAGCAATGGCTGCAACCGCCGCTGCGGGTCCAGCGCGGGGTGCTGGCCAAGTACGCGCGCGCGGTCGGGTCGGCGTCGCAGGGGGCAGTGACCGATCTGCCCGAGTGACGGGCAGCGGTGTCACGGTTGCCGTTTTCCGCAGGGCATTTACAATCGACAGCAGTCCAGGCCTGGCTGGCCGCCTTATGGGCGGCGGCGGGGCCTGCCATTTGCTGAGCATAGGATTGTTTTCATGAGACTGCGTGGTTTCGTCCCGTTACTGCTAATGGCCCTCTGGGCGCTGTCCGGGACGGTGGCCGGTCATCAGGCGACCGCAGCGGCACCGACGGCGGCGGCCGGGCCCAATCTGGCGTCGGTCAACGCCGCCGTGGCCAAGGCCGGTGAGCCGGAGCTCCTGTTTGGCAAAAACGCCGAGCGTTCGGTGCCCATCGCATCCCTGACCAAGGTGATGACGGCCCTGGTGGTGCTGGAGTCCGGGCAACCCCTGGACGAGTGGCTGACCTTCCGCGAGCGCCACACCCCGGCGGCGGCCAACGCCTACAGCCGGATCCGGATCGATTCGACCCTGCGTCGCGCCGACGTCCTGCGTCTGGCACTGATGTCGTCCGAGAACTTTGCCGCCTACACCCTGGCGCGCAGCCATCCAGGCGGTTTTGACGCGTTTATTGACGCCATGAACGACAAAGCCCGGGAACTGGGCATGACCGGGGCCCGGTTTGTCGACCCCACGGGCCTGTCGGTGGACAACGTGGCCAGCGCCGCCGACCTGGTCAAGCTGGTGAACGCCGCGGCCCGGCATCCGGAGCTGCAGGCGTACTCCACCACCGGTTATTTTCGCGCGCATTTCCGCAATCCCCGTTACAGCCTGTCCTATGGCAATACCAACGCGCTGGTGCACCGGGACAGCTGGGGCGTGACCCTGAGCAAGACCGGTTACCTGAAGGACGCGGGCCGATGCCTGGTGATGATCTCCGAGATGAACGGCGAGCAGGTGGTCACCGTGCTGCTGGATTCCCTGGGCACCCGCTCGCCCATGGGCGATGCCGGACGGATCAAGCGCTGGCTGGATACCGGGGCCCCGGGCCAGGTGGCCAGGGCGGCCCGGCGTTACGAGCAGTCCAAGAACGCGGCTTACGCGGCCGCCGACAAACAATCGGTCAGCACTCACTAACCCCTGAGCGCTGATCCAACGCTCTGACCTGACGTTTTGAGCCATAGGGAGCCCGAGTCGACATGATCCAGATCTTCACCACCGGCGGCACCATCGACAAGGTGTATTTCGACGCCAACAGCCAGTTCGAAGTGGGCCCGTCCCTGCTGCCGGAATTGCTGCCCGAGTCCAACATTCACGAGGGCTACCAGGTGCAGGAGCTGCTGCGCAAGGACAGCCTGGAGATGACCGACGCCGACCGGCAGGCGGTGTTGCAGGCGGCCACGGATTGCGACTGCGACCGGATCCTGATCACCCACGGCACCGATACCATGGCCGACACAGCCGCAGTGCTGTCGGCCCTGACCGACAAGACTATCGTGCTGACCGGGGCCATGCAGCCGGCGCGGATGCGCAAGACCGATGCCCTGTTCAATATCGGCTTTGCCTGGTCCGCGGTGCAGCTGTTGCCACCCGGGGTCTACATCGCCATGAATGGCGAGGTCTTCGAAGCCGGCGCGGTGAAAAAGAATCTCAAGGCCCAACGCTTCGAGCGCTCCTGAGCCTAGCCGACGCTGGCGATTTCCTCCGCGGTCAGGGCCCGGTACTGGCCAGGCGCCAGTTCGGGGTCCAGGGCAATCGCCCCAATCGACAGCCGATGCAGACCGGTCACATGGTTGCCCACCGCTGCCAGCATGCGTTTGACCTGGTGGTAGCGTCCTTCCGAGATGGTTAGCTCGATCTGCCGCTCCGACACCACCCGTACCTGGGCCGGACGTGTCGGCGTCGGATCGTTGCGCAGCTCCACCCCCGCCTGCAAGTCCTGCACGGCCTGGTCAGCAAGGGCCTCACTCAGGGTCACCCGGTAGGTTTTCGGGCAGGCAATCCGGGGGGCCGTGACCCGGTGTGACCACTGGCCATCGGTGGTCAGCAAGAGCAAACCGGTGGTGTCGGCATCCAGTCGACCGGCGATGTGCAGGTCCCGGGTCAGTTCCGCCGGCAGCAAATCCAGGGCCGTGGGGTGATCGCTGTCCCGGGTCGCGCTGACCACGCCAGCGGGCTTGTTGAGCATCAGGTAACGGTCACCGGGCAGGGCGCAGCGCTGGTTGTCCAGCATCACCTCGGCGTTGTCGGCGATGTGGGTGTTGGCGAGCTTGCACACCTGGCCGTCGACTCGTACCCGGCCGGTGCCGATCGCCCGCTTGGCGTCCTTGCGCGACAACACCGTGCTGGCGGCAATGAACTGGTCCAGCCGGGGCATGGTCAGCAGCGCTGTCCGGGCGCCGGTGTGGCCAGGCTGGCCAGGCACAGCGCCGGGGTTGCGCCGGTCAGGCGGGACCACAGCAGTCCCAGGGCTTCCGGGTTGACCGGGGGCCGGGCGGTCCGTTCGCTGGTCACCGGTTGCAGCCGGCCGTTGCGTTCCTCGGCCAGGACAAAGGTGAACGGGTGGGCGCCGGGGATCCCCAGGCGGATGTCGGTGGCCATCACCTCGCCGTTGTTCAGGCGGTAGTTGAGAAAGCCCCGGGTAAACCAGTCCAGGCGTTGTGCTTCCGGAAACCCGGACACGGCCCGGGCCAGGTCCGGATCGCGGGGCAGAAACTCCAGGCTCAGGGGCGTGTCGCCCTCGAACACCCCGGTCACGATCTCGACGTGCTGGTCCTCGGTCAGTGCCGTTGCCCGCCACAGTACGGTGTTGAAGGGCATGGGCTGGACCAGGAGCCGGGGCGCCTCGAGTCCGGCCTCAACCAGCGCCGGCTTGATGCGCTCGGTGACCACCTGCTGGGCGCTGAGGGTCCAGCCCAGGTACAGGGTCGACAGGGCCAGACCGGTGACCAGTGCCCGCCGGGCCGGCGGCCGCACCAGGAACACGAGGCAGCCGACGATCAGTGGCAGGGTGTAGAGCGGATCGATGATGAAGATGCTGCTGAGCGCCACCGGCGGACCGAGCGGCCAGAACAGCTGGGTGCCATAGGTGGTGAAGGAATCCAGCAGCGGGTGGGTCACCAGGACCAGGGCCGTGAGGGTGAGCCAGCGCGGGAACGACAACTGGGGTCGCCAGCGCCAGAGCAGCCAGGCCAGCAGGACCGCCAGCGGCACCAGGATGAACAGCGAATGGCTGAAGCCCCGGTGCTGGGTGAAATTGGCCACCGCCGAACCATAGTCGATGATCACATCCAGGTCGGGCAGGGTGCCGAGACCGGCGCCGATCACCAGGGCGGTTCGGCCCAGGGTCTTACCGGCGACGGCGCCGGCCAGGGAGGCGCCGAGCGCCACTTGGGTAATCGAGTCCATGGTCGCTTACTGTCCGGGGCTCACGCCCAGCCGGTCGAGCACGCCCTCACCCGGGTAGCCATCGGCTACCAGGCCGGCGGAGGCCTGGAACTGGCGAATCGCCGAGCGGGTGCCCGGTCCCATGATGCCGTCGGGCTTGCCGCTGTCGTAGCCGCGCTGGTTCAGAGTCTGCTGCAATTGCAGAATCGCGGCGCGGGACAGCGCCGGTACGTCCTCGGGTGGCGGATTCTGCAAGCCGCCGGCGCCGGCCACCCGGTCGGCCAGGTGGCCCACGGCGATGGCGTAGAATTCCGACCGGTTCCAGCCCATGATCACCTTGAAATTGTCGTAGGCCAGGAAGGCCGGCCCCTGGTGCCCGGCCGGGACCACCAGCGCGGCGTCAATGGGTTCGTCCGCCAGTTCTTTGCCAAAGGCATCGGTGATGCCCAGCTCCCGCCACTCGCTCAGGGGCAGGCGCCGGCCGTCTGCCAGGGCGTAATTGAAACCGTCCGGCAGCAGCACCTCCCGGCCCCAGCGGTAATCCGGGTCCCAGCCCATGGATTCCAGGAACTTGCCCGCCGACATCATGGCGTCCGGCAGGCTGTTCCACAGGTCACGGCGGCCATCGCCGTCGGCGTCCACTGCGTGTTTCAGGAACACCGTGGGCATGAACTGGACGTGGCCCATGGCGCCGGCCCAGGAGCCTTCCATCTGGTCGGCGGGAATGGCGCCTTCATCAATGATGCGCAGGGCGGCAACCAGCTGCTCGGTGAAGAACCCGCTGCGGCGCGGGTCGCAGGCCAGGGTGGTCAGGGCGCTGGGCACCGACATCTTGCCGAAGTAACTGCCAAAGTTGGTTTCCAGGCCCCAGAAGGCAACCAGGTAGGGGGCGGGCACCCCGGTTTCGGCGGTGACCCGGGCCAGCAGCTCCTCATGCTGCTGCAGCAACGCCCGACCCATGAAAATGCGCGGGATGTTGACGCGGCGATTGAGGTAGTCGGCGAAGGTGGTGGTGAATTCCGGCTGACGCCGGTCCAGCTCGATGACCCGGTCCAGATGCTCGACACTGGCCATCACGGTGCTGGCGGTCTCGGCGCTGACGCCGGCGTTGACGGCGCGCTCCTGCAGCCGGATCTTGCACTCCTGGAACGCCTCGCTGTCGGTGGTCGCAGCGGACTCTTGCGCCAGGACGGGCAGCGACAGCGTGGTCAGCAGGCAGGTGAACGACAGGCGGAAGGCAGTGCTCCGACGGGGCAGAATCCATGCAAATCTAGTCAGCACGCAGAACCTCGGTACGGTAACGGTGGTGTGAAAATCCCGGAGCCCATGGTAGCGCGTTTTGTCGCGGCAGAAATACCGTCTCGGGCCATCCCGAGTGACAATTGTTTAACCTCCAGGTTCCGCATCACCCTGATGTTTGCCGGAATTGTGGTCTTTTTGTAGTCGCGGGGTTTCCGGTCCGGGCCTTTGTTTTATAGTGGGGCAAAAAACAACACGGCACAGAAGATGCCAGACCTTCACAAGGGCTGAGACATGGCAACGCTGAAAGCGCTGGTGGTGGATGACGCCAGCTTTGTACGGGATCTGGTGAAGCGCACCGTGCGCCAGCGCTTCCCGGTGATTGAAACGACCGACGCCCAGAATGGCCGGCGCGCCCAGTCGCTGATGTCGCGGACTGCCTTCGACCTGGTGCTGTGCGACTGGGAGATGCCGGAAATGTCCGGGCTGGAACTGCTGCGCTGGATGCGTCAGCAACCCCAGTACCAGAAGGTGCCTTTCATCATGATCACCAGCCGGGGCGACAAGGACCACGTCATTGAAGCGGTTCAGGAGGGGGTCTCGGAATACCTGGGCAAGCCCTTCAGCCCCGAGGGTCTGAGCAAGAAAATCATCAAGGTGATGGGGGCTCGGCTCAAGCAGGCCATGGATCGCAGTGGCAAGTCCCTGGCCAGCCCGGCGGAGGCGTTCAAGGAGTCGGCGGCGCTGCTGACCCAGAAGCGCGAGCCGGCCGCAGAGCCCAGCGCCCGTCCGGAACCGGCCTCGCCAGGGGTGGCCAGGGCCGCCAAACCGGCGCGGTCGGCGGCGGGGCGACCGGCCCCGACCCTGGCGTCGGTGCGTTTTGCCGACAGTACCCTGAAATCGGTGATCAAGGACATCAACCTGACCGAGGTCCGGGTGCTGGCCAAGCGGGATCAGGCGTTTCCGGGCATTCTCGACCAGGCGGTGATCGACATTGAGATCGGTGACGGTCAGATGGCGCGGCTCAATGGCTACGTGCACCAGTTGCAGGCGGTCGACAAACGCCAGGACACCGATTTTGTCAGTGTCACCATCCGCTTCGTCGACGAGGATCCGCAGAAACTGGAAGATCTGTCCCGCTTCGTGGCCCGGTTCCGGGCCAGCAATCGCTAGCCTTCCGCCTCGGTTCGTTCCGGCACCCGCTCGACCAGGCGTTCGCGCGGGAAATGACAGATGAACTCGCTGCCCTCGCCAATGTGGCTGCGAATCTCCAGGGTGCCGTCGTGGTTCAGCAGCACGTGCTTGACGATGGCCAGGCCCAGGCCGGTGCCGCCGGTGTCCTTGTGCCGGCTCGGATCGGCCCGGTAGAAGCGCTCGGTCAGCCGGGGAATGTGGATGGGGTCGATGCCGATGCCGGTGTCCTTGACCGACAGGTGCGCGCCCTCCCGGTTGGTGCTCCAGGTCACGGTGATGCGGCCCCGGGCCGGGGTGTATTTCACCGCGTTAAACACCAGGTTGGAGAAGGCGCTGCGCAACTGGCTCTCGTCGCCCCGCAGCAACCGGTGGTCGTTCACCTGAATGCTCAGTTCGTGCTGCTGGTCGCCGCTCAGGGCGCGGGCGTCGTGGCAGATCTGGCCGAGCAGGGTTTCGACATCGGTGGGGTTGTCATGGACCGTCTGCTCGCCGGTCTCGATCCGGGATAACAGGATCAGGTCGGTAATCAGCGCCTCCATCCGTGACGACTGGGCCGACATGGTGTTGATCGCCCGGCGCCATTTGGCTGGCAGCTCGTCGGCGTTGTCGACCAGGGTTTCCAGGTAACCGCTGATCACCGTCAGGGGCGTGCGCATCTCGTGTGACACGTTGCCGACAAAGTCCCGCCGCATCTGTTCCAACTGGTACAACCGGGTCACGTCTTTGGCCACGATCAGACGGTCGTCATCGCCGAACAGGCTGATCTGGATCTGCAGGCGGAGGTGGGGCTTGGCCGGTGAGTGCAGCTCCAGCGGCTCGCGGTAGTCCCGGGAGTCGAAGTAGTGTTTGAACGCCGGAGTCCGGATCAGGTTGTGGATGTACTGGCCCCGGTCGGTGTTGCGCCGGAATCCGAGCAGGTGTTCGGCGGAGCCGTTCCACCACTCCATGGCGCCCTTGCTGTCGGTCATGATCACGCCATCGCGCATGGCGTTGGTGGATTCCTGGACCCGGTTGATCTGGGCCCGCAGCCGGTCCTGGGTGTGCAGATGGGTCTGGTGCAGCTTGTGCAGGTTGTCGAAGATGTCGCCCCACAGGCCCACGCTCTGGGGCGCCTCATCCGGGGCGCTGGGGTTGGCCAGCCACTTGTACAGGCGGCGGGCCTGCACCAGGGTCCACCAGAGGTAGATCACCAGCCCCAGGGTGAGCCCGTACAGGGGCTCGCCAAAATAGAGGCCGACGACCGTGAAGCCGATCAGGCCACCAATGATGATGCGGAGGTACCGCGACCAGTTGTGCTGCATCCAACGCTGCCTTGTTCTGTGTGCGGAGCCGATGCCCGGGCCGCGGTTAGGCGGCCTTCGTTGAGAACCGGTAGCCGGTACCCCTCACCGTCTGGATCAGGTGATCGTAGTGCTCACCCAGGGCCTTACGCAGCCGGCGGATATGGACATCAACGGTACGCTCTTCTACGTAAACGTTGCCGCCCCAGACCTGATCCAGGAGCTGGGAGCGAGTATAGACCCGTTCCTGGTGGGTCATGAAGAACTGGAGCAGCCGGTATTCGGTCGGCCCCATGTTCAGTGCCCCGTCCTTGGTGGTGACCCGGTGGCCGATCGGATCCAGGGTCAGGCCGTCGACCTCGATCGGGGTGTCGACCCCCGGCGGTGTGGCCCGGCGCAGGACCGCTTTCAGCCGGGCGACCAGTTCCCGCGGGCTGAACGGCTTGGTGATGTAGTCGTCCGCGCCCACTTCCAGTCCCTGGATCTTGTTGTCTTCCTCCACCTTGGCGGTGAGCATGATGATCGGGATATCGGCGGTGGACTCTTCCTTCTTCAGACGCCGGGCCAGCTCCACGCCGCTGGTGCCGGGCAGCATCCAGTCGAGCAGGACCAGGTCGGGTTGCTTGTCGACAATCAGGGCATGGGCTTCTCGGGCATCCGCTGCCTCCAGATAGTCGTAATCCGCCATTTCGAGGGCCACCGCGATCATTTCCCGGATGGGTGCCTCGTCATCGACGATCAGGACAGTTTTTCCAGACATACGCTAAACCTGTGTCAGACCTTGTTTTGTTGCTGCCTCATTACAACGCCCAAGTATGACAAGTATATGACAGGCTCAGGCAAACATCAGGTCCAGGAACAGGCCGGCGAACACCGCCAGGCCGGCCCAGTTGTTGTTGAGAAACGCCTTGAAACACCCCTCCCGTGCCCGGTCCCGAGCCAGGAACTGCTGGTAGATGAACAGGCAGGCCATGACCAGCAGGCCCAGGTGGTACAGGGTGCCCAGCTCGGCCTGATGGCCGACCATGACCAGGATCGCCAGCACCATGGCCTGGAGTATGGCGATGATGACCCGGTCAGCGTCACCGAACAGGATGGCGGTCGATTTGATGCCCACCTTGAGGTCGTCGTCGCGGTCGACCATGGCGTAGAAGGTGTCGTAGGCCACGGTCCAGAGCACGTTGGCGGTGAACAGCAGCCAGGCCAGCTGGCTGATGTCGCCGGCCTGGGCGGCCCACGCCATGGGGATGGCCCAGGAGAAGGCGGCGCCCAGGAACAGCTGGGGCAGGTGGGTGTAGCGCTTCATGAACGGGTAGATGAACGCCAGCACCGCCCCGCCAAAGGACAGGTACAGGGTCAGCGGGTTGGTGAACAGCACCACCATCAGGAAGGACACCAGGCACAGTCCGCCGAACAGGGCCAGGGCTTCCCAGGGTTGGATGCGACCGGCGGTCAGGGGCCGGTCCTGGGTGCGTTTGACGTGGCGGTCCCAGTCGCGGTCGGCGTAATCGTTGATGGCGCAGCCGGCCGCCCGCATGAAGAACACACCCAGGGTGAAGACGACGAGGTTGCCCAGGTCCGGGATGCCGTCCGCGGCCAGCCAGAGCGCCCAGAAGGTGGGCCAGAGCAGCAGCAGGCTGCCGATGGGGCGGTCGATGCGCAACAGTTTTGCGTAATCGGCAAGCCGGCTCTGAACGTGGTCGGGCATGGCGTCAAGCAGCATGGAGCGGGTCCCTTTGGTGGTGCAAACAAGCGTGGCAGTGGCGATTATAGCCAGCGGCGGGGGCCGGGTTAAAGCGCAGGTGCCTGGCGGTACAACTCGGGAAGCAGGTACTCGCCCACCAGCAGGGCGCGGGGCCCGAACCGGAACACCGAGCGTCGGGCCAGTTCCGGCTGGCCCGGTTGGGTCCGGTGGCACAGTCCGGTTTCCAGGGGGCCGCGCAACCAGTCCGGGTTGCTGAACAGGTAGGCGCCCAGTGGGCGGTTGCCCAGGTGGCGCAGGCGTCGGCCACGCCCTTCCAGGCAGGCCAGGGGAATGATGGTGCGGGCCAGGACCCAGGGCTGACCGTCGCCGCACAGGCGCACCTCGCGAATCCACGCCACCTGACGGGCCGGAATGGCCAGGTGCCGGGCCTCCTCCCGGGTCGGCCGGGCAAAGCCCTCGTGCTGGACCTCAACGTGAAACGACCGGCTGCACTGACTTTGCAGCGCCCGGGTGAACGAGCCCTCGACCTGCAGCCAGTATCGGGCCGGGCCGTGCACCTGCGGGTTGCGCAGTCCAGCGGCGGCCAGCGAACGGTACCACTCGGTCGCGGGAATGGTCAGGGTGGCGGCCCGGGTGTGGTCGTTAGTGGGTGGCTGCCCGATGTCAGAGTCCCTTGACGGCATAGATCCCGGGCGCGTTGCGCCAGTAGCCCTTGTAATCCATGCCGAAGCCGAACAGGAACCGGTCTTCCACGTCCAGGCCGGTGAAATCGGCTTTCAGGCCGGGCTTGGCCTTACGGTCGTGCTGCTTGTCGACCAGCACTGCGGTCAGCACCTCGGCGGCGCCCTGGGCACGGCAGTAGTCGGCGATGGCGCACAGGGTGGTGCCCTCATCGAGGATGTCATCGACAATCAGGATGGTGCGCCCCTGCATGTCGACGTCGGGCCGCAGCTTCCATTCCAGGATGCCGCCGGTGGTCTCCTGCCGATACCGGGTCGCGTGCAGGTACTCGGCCTGGACCGGGAATTTCAGTTGGGTCAGCAACTGGCCGGTCAGGATCAGCCCCCCATTCATGACGCAGAACAGCAGCGGATTGCTGTCCTTCAGACGGTCGGTGATGGCTTCGCCCAGGTTACGAATGGCGGCCTGCACCTGCTGTTCGTTGACCAGGCAGTCGGCTTCGGCCAGTACCTGGTTCATGTCGGCGACGGTGTCGGTCATAACGGTCGGTCCTGTCGTAAAACGGCCGATTATACCGGAGAGGGCGCGGGTAAGGGAGGGGCAGACCGTCGGGCCATCGTCTGTATTTATGGCTATTGGCACAAAACCCGGGGCCCGGGCGTCGGCTCCGGCATTGGTCAAATCTGGGGGGATGGGTATGATGGCATCCGGACTGACTGCGACTACAACCGGGAGAGACAGTATGAAGAAATGGCAGTGTGTGGTGTGTGGCCTGATTTACGATGAGGCGGAAGGCTGGCCGGAAGACGGCATCGAGCCGGGCACCAAGTGGGAAGACGTACCGGAAGACTGGGTCTGTCCGGATTGCGGCGTCGGCAAGGAAGACTTCGAAATGATCGAGATTGGCTAATTCCTCCGGAGCACAGATATGACTGAACAGGCCCCCATCGTTATCGTCGGCACCGGACTGTCCGGCTACTCGCTGGCGCGGGAAATGCGCAAGCTGGACAAGGACACGCCGATCGTCATGGTCACCGCCGACGACGGCGTCAGCTACTCCAAACCCATGCTCTCCACCGGTTTCACCAAGGGCAAGGACGCCGATGGCCTGGCCCAAGCGTCCACCGAAACCATGGCTGAGCAGCTCAACATCCAGCTGCGCACCTTCGCCACCGTGACCGGTATCGATCCGGCCGCCAAGGCACTGATCCTGGGCGACGAGCGGCTGGCTTACAGCAAGCTGGTGCTGGCCTGGGGCGCGGACGTGATTCGCCTGTCCCTGGACGGTGATGGCCTGGAGCATGTGTTCTCGATCAACGACCTGATGGACTACCGCGCGTTTCGCAAGGCCCTCGGCGGCGGCAAGCGGGTGGCCATCATGGGGGCCGGCCTGATCGGCTGCGAATTTGCCAATGACCTGCGTAACGGCGACTACGAGGTCGATGTGATCGCGCCCTCCGACGCGGTCATGCCCGGTCTGCTGCCGCGCCCGGCCGCCGACGCGGTGCAGGGCGAACTGCAGAACCTGGGCGTGCGTTTCCACCTGGAAACGGTGGTCGAGCGGGTCGATCAGGCCGATCAGGGCGTGACCCTGACCCTGGCCAATGGCGACACCCTGGCGGCCGACCTGGTGATCTCGGCGGTGGGTCTGCGGCCCCGGATCGAGCTGGCCAAGGCGGCGGGCATTGCCACCGGACGGGGCATCACCGTCAACCGCGCCCTGGAAACCTCGGTGCCCGACGTCTATGCCCTGGGCGATTGCGCCGAGGTGGACGGCCATGTCCTGCTCTACGTGCTGCCCCTGATGGCCTGCGCCCGGGCCCTGGCCAAGACCCTGGCCGGCGAGCGTACCGAAGTGAGCTACGGCACCATGCCGGTGATGATCAAGACGCCCTGCTGCCCGACCGCGGTCTGCCCGCCGCCCGCCGATGCCGAGGGTGAATGGCAGGTGGAGCAGGTCGGGTCCGACGTCAAGGCCCTGTTTCAGGCCCCGGACGGGCAGGTGCTCGGGTTTGCCGTGACCGGCCGGTTTGCCATGGAAAAACAGGCGCTGGCGAAAGAAGTGCCGCCCCTGCACGACTGACGGGCCGTTGCCAAATCCGGCCACTTGGGGTAGAAAACTAAGTCGTGTGCTAACGATTGACAGGAGCAGGCATGCTTGAGGTGACCAAGAAGCTGGTGGATCTGCTGGATCTGGCCCCCATCGGCGATGACCATTTCCAGGGCGACAGCGAAGACCTGGGCTTTCCCAACGTGTTTGGTGGCCAGGTCCTCGGGCAGGCCCTGATGGCGGCGAGCCGGACCGTCGAGGGCCGCCTGTGTCACTCCCTGCACGCCTATTTCCTGCGTCCGGGCAACCACAGCATGCCCATCGACTACGAGGTCCAGCGGGTTCGGGACGGTGGCAGCTTCTCCGTGCGCCGGGTCATCGCCCGCCAGGGCGGCAAGGAAATCCTGACCGGCTCCATGTCCTTCCAGGTGGCGGAGCAGGGCTTCGAGCATCAGCTGGACATGCCCAAGGCGCCGGCGCCTGAAGACCTGAAATCCGAGCAGGAATGGGGCCAGCTGCTGGCGCCCCAGGTGCCGGAGAAAATGCGGCCCTCGCTGCTGCGGGACCGCCCCATCGAGATTCGCCCGGTCAATCCGGTCAATCCCCTGAAGCCGGAGGTGCGCCCGCCCCACAAGCAGAGCTGGTTCCGCGCCCAGGGCCAGCTGCCGGACGACCCGGTGCTGCACCGTTGCCTGCTGACCTACGCCTCTGACTTTCACTTCCTGGGCACCTCGCTCAACCCCCACGGGGTCACCTTCATGAGCAAGAACATGCAGGTGGCGAGCTTGGACCACGCGATCTGGTTCCACCGGGACTTCCGCATGGACGAATGGCTGCTGTACGACAAGGACAGCCCCAGCGCCTGCGCCGGCCGTGGTTTCAATCGTGGTAATTTCTTCAATCGCCAGGGGGTGCTGGTCGCCTCCACGACCCAGGAAGCGCTGATCCGCCAGCGCTGAGGGGGGGCTCAGCCCAGCTGCTGGCGCTCGCTGCCAGCCTGGCTGAGCCAGCCCAGCAACTCGTCAAACGGCAGCGGCGGGGTCAGCAGGTAGCCCTGAATCATGTCGCAGCCCATGTCCCGCAACAGATCCGCCGTGATGTCGTCTTCCACCCCTTCCGCCACGACCCGGTAGCCCAGGCTGTGGCACATATCGATGGTGGTCTGGACGATCACCCGATCCTCCGCCCGGGCCGCCAGGTCGGAAATCAGTGACCGGTCGATCTTGATCTCGCTGGCGGGCAACTGCTTGATGTAGGACAGCGACGAGTAGCCGGAGCCGAAGTCGTCGATGGAAATCGGGATGCCGGTGTCGTTGAGCAGGCGCAGCGCGCTCAGGGAATTGGTCGGGTCTTGCATCATCGAGGTTTCGGTGACCTCGAAGGTGATCGTGCCCTGGTGCTTCTGCAACTTGCTCATCAGGCGCTGGACGTAGAGCGGAAAATCCGGCTCGCGCAGGTTGTTGGGGGAAATGTTCACCGACAGGTTCAGCGCCCAGCCATGATCCAGCAGCCGACTGCGGACCACCAGGGTCTGCTCCAGGACCCAGCGGGTCAGGGGTTTGATCAGGCCGGTCTGCTCGGCCAGGTCGACGATCTCGTCCGGGCGCAGCTGGTCCTGTTTCTCCGGCCAGCGGATCAGTGCCTCCAGCCCCACCACCTCGTTGCTGGCCAGCGCCACCTTGGGTTGCAGATGCAGGGCCAGACGGTTGTCGATCAAAGCCTGGCGCAATTCGGAGACGATGGTCAGGCGGTCGGCGCTGAACGAGTCCCGGGACGGCTTGTAGTAGGCCATGCCCCGCTCCCGCGCCCGATCCGAGCCCTCGGCGATAATGGCGCGGCGGATCAGGGTGTTGGCATCGGTGCCATGGTCCGGGAACACGGCCACGCCGAGCCGGGCATCCAGCGGCACCTGCATGCCCAGGTAATCCACCGGAAAGCGGACGTCCTCCAGGGCCTTGACCACTGAGCGGGCGGCGGCTTCGGCCATGCTGGCGTCGACCACGAAGGCAAAGGTCTGCGGGTCGAGGGAGGTCAGGTAATAGCTGCGCTGATCGGTCTGCTCGGCGGGAATGGCGCCGGGCAGCTCCCGGATCACCGCGTTGTAGTGCTTGGCGGCCCGCTCCAGAATCAGGTCGCTGTTGCGATGGCCCAGGGTCTTGGTGACCGAATCCAGGTTGTTGAGCCGGATCACGGTGATGCCCAGGCGTTTTTCCGGGCTGCGCATCATCAGGTCGTTCAGCATCATCTCGAAACTGCTGCGGTTGGGCAGGCCGGTCAGCGGATTGTGCAGGGCGTGATCCATGAGCTTGAGTTCGGCCGAGCGGCGGGCCGCCATGGCGCGCAGCTCCGCCTCCCGGGCCTCGACCTTGTCCTGGCGCTCCTGGAAGATCCGGACCGCCAGGGCCATGGCCAGCAGCACGGCCTGCAGGGCCGAACCGATCTGCATGCCATAGACGGTGACGAAATTGTTGGGCAGCAGGCCGTACTTGTTGGCGGCGGTGACGGCGCTGCCCAGGGTGAGCGCGCCCCAGGCCAGGGTGTAGTAGGCGGCCTGGCGGTTGCCCCGCAACCACTGCTGGGGCCCGATCAGGGTCAGCAGCAGGCTACAGGGAATGGACAGGGCCACCACCAGGCGAATGGCGATGCTGTAGTCGGTCACGAAGGTGGCCAGCGCCGCCAGGGCATTGAGGGCGATGGCCAGGAGGACCACCCGATTGAGCGCGACGCTGCTGCGGCCCAGGTTGAGGAAGACCTGGGAGAACCAGAGGGTGAAGATCAGCGCCGTGGGAATGCTCAGCAGCATGGCCCGGTTCTGGATCTCGGGGCTGGTGGGCCAGAGCACCTGGAAAGTAATGCCGTTCAGGGTGCCGATCAACAGCAGGTAGCCCAGGGTCGACAGCACGTACAGCAGATAGACCCGCTCGCGCAGGGCGACAAACACGAACAGGTTGAAGAAGATCGCGGTAATCAGGATGCCGTAGTAGACCGCGTGAATCTGGTCCTCGATGAAGGAGCTCTCGAAAAAGGACTTGTCGTTCCAGAGCGCCAGGGGCACCTGCATGGCGCCGGTGGTGCTCACGTCCAGCAGGATTTCGTACTCGGCGGTGGGCTGGCGCTCGAACGGGAACAGGAAATGCCGGTGCAGGATCGGCCGCTGCTGGAACGGGAAATCGTCCCCGGTGGTGACGGTGTGGGTGACCTGGCCGTTCTCCACGAGATGGAAGCGGATCTGGTTCAGGTGCGAATAGGCGATTTCGAGCAGGTTCAGGTCGGTCTGCTCGGGCACCGGAAACCGGAGCCACAGGCGCTCCTGGATGTAGCCGAAATTGGGGCTCTCGCCTTCCAGGCTCTGCCAGTCGTTCGAGGCCAGCAACTGCTCGGGACTGACCGGGTCGTCCGCCGGTACGGTCAGGTAGCGGGCCTGCGGACTGACATAGCCTTCGGTCGCCCAGCAGAGCTGAGCGAACGCCAACAACAACAGAAATGCTGGGAGTGTTCGGGGCAAGAAATTGTGAATCACGACATGCCGCATGTAGGTCTTGTTATGGCTCCGAGTATGGCCGCTCGCGGGCGGCGGCTCAAGCCTCATTGGCGGCGAATGCCCCGTTTTACCGACCAGGACTCACAATTTCTGGATCCAGTCCCGAACCCAGGGCAGGGCTTCGGCTTCCGGTTCGGTGGTTTCCAGGGCGTCGATGCGCAGGGTGTCGCCGATTTTCCGGGCCGCGGTCTCGTACAACGCCTCCTCGAGCAGCTCGCCGGCGCCGCAGAAGGTGTCACCGTAGGAACTGTCGCCCAGCACAATCACGCCAAACGGCCGGCCGGGCTGTTGCGGCAATTGATCGCGCAGGTCGGCGTAGAACGGCAGCAGGTTGGCCGGGACTTCGCCCTGGCCGGTGGTGGAGGTGCACACCAGCAGCGCGTCGTCGTTGTCGGTGATGTCGGTCAGGGCGGGATTTTCCAGCACCGAAACCTGATGGCCCTCGGCGTCCAGGGTCTTCTTGATTTCCCGGGCGGTCATGAGCGCGCCACCGTAGACGCTGCCCACCAGAATGCGAATGGCGGTCATGGGAGCTCCTGTCAGTTGCCACTGGGCAATGGAATTGTGGGTTGGCGGCCGATCATAATCCCAGCGCCGGGGACACTCAAGCGCTGGTGGTGGTGCCGTTCTGGGTCCGGACCCGGGGGGCGATCCGGTTGCGGCCAGACGCCTTGGCGCTGTAGAGCTGGACGTCGGCCTGCTTCAGCAGTTCGTCAATGGAGGTGGCCTTGGCGATGGAGCAGACCCCGGCGCTGATGGTGACCGGCAGGTCGGCGCCCCGGAACCGGAAGCGCATGGCGGCCACCTCCGCGCGCAGGCGTTCGGCCAGGGTCAGGGCCTGCAACAGCGAGGTGTCGGGCAGCAACAGCAGGAATTCCTCGCCGCCCCAGCGGGCCGCGACATCGGTCTGGCGAATGATGGTTTGCACGGTGGCGGCGAATTCCCGCAGCACCTGATCGCCGGCGTCGTGGCCGAAGCGGTCGTTGATGCCCTTGAACAGGTCCAGGTCGATCAGGGCAATGGAGAAGTGGTGCCCGGCGCGCTGGTAGCGGGAGAATTCCGCCATCAGCCGGTTGTGCATCTCGCGACGGTTGGCCAGGCCGGTCAGTTCGTCGGTCTTGGCCGCCCGTTCGTGGCTTTCCGCCAGCGCCACCAGCTCATTGCGGGCCTTGAGACGGCTCGCCTCCAGGGTGAAGCAGAGAATGGACTCGAAACTGAGGGTGGCGAAGAAGCGGATCTTGAAGTCGGTGCTGTACTCGGCGGTGACGAAGGGCAGGGCCGGGAACTGGAACACGATCACCGCCATCAGGTAACAGAACAGCAGCACCGCGGTGCCGGTTTTCAGACTGGTCAGGTAGAACAGCAGAGGCGGGAATACGTAGAACCACAGGGGGCCGGTGTTGCTCTCGCCCCCCGAGACGATCAGGTAGGCAAACAGGGACCCCACCACCAGCAGCAGCCCGGCCTTCTGCACCGTGCGATTCCGGGTGCAGGCGTAATGGGCCATTTCCGCCATCACCACGGCGGCAAAGCCCCACAGCACCCAAGCATGGCCCGGATGTCCGGCAAACCAGGCCTTGCTGCCGATGCCGATCAGAAACGCGATGGCCATGGCCGAAAGCCAGGTGATCAGGCGCGCCACCTGGGCGTCTTCGCGCTCGCTGGCGGCCAGGTGGTTGGGAGAGGGCTGCTGAGTCATGACGGCCTTGTCAGTTCTTATAATTTTGACGCTTTTTTGGGGATTATGAGTCAAATCACCGGGAAAATGCATCCTACGGCGACCCATAGTGTGAATTGAGTGAGCTCTGTCTTGTTTGTTTCAATTCCGTGACAAAAAAACTATAGTTGCCGCCCATAACGAGTGACGTTTTTTCCACCAGACCACACGAGACTGTTTCTGTTATGGCCCGTTCAAGCGGACTCCTGGATACCCTGCTCACCAGCCCCTCCACCGAACGCTACCGGATCGGGCTAAGCCTGTTGTTCCTGCTCGGCGTTTGGCTGACCGTCGGTGCCTTCAGCCAGGGCACCCCCAACAGCATGCTGCTGATGGCGGCGGCGGTGATTGGTGGCTACATGGCCATCAACATCGGCGCCAACGACGTGGCCAACAACGTCGGCCCGGCCGTCGGTTCCGGCGCCCTGTCCCTGGGTGCGGCGGTGATCATTGCCGCCATCTTCGAATCGGCCGGGGCGCTGATTGCCGGCGGCGACGTGGTGTCCACCATCAAGGGTGGGATCATCGATCCGTCCAATCTGGACAGTGCCCAGGCCTTTGTCTGGCTGATGACCGCCGCGCTGCTGGCCGGCGCCCTGTGGCTGAACCTGGCGACCTGGATGGGCGCCCCGGTGTCCACCACCCATTCCATCGTCGGCGGCGTGCTCGGCGCCGGTATTGCCGCCGGTGGCTGGGGCATCGCCGACTGGGCGGTGATGAGCAAGATTGCCGCCAGTTGGGTGATCTCGCCGGTCCTGGGTGGCGCCCTGGCGGCATTGTTCCTGTTTTTGGTCAAAAAAACCGTGCTCTACCGCAAGGACGTGATTCCGGCCGCGCGCACCTTCGTCCCGATGCTGGTGGCCATCATGGCCTGGGCCTTCGGCACCTACCTGATGATCAAGGGCGTGAAGAAAGTCGTGAAGGTCGACTTCCTGACCGCTTCCCTGGTCGGCCTGGTGGCGGCAGCCGTGGCCTACGCCGCGGTGCGCGCGCTGGTCAAGCGCCGGGCGGCGACCATGGAGAACAGCGCGGTCGGTGTCAGCACCCTGTTCACCTGGCCGCTGATCTTTGCCGCCGCGTTGCTGAGCTTCGCCCATGGCGCCAACGACGTGGCCAACGCCATTGGTCCGCTGGCGGCCATCAACGACGCCCTGAGTTCGGGCGGTGTGGTCACCGCCGCCAGCATTCCCCTGTGGGTCATGATGGTCGGCGCCCTGGGCCTGGCCGTCGGCTTGATGCTGTTCGGGCCGCGCCTGATCAAGACCGTGGGCAGCGAAATCACCGAGCTCGACAAGACCCGCGCCTTCTGCGTTGCCCTGTCGGCGGCCCTGACGGTGATCCTGGCGTCCCAGCTGGGGCTGCCGGTGAGCTCGACCCACATCGCCATCGGCGGCGTGTTTGGTGTCGGCTTCCTGCGTGAGTACCTGAAGTCCAACTACGCCACCCAGCTGCACAAGATCATGGAGCACCACGACGCCGAGGAGCAGGCCCGGCTCAAGCCGTTCCTGGACGATTTCCGCAATGCCTCGGTGGAGGAGATGGAGGACCTGCTGAAGCAGGCCAAGAAGAAAAAACAGGTGCCGCTGTCGAAGTCCGAGCGCAAGCGGCTGAAGAAGCTCTATCGGGAAGAGATGGTCAAGCGCTCGCACCTGATGAAGATCGCCGCGGCCTGGATCATCACCGTGCCGGCCTCGGCCATCATGGCGGCCCTGCTGTTCTTCACCCTGCGCGGCCTGCTGATCTGACCGAACGGGCTGGTTGCCGCTGACCAGTTTGGTCATACTATGCGGAAAGAGAGGGGCGGCCTGGGCCGCCCCGTCAGAGCCAATTATCCGTGGAGTGAAGTATGAGTTCGTCCAATGAAAGTCGTCAGGCCAAGATGATTGATGAGCTGCGGGTGTTCATCAAGAAGGTGCTGAGCGAGCCGACCATCGCGGTCAAATCCATGGAAATCGCCCGCAAGTATCGGAATGAGCCGAACGCCAAAGAGATCATCGCGCGGGAGATCAGCGCCAACACCAACATCCGGATTCCGGAGAACTGGAGTGAGGCGGACAAGATGTTCCTGGACATCATCCACGACGTGCTGGATGACGAAGAGGCGCTTTACTAAAACTGAAGGTACCTCAGCGCGGGGAGGGCAGATGCCGAGCCCAAACCGTGCGGAGCCAGGGATGGCGGAGCCGAGCGTACAGGGAAGTATCCACAGCGTGTTTGGGCTCGGCATCTGACCTGCCCGAGGGCGCCATCCGTTGCTCCGCACAATTCTTGACACGCGCCCTGACCGACTCCGTCGGAGTTAATGCGTGTTCAGACAACGTTCTCAGGCTTGTCGCGCGCTCAGTTCGTTCTGTTTCAAAACGGCATCGGCCATCTGGTGCAGAATCCGCATCTCGTCTTCAATGCCCTCCTCACCCGACAGCTCCCGCTGCTCGATCAGAATGTCGCTCAGGATTTCGGGCGTGGTCAGCGGGTTGGCCAGCACCACCCGGAACACGATGCACGGGAAGTGGTAGTAGCGCGCCGGTTCCAACCGGGTCCGCGAGACAAAGGCCTTGCCCCGCTCGCGCTGGGTCTTCTGGATGAACTTGGTGATGCGGTTCAGGCAGGTGTTCAGCTTTTCCGCTTGCAGGGAGTCGGCCAGGGCGAGGGCCTTCTGGACGTTCTCCGGGCAGTAGCGGTAGGTCAGGATGTTCAGCTCCGGCCGGGTCACCAGTTCGAAGTCTGGCTCGGCGTCGATCAGGTCGGCGAAGGTCTGAGCCTTCTCGATGCCCTGGTCGATCAGGATCTCGTAACCTTCCCGGGCCAGGATTTTCAGGCCGGAATGGATCAGCATCGACATGCCCGGACGCGAGCCCTCGAGCGTGGTGCTGCCCAGGTCCCGGGAGCCTTTACGGATGATGTACTGGGCGTGGTGCTCGACCGCGCTGGCCAGACTCGGATCCCGGAATACCACCAGGCCGACCCCCATGGGCACGTACAGCTGTTTGTGGGCGTCGAAGGTGACCGAATCGGCTTTCTCGATGCCCCGCAGCAGGTGCTTGTAGGTGCGCGAGAACAGGGTCGGACCACCCCAGGCGGCGTCCACGTGGAAATGAGCGCCAAATTCCCGGGCGATGTCGGCCATGGCGTCGAGTGGGTCGACGTTGCCGGTTTCGGTGGTGCCGGCGACGCCACAGATGGCCATCACCTTAATCTTTTGACGCTGCAGTTCCAGGCACTTGTCCCGCAGGGCGTCGGTCTGGATGCGGTTCTCGTCGTCGGTGTCGACCGGGATCAGCGCCTCCCGGCCCAGGCCCAGCACGTCGGCGGCCTTGCGCAGGGAATAGTGGCCGCGGCGGGACACCACGATGGCGGCGCCCTCGTAGCCGTAGTACTTCAGTGCCCGGAACAGGCCTTCCTGGTGCAGGCCGCGGAAGTTGCCCTCGGCCGGAAAGGCGCGGTTGCGGGCAACCCAGAGCGCGGTCAGGTTGGCGACGGTGCCGCCGGAGCACATGGCGCCCAGGGCGTACCGGGGGTCGTGCATCCACTTGCGGTAGAAGGCCCCGTCTTCCTCGTACACCAGGCGGTGAATCATGCCCAGGACTTGGCGCTCCATGGGCGTGAACGCCTTGGAGGTCTCAGTTTTGACCAGGTTCTGGTTCAGGGCAATCATGATCTTCGACAGCGGCAGCATGAAGTAGGGCAGTGCCGAGGTCATGTGCCCGATGAACGCAGGCGATGCGGTATGAACGGAGTTGGCGACCAGTTTGTCGAGCAGGAACTGGGCCTGCTCGGACACGAACACGGGTTTCTCCGGGATGGCGTAGTCGGAAAAGTCTTTCTCGACGTCGGACAGATCCCGTTCGACCGCAACGATGTGCTCCTGCAGGAAGCCCGCAAGATTGTTGGAGATGTTCTGGTCGATCCGGCTGAGCGTGGACTCCGGCGCCTCCGGCACCGTGAACACGCGATACATGGCCTCGACGGAGGCCTGGGCGGATTTCTTCTTTCCGGTCATAGGTAGCACACGCGATCAGTGGTCATCCGCGGGGCAATTCCAGATGCCAGGCGGATGGGGCCGGCGTGTCATTCCGGCGTTGATGACTGGCCGCTTGCACGCGGCAAACGGTCGGGTCTCCCTGAGGGATCGTAGTATACGGGGTGATGAGACGTTACGCTACAAGGCCTCATTCCACCCCGCTCCGGTCAGAGAATCTCCCGGTGTATGTCCAGTATGGCGGCATCGACCCGATCTTCAATGGCTTTTTCCACCTGGTCGAGGCGTTGGGTGATCTGCTGGGAGGAGGTGCCGAGGGCGGCAATGGTCCAGGTGGCGCAGTCCAGGGCGTCCTGATCGGCGGTTTCCGCCACCGCCAGATCCGGCTCTTTGCCCCAGACCGCGCGCAGGGCGGTGAAGACCTTGCGCTTGGCTTTCAGATCGTCGCAGCCGTAGAGCTGGAAGTGCAGGGTCAGCACGCCCACGTGTGGGGTGATGACCGGTTGGCTGCTGGGCTGTTTCAGGAGCTTTCGTAAGGCTTCAGACATTTTAAACCTTGCCTGCGGGCGCGGGGCGGCGTTGCTGAAACACGCTGTGACTACGTCCCTGTACGCTTGGCTCCGCCATCCCTGGCTCCGCACAGTTTCAGCAACGCCGCCCCACCCCCGCGATCAGACGTCTCGGAAGGTGTGAAAAGTCACTAGCCTACTACAGGCGTCGCCCGTTTGATAATGGCGGCGGCGTCGATGCCCGAGGGCAGGTTGCCGTAGTTCAGGCCGCCGTTGGATTGCAGGCGCGAGGCGCAGAAGGCGTCGGCCACGGCCGGGTCGGAGTGGCGCAGCAGCAACGACGCCTGCATGGCCAGGGCCATGCGATCCACCAGGTTGCGGGCCCGATACTGGATGTCGCCGGTGTCGCCGAAATCCTGCTGCAATTGGGTCAGGAACTGGTCGAAGCGGCGGTCGGCGCCGCGAGCTTCGGCTGCCTCTTTGAAGAATACATCGAGGGTCTCCGGTTCTTTTTGTAACGCCCGCAAGGTGTCCAGGCACTGGACGTTGCCGCTGCCTTCCCAGATGGCGTTGACCGGGGACTCCCGAAACAGCCGGGGCATGATGCAGTCTTCCATCACGCCGCTGCCACCGATGCATTCCATGGCCTCGTAGGCGTGGTTGGGGGTGCGTTTGCAGATCCAGTATTTGCCCACCGGGGTGGCCAGGCGGGTCAGCAGGCGTTCGTGGTCCTGGTCCTGATTGTCGAGGGCGCGGGCGATGCGCATGGTGTACGCCAGCGCCGCTTCGCTTTCCAGGGCCAGGTCGGCCAGTACGTTCTGCATCAGCGGCTGCTCGCTCAGGCGGGCGCCGAAGGCGCTGCGGTGGCGGCAGTGGTGGCTGGCCTGGGCCACCGCCTGACGCATGCCGGCGGCGCTGCCGATCATGCAGTCGAAGCGGGTCATGGCCACCATGTCGATGATGGTCGGTACGCCCCGGCCTTCGTCGCCCACCATCCAGGCCAGGGCGCCGCGCAGTTCGGCCTCGCTGGAGGCGTTGGCGACGTTGCCCATCTTGTTCTTCAGGCGCTGGATCTGCCAGGGGTTCTTGCTGCCGTCCGGGCGCCAGCGCGGCATCAGGAAGCAGGACAGGCCGCCTCGGGACTGGGCCAGCACCAGGAAAGCGTCGCACATGGGCGCCGAGACGAACCATTTATGGCCCACCAACTCATAGGCCTGGCCGGGGCCCTCGGTGCCCACCGGGTAGGCCCGGGTGGTGTTGGCGCGCACGTCGCTGCCGCCCTGTTTCTCGGTCATGGCCATGCCGATGGTGACCGAGGCCTTCTGGCCGTCCGGTACGTTGCGCGGGTCGTAGCTGTTGGCCAGGATGCGCTGTTCCCAGTCCCGGGCCAGGTCCGGCTGGTTGCGGATGGATGGGATGGCGGCGAAGGTCATGGTGATCGGGCAGCCGTGGGCGGCCTCGACCTGGGAATGCATGTAGTACTTGGCGGCGCGGGCCACTTGGGCGCCCTGGCCGGGGTGGGTCCAGGGGCTGCTGTGCAGGCCGTGTTCCATGGCGATGGTCATCAGCTGATGGTAGGCGGGGTGGAAGTCCACCTCATCGATGCGGTGGCCAAACCGGTCGTGGCTGTTGAACACCGGCTTGTGCTGATTGGCGCGGAAGCCCAGGTCAATGGTGTCGGCGGCGCCGGCCAGGGCACCGAACTCGCGCAGGGTCTGCGTCGACCCGGCGGCGCCTTCCCGGCGGGCGGCCTCCTGCAGGGCCAGGTCCTGGTCGAACAGGTTGTAATCCTGCAGGGCGGGGGGCTGGTTGATGACCTCGTGGGTGTTGGCCAGGTAGCGGTCGTGGTCGCTGCGGGCCGGGGAGTCCGGATTAGGCTGCCGTGCGTTCATGGCTATCTCCTGGTGCCGGTCAACCCCTGCATGCAAAAGCGAATGATGGCGTCGACCAACGGATCGTTGTTGTCGGTTGTGTTCTCGGTGGTTTCCTCGACCTGGCTGGGCGACAGCGGGCCGACGAGGCTCTCCGAGATGGCGCCGACCAGGCAGGTGCTGCTCTGGCGGGCGTCCTGATCCGGAATGCATCCCTCCTTGATGCCTTCCCGGATGGCGGTTTCGAACAGGCTGGCGTAAGCCTTGCGGTATTTCAGTCGCTCCTCTTCCACCTTCGGGTCCACCGGCTCGGCGATCAGAGACCAGGCCATCACCGGGCCCCGCAGGGCGCGTCGGGCGAACTGGCGCAGTGCCTTCTCCAGACGCATGGCGGCGTCACCGTCGGTGCCGAGGGCCTCGGCCACCTTGTCCACCTCGCGCTGGGTTGCCAGTCGGAAGACCCCGGCGAACAGGTCTTCCCGGGACTCGAAGTGCCGGTATATGGTGCCGGTCGCCACGCCCGCCAGGTCGGCGATGCGGGTAATACGGGCACTGCGGAAGCCGCCGTCGGCCACGCACTCGTAAGTGCAGTCGATGATCCGTTGGCGCGCTTCGGCTTTGCGTTGGCGCATTTTTTCAGTTTCGCGATAAGCCATGCCGGCTCCCTACAAGCAGTGAATCATTATTCATTCTTTGTGTCAATTTGCGGTTCGCTCAGGATAAATCCATTTTATCCTTTTAAATCAGTGTCATATTTTTGGTTACAAAAAATTACAAAAAAGGCGTTGCCTGGAAATAGCGCAGTCACGAAAACCGGATTATAAAGACGCCAAGACGACGCCAAAGCCGGTGCTTCGTTGAGACTGAGTGTAGTTGCCCACTGGGGCGTGCCGGCACTCGATCCCCTGTTTTCGTTGATGGAGAAGCCATCATGAGTGATTTCGACGAAAGCAACCTGGAACCCTCCTCCAGCTGGAGCGGTGACAGCGACGACAGTCATTCCATTGCCGGCCGTGCACGGGTGCGCGCACAACTGCAGGCCGACATTGAAGCGTTTTTGAACCAGGGCGGAAAGATCCAGGAAATCGACACCTTTTTCCGGTCTGACGCGCCTCGCAAAGTGGACGTCGGGTTCAATAACCGGTCCCTGTAATCCGGGTCCGAGCAGGGCGGGTGATTGCCCGTCCTGATTTTGACACCGTTCTCGGCAGCGCCCGCTGCCTTGGTCTATCCTCGAGCCACGCCGAATTGTCCGGGCCCTGGCCCGGACGTGTTAGTCGCCGGGACCCAGAGGCCGCACCCGTCCATGTCAGTACCAACCCGTCTCCTTGTTTTTGCGCCGCTGATCATAGCAGCTGTCGGTGCCGTCGGCTGGCTGACGGCCGATTCCGTCGATGAAAAGCGGACCACCGTCACAGCGGCGGCACCGACGCCGGTTCCGGTCCAGCCCCAAGCCGACACCGAGGCACCATCGCAGCTGGTGAGGGCGCCGGACAACCACCCCGTGCCCGAGCATCCGCCGGCGTCGCTGGTCGGTACCTCGGTCCCCACCGGCTGGGCGCAGCTGGATTCGACCGGTGCCCTGATCCCGACCCCGGCCCTGCGCCAGCTGTTCGAATACTACCTGTCGGCCTTGGGTGAGGAGTCCTTGCCGCAGTTGGTGGCCAGGATTCGGCAGACCCTGGCGACCCTGCCGGAGCCGGCCCAGACCCAGGCCCTGGCAACCCTCGGCGCCTATCTGGATTACAAGCTGGCGGTGTCGGACCTGGAAGCGGGTTATGGGGTGACCGAGGCGCTTGAGCCTGAAGAGCTGCAGCGCCGGATGGCAGAGATCCAGGCCCTGCGCCGCACCTGGTTGGACAGCGCCACCGCCGAGGCGTTTTTTGCCGAGGATGAAGTCATCGACCGGTTCCAGCTGGAAAAACTGCGCATTGCCCGCGCCGATGACCTGACCGAGACCGAGCGTCAGCAGGCCCTGGACCGGGCCGAGTCGGCGCTGCCGGAGCCGTTGCGTCAGGCCCGCCAGGACACCCGCCGCTTCGCCGAATACGAACGTGCCCGCCAGGACCTGGCGAACGATCCGCAGGCGTTGAATGCCTGGCGGCAGCAGGCCTTTGGCGCCGAGGCGGCCCAGCGCCTGGACGCACTGGCCCAGGAGCAGGAGGACTGGGACCGGCGCTGGCAGGCCTATTCCCGGGAGCGCCAGGCCCTGCTGGGCGGCGGCCTGGTCGGGCCGGAGCTGGCTGCGGCCATGGCCTCGCTGCGGAGCCGGCATTTTGACGAGCGCGAACAGGTCCGGGTCCAGGCCCTGGATTCGATCCGGTAACCCCGCTGTCACAGCCCATCCCTAACCTGTTGCGGCAGTCTGCACCCGATGGCCCTGGCCGTGTATGATGGAGCCCAGAGCACCACTGCGGTGCTGCCATCCGTCCGGTCACGCCAACTAGGAGGTCCCCGTGCCCAACCCGACTCCCCGCGTTTTTCCTGCCACCCGTCTGCGTCGCAATCGCGCCAGCGATTTTTCCCGGCGTCTGGTGCGGGAGACTCAACTGAGCCCGGACAATCTGATCTACCCGGTGTTTGTGCTCGAGGGTAATGGCCAGCGCGAGGAGGTGCCATCGATGCCGGGGGTGGAGCGACTGAGCATCGATCTGCTGGTGGAGCAGGCGGCCGAACTGGTGGACCTGGGGATTCCGGCGGTGGCGCTGTTCCCGGTGGTGGCCGCCGAGCAGAAGAATCTGTCCGGCTCCGGAGCCTGGGATTCGGACGGTCTGGCCCAGCGGGCGGTCAGGGCCCTGAAACAGGCGTATCCGGAACTCGGGGTGATCACCGACGTAGCGCTGGACCCGTTCACCACCCATGGCCAGGACGGCATCGTCGACCACGACGGCTATGTGCTGAACGACGTGACGGTGGAGGCGCTGGTGAATCAGGCCCTGTCCCACGCCGATGCCGGCGCCGACGTGGTGGCACCGTCGGACATGATGGACGGCCGGATTGCGGCCATCCGCGACGCGCTGGAGGCGGCCGGTCATGTGAATACCCGGATTCTGGCCTATTCTGCCAAGTATGCGTCCAGCTACTACGGTCCGTTCCGGGATGCGGTCGGCTCGGCCGGCAACCTGGGCAAGGGCAACAAGTCGACCTACCAGATGGACCCGGCCAACGCGGACGAGGCGCTGCACGAGGTCGCCATGGACCTGGCCGAGGGTGCCGATATGGTGATGATCAAACCCGGCATGCCGTATCTGGACATCGTGCACCGGGTAAAGCAGGAGTTGCAGGTGCCGACTTTCGTGTATCAGGTCAGCGGCGAGTACGCCATGCACATGGCCGCGGCCGAGAACGGTTGGCTGGACGGCGATGCGGTCATGATGGAGAGCCTGATGGCCATGCGCCGGGCCGGGGCCGACGGCATCCTGACCTATTTTGCGGTGCGGGCGGCGCGACTGATGCGAGCCGCCAGGCGCTGAATCAACGGACGAACCCATGTGCGGCCCGGTGACCACCGGGCCGGCACCCGATTGGAATTGACGGATTATGACAACGGAAACGGCCAAGAAACCCAAGGCAGACCCGGAGCAGAGCGTACCCGCCCCGCTGGAGATGCCTCCGGCGGGTGAGAGTGTGAACCTGGAGGCCAGCGAGAACTTCTTCAATCGGGAAGTGAGCCAGCTGCAGTTCAATTACCGGGTGCTCAAGCAGGCCCTGGACACCACCCACCCGCTGATCAACCGCCTGATCTTCTGCTGCATTTTCAGCAGCAACATGGACGAATTCTTCGAGATCCGCGCCGCCGGCCTGCGTCAGCAAATGAAGTACGGCCGCGAGACCGTGGGTGTCGACGGCATGCTGCCGGAACAGGCCCTGGCCGAGATCAGCCGGGTTGCCCACGAATACATCCACGAGCAGTACGACATCCTCAATAACGTGCTGATTCCGGAGATGGAGCGGGAGAACATCCACTTCGTGCGGCGCCGGGAATGGACCCCGGCCCAGGCCGAGTGGGTGCGCACCTATTTCGAGGAGGAAATCCTGCCGGTGGTCAGCCCCATTGGCCTGGATCCGTCCCACCCGTTTCCGCGCCTGGTCAACAAGAGCCTGAACTTCATTGTCGAGCTCGATGGCAAGGACGCCTTCGGCCGCGAGACCGGCATGGCCATTGTGCCGGCGCCCCGGTCCCTGCCGCGGCTGGTGCGCCTGCCCGACGACGTCTGCGAGGGTGGCGACAATCTGGTGTTCCTGTCGTCCATGATCCACGCCCACGCCGACGAGCTGTTTCCGGGCATGGAGGTCAAGGGCTGCTACCAGTTCCGGCTGACCCGCAACGCCGACCTGGAGCTGGAGGACGATCTGGAAGATCTGGCCTCGGCCCTGCGCGGCGAACTGCTCAGCCGGCGCTTCGGCGACGGCGTCCGGCTCGAGGTCGCCGACAACTGTCCGGAGGAGCTGTCCCAGTTCCTGCTCACCGAGTTTGGTCTGACCGAACGTGACCTGTACCGGGTGCACGGCCCGGTCAACCTGACCCGGCTGATGGCCGTCGGCAGCCTGGTCGACCGGCCGGACCTGACCTATTCCGGGTTTTCGCCGGCGATTCCCAAGCAGATCCGCAGCAAGGACTCGATGTTCGACAGCATCCGCAAGCAGCCGATCCTGCTGCTGCACCCCTACGAGAACTTCAGCCCGGTGGTGGACCTGTTGCGACAGGCCGCCAAGGATCCGCAGGTGCTGGCCATTCGCCAGACCCTGTACCGCACCGGCGCCGATTCGGAAATCGTCGAGGCGCTGGCCGACGCCGCCCGGCGCGGCAAGGAAGTGACCGCGGTGATCGAGCTGCGGGCCCGGTTCAGCGAGGCGGAGAACCTGGAGCTGGCCAGTCGCCTGCAGGAAGCGGGGGTGATCGTGGTCTACGGCGTGGTGGGCTACAAGACCCACGCCAAGATGATCCTGATTGTGCGCCGCGAGGAGGGTCGGCTCCGCCGCTACGTCCATCTCGGCACCGGCAACTATCACGCCGGCAACGCCCGCCTGTACACCGACTACAGCTTCATGACCTGCGACGAGTCGATCGGCGATGACGTCAACAAGCTGTTCCAGCAGCTCACCGGCATGGGCAAGGCCCTGAAGATCAAGAAGCTGTTCCATTCGCCCTTTACCCTGCATTCACGTCTGCTCAGCCTGATCGACCGCGAGGCCGGGTTTGGCGACAAGGGCCGGATCATCTTCAAGTTCAATGCCCTGACCGAACCGCAGATGATCAAGGCGCTGTACCGGGCGTCCCAGGCCGGGGTGAAAATCGACCTGATCATTCGCGGCATCTGCTGCCTGCGCCCGGAAGTGCCCGGGCTGTCCGACAACATCCGGGTCCGCTCGATCATCGGCCGGTTCCTGGAACACACCCGGGTCTATTACTTTGGCAACAACCGGCGGCCGGACGTCTACTGCTCCAGCGCCGATGGCATGGAACGCAACCTGCTCAGCCGGGTGGAGACCGCGTTCCCAATCGAGGATGCGCAATTGGTGGCGCGGGTGCGTGAGGATCTGGACACCTACCTGGCCGACAACTGCCAGAGCTGGGTGTTGCAGCCCGATGGCAGCTACATCCAGAACCAGCCCGCCGAGGGCGAGGAACGGCTGGCGTCCCAGCTGGTGCTGCTTGAGCGTCTGACCGGCAAACCCTGACACGGAGAAATGGCGTGCAAAAGAAATGGATGATTGCCGGCGCCGCGGTGCTGGCGGTGGCCGGTGCCATGCCCTGGCTGGTGGGCTACGTGACCGAACAGCAGTGGCAGCAGGCCACGGCGGAAGTGAACCGGTCCCAGTCGTTTGTGCGCATGGAAACCGGCCAGTACCGTCGCGGGCTGCTGGGCTCGGATCTGAGCGGCTCGCTGGTGCTGAAGCACCCGGAAACCGGTCGCTCCCACCAGCTGGACTATCGCGCCAGCGTCACCCACGGGGTGACCGGCAGTCTGCTGGAATTCGAACCGGTGGGTGGCTGGTCGCCTGAGGGCGCCGACTGGTTTCCCGGGGAGCAGCCCCGGCTGACCCTGGAGACGCGCCTGTGGGGCTCGGCCACGGTTGAGCTGGAAGCGCCTACGGTCAATGTCACCAACGCCGCGACCGGGGAGTCCCTGAGCACCAGTGGCGGACTGGCTCGAGTCGATATCAGCGACGCCGGCTCCCGGGCCAAGGCGTTGATGGTCTGGCCGGCGGTGAGCCTGTCCGGCCCCGAGGTGGACATCCGCATTGCCGACATCCACATGGAACAGGACCTTGAGCACCTGTCGGGCGAGATCTGGACCGGCGGCGGTGAGCTGGAAGTCGGCTCGGTGGAGATTCGCTCGGCCACCGACGCGCCCATGACCTTGCGGGACTTTACCCTGGCCAGCAGTTCCGAGGCCCGGGACGAGGGGCGTCGCCTGGATTCCAGCGTCCGGCTCGAGCTGGAGGAAATTGTCCGGGCCGACCAGGGCTACGGTCCGCACCGCATCGAGTTTGCCCTCGAGAACCTCGACGTTGCCAGCTGGAGCGCCTTGACCCGCGGCATGACCGATCTGCAGGCGCTGGCGTTGCAGGCAGACGGTGCCGGCCGGCCCAGTCCGGGCCAGCAGATGGCGGCCATGGAGCAGGTCAATACCGCGTTGCGGGAGCTGGCGGCGGCCGGTTTCTCGGTCGGCTTCCCGGAGCTCAGCCTGGCCACGCCGGAAGGCGCGGTGACCGGCAGCGCGGAAATCCGCCATCCCGAGCTCAGTGCCCAGGACAAGGCCGGCATGCTGATGGTGATGCAGCGGCTGACCGGCAACCTGAATCTGAGCCTGCCGCTGGCACTGGCCGAAAACTACCCGGAGGTGCGCATGCAGCTGGCGCCCATGGTCAAGCAGGGTCTGCTGATCCGCGACGGCGACCGGTTGGTGATGAATGCGGTAATGGAGGACTTGATGGTGGACGTAAACGGCATGGAGATTCCATTGCCGCCGCTGCTGTAACGCCAGACAAAAAAGCCCCGAACGGGGCTTTTTTTAGGTCGGCCGGTGGCTCAGGCCGGTTTGAATTTCTGCTGCAGGGCGGCCTCGACCGCGGGGTCGACAAACTCCGAGACGTCGCCACCGAGGGAGGCAATTTCCCGGATCAGGGTCGAGGAAATGTAGGACAGATGGTTGGCCGGGGTGAGAAAGACGCTTTCCACCTCCGGGGCCAGGCGCCGGTTCATGTCCGCCAGCTGGAATTCGTACTCGAAATCGGACACTGCGCGCAGACCGCGCAGGATGACGGTGGCGCCCTGGTCGCGAACAAAGTCGGCGAGCAGGTTGCTGAATCCGGTCACGCTGACGTTGGGCAGGTGGGCGGTGGCCTGGCGCACCAGCTCGCAGCGCTCCTCCAGGTTCAGCAGCGGTTGCTTCTTCGGGTTGTAGGCAACGGCCACGACAATCTCGTCAAACATGCGGCCGGCCCGCTCGATCAGGTCGGTGTGGCCATTGGTGATCGGGTCAAAGGTACCCGGATAGATGACTTTTGGCATGCACGGCTCCTCTGTTCGCACGCGCCTAGGATACCAGCTTGCCGGGTATCCCAAAACGGCCGCCGGTTAGCCCGCCAGTTTGCTGGCCAACCGGGTGCTGTTGCGCGCTGCCAGGGCGTACACCGACAGCTGCGGGTTGGCGCCGATGCTGGTGGGGAAGATCGAGGCGTCGTGCACGCTCAGGTTACTGACCTGATGGTGCTCGCCGAAGCCGTTCACCACCGATTCCCGCGGATCTGCGCCCATGCCGCAGCCACCCATCTGGTGCGCGGTGAACAACCGAACCCGGTGCGGCGCCATGGCCAGGGTGTCGATGGCCGCGCTGGCCTCGGCCCAGCTGGTGTACCAGTCCGAATCCAGATGGACCAGGCGAACCCGCTTGGCGCCGGCGGCAAACTGGATCTCGGCCATGGTGCGGAAGGCCTTGCGCAGGCCGGTCCACAGGTAGTCGGAGATCGGGTAGTCCAGCACCGGGCTGCCATCGTCCCGCAGCGACACGGTGCCGCCCGGGCTGTCCGGGTGGAAGCCGTCCCGGACCAGGGCAATCATGGACTGGGTCCAGGGCAGGCCGGCCATGGCGTCGATCTGGTCCTGACCGTGGCCGGGAACGACCCCGGACGACACCGCCGGGTGCAGGGGCGGCACCTCCAGCTTGAACCCGGCCGGACCATCGACTCCGTCCCGGAAATTGAACTCGTCGGAATAGATTGACTGGGGCGCGCCGTAGAACGGGTCCACCCGCTCGGGCATCTGGGCCAGGGTGGCGTTGACCGGATGCAGGAACGAGCGCTTGCCCAGGCGGTCGTAGGGGTCGGGCAGGTCCGAGCGCAGCAGCAGGCCGGGCGAACCAATGGCGCTGGCGGCCACGACAAAGTGTCGGGCCTTGAGGGTGACGGTCACCCCCGATGGCGTGACGCCATCGGCGCCCATGGCGCTGGCTTCCAGGCGATCGATGCGGTCCTGGTTGCGCACCAGGCGGTCGGCGCGCAGGCCGTGGAACAGCCGGGCCTGGTGGTCGAGGGCGCCGGGGATGGTGGTCATCAGCGCGCCCTGCTTGGCGTTGGTCGGGCACCCGACCCCGCAGTACCCCAGATTCCAGCAGCCTTTGACGTTGCGCGGAATAACGGCCCAGGAATAACCCAGTTGCTCGCAGCCCTGGCGCAGGATGTCGTTGTTGACGTTGGGGTCCAGGTGCCAGGGCGAGATGTTGTGATGTTGTTCGCGACCGTCAAACCAGGGCGCCATGGCCTCCGGCGTCAGGTCGTCGAGGCCAAAACGCTGGGCCCAGTGCGACAGGGTGGCGTCGGGCGTGCGGAAGCTTGAGGTCCAGTTCACGGTGGTGGAGCCGCCGACGCAGCGGCCCTGGAGGATGGCGATGGCGCCGTCCCGGGTGACTCGGCTCATGCCCTCCTGGTACAGGCTGGCGTAGGCCGACAGCTCGTCCATCTTGAAATCTTTCTGGTGGTACAGCCGGCCTTCCTCCACCAGGATCACCGACAGGCCCTGCCGGGCCAGGATTTCGGCGGTGGTGCCGCCGCCGGCCCCGGTGCCGATGACCACCACGTCGGCCTCGTGGGTCTGGTTGTCGGTCAGGGTGGCACTGTCGGTCACGTCCCAGCCGGCGGCCAGGCCCTGGGCAATGCGATCGGTTAACGACATGGTTGGCTCCGTTCGTCGGCGTGGGTCAGGCGGTCTTGAATTGGGGCAGGGCGGCCATGGCCCAGTTGGGCGGGCCCGGGTAACCGGACAGGTGCCAGTGTTCCGGCGCGCCGAAAAACGCGACGTTGCTGATCTTGGTCAGGGCAATGTAGCCGTTGTTGAACAGGCCGATGCCACTGGTGCGCCAGCGTTGCAGGAAGGCGTCGGCTTCGGCGGTGGTCACCTTGGGCCAGCTGGACCAGACCCGGGCCACGGTAACCCGGGTGACGCCGAAATTGAGCAGGTCGAACAGTCGGCGCAGCTCGCGCTGGTTGGCCGGACCAAACTGGGCGATGCCGGCGTCAATGCGCTCGATGGTGGTGGCGATGGCCTGGCGCCGGGCCTGGGGCTGCTCGGTCAGGGCCGGGCCGACGATGGCTGGCAGCAGGGCCTCGAACAGCTGGATGTCGTCCCGGGTCAGGAACCGGAACCGGTAACTGGCGTCCATCCGGGTATCCACGGCGCTGAGCTGGCCCGCCGGGGTCGTGGCGCAGCCACTGAGGCCGGCGGACAGGCTGACCGTGCCCAGCAGCAGGGCGCCGGCGGCGCCGGTCTTCAGGAAACGTCGACGATCGAGGCGAGCGACCTCGTCCTCGGTGGCTCGGGCATCGAACTGCTCGGTCATGGAACCTTCTCTTGTTCTTGTTCGTGGAGCGATCGGGGGCCTGCAGGCCCCCGTCAGGGCGGTCAGCGGATGAAGAACTTGTACACCATCTTGTGCGCGGCGGTGCCGTGCGGTGCGTACACGAACTTGCCGCTGTTGAACTTCTGCTTGGTAAAGATGGCGCGGTGGTGGGAGAAGGTCAGGAAGCCTTCCTTGCCGTGGTAGTGACCCATGCCGGAATCGCCGATGCCGCCGAACGGCAGGTCGTCCTGGGCCACGTGCATCAGGGCGTCGTTGATGCACATGCCACCGGACAGGGTGTTGTTCACCACCTGTTGCTGCTGGGCCTTGTCGTAACCGAAGAAGTACAGGGCCAGCGGCCGCGGGCGGTCGTTGATGTAGTGCAGCGCCTCGTCCAGGTTGTGGTAGCTGACCACCGGCAACAGCGGGCCGAAGATCTCGTCCTGCATGACCTGCATGTCCGGGGTGGTGTTCAGGATCAGGGTCAGCGGGATCTTGCGGGTGCCGTCGCCGAGGTTTTCCCGGGCCGGATTGATCTCGAGGATCTCGGCGCCCTTGTTGCGGGCGTCTTCCAGGTAGCCCTGGAGGCGGTCGTACTGGCGCTCGTTGATGATCGCGGTGTAGTCGTCGTTGTCCCGCAGGCTCGGGTACATTTCCGAGAACCGGGTGCGGAACTCGTCAACGAAGGCCTGGACCCGGTCCGCCGGGCACAGCACGTAGTCCGGTGCGACGCAGGTCTGGCCGGCGTTGAACGCCTTGCCGAAGGCAATGCGCTGGGCCGCGTCTTCCATGGGCACATCCGGGGAGACGATGGCCGGTGATTTGCCGCCCAGCTCCAGGGTAACCGGGGTCAGGTTTTCGGCCGCGGCCCGCATCACCAGCTTGCCCACCGAGGTGGAGCCGGTGAACAGCAGGTGGTCAAACGGCCGGGCGGAGAAATCTGCCGCCACATCGGCTTCACCGGTGATCACCGAGACCAGGTCCTCGGGGAAGGCCGCCTCGATGATTTCCTTGAACAGGGCCGAGGTGTGCGGGGTAAACTCGGACATCTTGACCATGGTCCGGTTGCCCGCGGCCAGTGACGCCACCAGCGGGCCAACGGCCAGGTACAGCGGGTAATTCCAGGGCACGATGACCCCGACCACGCCCTTGGGCTGGTAATGCACCTTGTTGCTGGCGGGCTGGAACAGCACCGACACGTGGCGCTTGGACGGCTTCATCCAGTCACCCAGGTGCTTGAGGGTGTAGTTGATGCCCTGGATCGAGGGCATGACCTCGGCAATCAGGGATTCGTCCCGGGAGCGACAGCTGAAGTCCCGGTCGATGGCGTCCAGCAGGCGATCCTGGTTGTTCAGCAGTGCGCGTTTCAGGCGTTTGAGGTTCTCCTGGCGCTCGGTCTGCGAGGGCATGGCGTTGTTGCGGAAGGCCTGCTTCTGGGCCTCGAACACCCGATGCGTGTGCTGGATCTGCTTCTTGCTTTCAGTGAGCTGGACGACAGTGGCACCCATGCTGTTCTCCCCAATACGCTGCGGCCTCGTGGGGGCGCAGTCGACTGTTTTGTAGGTGGCGAAAAAGTGTGCAATTTGCACTTGCGAGTATTATTAGAGTATATACTCTAGTGAGTCAAGCGAGGGGCGATGGCCGATCGGGCCATCCCGTCCCTGAAAACAACAACCGCCGGCACGTTTATGAAAACCAGAGACAAAATACTGCTCTCCAGCCTGGAGCTGTTCAACGAACGGGGCGAACGCAACGTCACCACCAATCACATTGCGGCCCACCTGGCGATCTCGCCCGGGAATCTCTATTACCACTTCCGCAACAAGTCGGACATCATCTACGAGATCTTCCTGGAGTACGAGAAGCTGGTGGACTTCTACCTGAACATTCCGGAAGACCGGGCCATGACCCTCGACGACATGACCTTCTACCTGGAGTCGGTGTTCGATGGTCTGTGGAGCTACCGGTTCTTCCACCGGGACCTGGAGTACCTGCTCGACAGCGATGCCCGGCTGCGGCGGGACTACCGGGAGTTCACCCAGCGGTGCCTGGCCGCCATCAGCCGCATTTTCGAGAAGCTGGCGGAGGCGGGCATCATCGAGCCGCAGTCGGAGAGCCTGAGGACCGCGATGTCCCTGAACGTCTGGCTGGTGATCACCAACTGGATGGCGTTCCTGAAAACCGCCCACGCCGAGGAAACCTACGCCAAACTGACCCTGAACGAGCTGAAGCAGGGCATCTATCAGGTCCTGACCCTGGAGATTCCGTACCTGACGCCGGCCTATCGGGAGCGGGTCATGGCCTTGCGCGAGAGCTACCGGCCGGCGTTGGCCGAGCCGTCGAGGGCGAGCGAACCGGTCTGAGGTAGGTATCGACCGAAAGAATTGGTTAAAAAATGATCGAATCGGGAACTTTTGCCGAGCCCGGTCGTCATAACCGGTGACGTAGGAAATCCGGACATTTCTTGCGTCTCCTGAGTTAGTTCTCAGGTTTTAGCACGTCGCAAACCCTGACGTTTCACCGGTCTGTCTCTGGCAGACCGGTTTTTTTATCCCCAATCCGGATACATTTTCGTGCTTGTCAGGCCCGCCGGTTTTCTCTAGACTCCGCAATGTTACCGGTAACATTTGCCGCTACAAAAACAACCAGGAGCCACGTATGTTTACCCAACGTCTCGCCGCCGGCCTGCTTTCGGCCTCGTTCGCACTGCACGCCGCGGCTGCCGATTTCAACCTCAAGTTCCAGTCGTCCGACCCGTCCGGGGTCAAGAATTTCGAGATCCAGCTGCAGTGGGCGGATCGGGTCGAAACCATGACCGGTGGCCGGGTCAGCATCGATCTGCTGCCGGTTGGCAGCGTCGTCAGCCACACCGAAACCCTGGGCGCCATGAAGATGGGCGTGCTCGACGGTCACATCTCGGTCACCGGCTACTTTTCCGGCCAGGATCCCGCCTTCGGCCTGATCGGCAACACCGTGGGCGCCTGGTCCAGCCCGGACCAGCTGATCGACTACATCAACCACGGCGGCGGCTACGAGCTGATGAACGAGCTCTACCAGCCCTACGGCGTGAAGTTTGTCGGCGGTGGTGGCACCGGCCTGGAGTCCTTCGTGTCCAAGAAGCCGCTGAACAGTGTGGACGATCTGGCCGGGCTGAAAATGCGGGCGCCAGAGGGGCTGGTGCAGTCGGTGTTCGCCGCCGCGGGCGCGGCGCCGGTCAACCTGCCCGGCTCCGAGGTCTACACCGCACTCGGCAAAGGCGTGATCGACGCCGCCGACTACACCGTGTTCTCCACCAACCACAACGCCGGCCTGCACGACATTGCCGCGCACCCGGTCTACCCCGGTTTCCATTCCCTGCCGCTGATCGAAATCGCCATGCGGTTGAAGACCTGGAACACCTTGCCGGAAGACATCCAGGCCATCCTGACCGTGTCGGCCCGGGATTTTGCCCAGGACATCAGCACCCAGCTGGCCATGGCCGACAAGACCGCGGTCATGGAGGCGCGCGACAACCCGGAGATCACGGTGCACGACTGGTCCGCCGAGGAGCGCCGGAAGTTCCGGACCATCGCCCGAGACCAGTGGAAGGTGTACGCCGAACAGTCGCCCAACGCCGAGAAGGTGTACCGCTCGGTCACCGCCTACCTGGAGTCCCAGGGTCTGCTCTGACCCTGAACCCTGTGCCCGTTTGCTAAGGAATTACTTCGGCCCCGGTCATCGGGGCCGGGGTTGGGAGTTGTTATGCCTGCCGAACACGAACCCCTGCCGCCGGAGTCTGGCGATCTGGTGCCGGAGCCGGCCGAAGACGTCGGCTTTACCCGGCTCGACCGTGGCATTGTCTGGCTCGGAAAAAAGCTGAGCCTGGTGTTTGCCCTGATTGCCGTGGTGTCCCTGTACGAGATCGTCCGTCGCTATCTGTTCAATGCCCCGACCCTGTGGGTCCATGAGACGGTCACCTTTGCCGGCGCGACCCTGTTCGTGCTGGGCGGCCTGTACGCCCTGGCCACCGACAAGCACGTGCGCATTGTCCTGGTCTACGACTCGGTGTCGCCCCGCATCCAGCGCTGGTTGCGCATCGTTCATCACCTGCTGGGGTTGGCGTTCAGCAGCCTGCTGCTGTACGCCAGCTGGTTCATGGCCAAGGCGGCGGTGGTCGCGCCCTGGGGCGGCTGGCGCCTGGAGACGTCGGGGTCGGCCTGGAATCCGCCGTTTCCGGCGCTGTTGAAGGTGGTCATTTTCGTGGCCGTGGTGATCCTGACCCTGCAATTCCTGCTGCACCTGATTCGGGACCTGCGCAACAAGGAGCACCGCGATGTTTGAACTGGCTTCCCTGGGCATCGGCTACGGCAGTCTGCTGATGCTGGTGCTGCTGATTGTACTGCTGTTGACCGGCATGCAGCTGGCGTTCGCCACCGGCCTGGTGGCCCTGGTGTTCGCCCTGGGCTGGTTCGGCCCGGACGCGCTGCCGATCGTCAGCAGCCGGCTGTACAGCTTCATTGGCAACTACGTGTTCCTGGCGGTGCCGATGTTTGTGCTGATGGCCTCGTTGCTGGACCATTCCGGCATCGCCCGTGACCTGTTCGACGCCATGGCCCGGCTCGGTCGGCGCCTGCGCGGGGGCGTGGCGATCCAGACCCTGGTGGTCGCGGTCATCCTGGCCTCCATGTCCGGGGTGATTGGCGGTGAAACCGTGCTGCTCGGCATTCTGGCGCTGCCCCAGATGCTGCGCCTGGGTTACGACCGCAAGCTGGCGATCGGCACCACCTGCGCCGGTGGCGCCCTGGGCACCATGTTGCCGCCGAGCATTGTCCTGATCATCTATGGCCTGACCGCCAACGTGTCCATCGGTGACCTGTTCAAGGGCGCGTTTGCCCCGGCCCTGCTGCTGGCGTTGCTGTACATGGGCTATGTCCTCATCCGGGTCTGGCTCAAGCCGGACATGGCCCCGCTGCCCTCGGATCAGGACCAGCCGGAGACCCCGGCGCCGAACTTCTTCAAGGCCCTGCTGTTCCCGATCCTGTCCGTGGTGGTGGTGCTGGGCAGCATCTATGGCGGCGTGGCCTCCGTTACCGAGGCCTCGGCCCTGGGTGTGGTCGGCATCGCCCTCAGCACCTGGGTGCGCGGCGAACTGTCCCTGGCCATGGTGCGCAAGGCCACCATTAGCACCCTGCGGGTATGCGGCATGATCATCTGGATCGGCATTGGCGCCACGGCGCTGGTCGGAGTCTACAACCTGATGGGCGGCATCGACTTCGTGCGCGACATGGTGTTTGCGGTCAGCGGCGGTGACGGCTTGCTCACCATCCTGTTCATGATGCTGATCCTGCTGGTGCTGGGTATGTTTCTGGACTGGGTCGGCGTGGCCCTGCTGACCATGCCGATCTTCGTGCCCATCGTCATCGAGCTGGGCTACAGCCCGATCTGGTTTGGCGTGGTGTTCTGCATGAACATGCAGGTTTCCTTCTTGTCGCCGCCGTTCGGCCCGGCCGCCTTTTACCTGAAGACGGTGGCGCCCAAGGACATCAGCCTGGGCGAGATCTTCCGTTCCCTGATGCCGTTCATCCTGCTGCAGATCCTGGCGCTCGGCCTGCTGATCGCCTTCCCGCAACTGGCACTATGGTGGCAATGATGACCGAGGCTCCAAAACTGGTGGTCATGGGGGTGTCCGGCTGCGGCAAGAGCCTGATCGGCTCCCTGCTGGCCCAGGCCCTGGGCGTGCCCTTCTTTGACGCCGACAGTTACCACAGCCAGGCCAACGTGGAGAAAATGGCCAACGGCATCCCCCTGACCGACGCCGACCGGGCCGGCTGGCTGGCCGATCTGGCCACCCTGATCGAGGCCCAGGAGGCGGGGCTGGTATTGGCCTGCTCGGCCCTGAAGCGCAACTACCGGGACCGGCTTCGGGCCGGTAACCCGGGTCTGCGCCTGGTGTACCTGCGCGGGGACTTTGACACCATCTGGGCCCGCCACGCCCGGCGCCAGGACCACTACTTCAATGGCCAGGCCATGCTGGAAAGCCAGTTCGGCTCGCTGGAGGAGCCGGCGCGGGACGAAGCGGTCATTACCCTGGATGTCGAGGCCCGTCCCGACACCCTGGTGCAGCAATGCCTTGCGCAGCTGGGCCGGGCCAGGGAAGATGCCGATGGCTGACATCACAGCCGGCGCGCCCCCAGGGGTGCCGCTGGCGATCAGGAAACAGGCATGAGCAAGAAAAAACGTCCGACACTGCAGGATATCGCCGACCGGGTTGGCGCCACCAAGATGACCGTGAGCCGCTGCCTGCGGGGCGCCGACAATGTGTCCGAGAAAATGCGCGAGCGCATCTTCGCCGAGGCCGAGGCGCTGGGCTACATCCCGAACCGGGCCCCGGACCTGTTGTCCAAGGCAAAAAGCCACGCCGTGGGCGTGTTGCTGCCCTCGCTCACCAACCAGGTGTTTGCCGACGTCATCAAGGGGGTGGAGTCGGTGACCGAACATGCCGGCTACCACCTGATGCTGGCGCACTACGGCTACAGCCCGGAGATCGAGGAGCGCAGCCTGTCCGCGCTGCTGTCCTACAACGTCGATGGCCTGATCCTGTCGGAAAGCCAGCACACCGAGCGCACCCTGAGGATGCTGGAAACCGCCGGGGTGCCGACGGTGGAGATCATGGACACCCACAGCCGGCCGTTCCAGCAGGCGGTGGGTTTCGACAACGTGCAGGCGGCCTATGACATGGTGCGGGAGATGATCCGCCGGGGCCGGCGGTCGATCGTGTACCTGGCGGTACGACTGGATGCCCGGACCCTGCAGCGGCAGGAGGGCTATGCCCGGGCCATGACCGAGGCGGGGTTGCAGCCGGTGACCCTGCGCAGCGAGCAGCGCTCTTCGTTCAGTGTCGGGGCCACCCTGTTGGCGCGCATCCTGGCGGAGAACCCGGACACCGACGCCATCTTCTGCACCAACGACGACGTCGCCATCGGCGCCTACTTCGAGTGCCAGCGCCGGGGAATCCAGGTGCCCGAGGCCATTGCCATCGCCGGTTTCCACGGCCATGACGTTGGCCAGGTGATGGTACCCCGGCTCGCCAGCGTCATTACCCCGAGGGAGGCGGTCGGCCAGCGTGCCGCCCAGGAGTTGCTGGCGCGCCTGTCGGGCCAGCCCCTGGAGACCACCAGCATCGATCTGGGCTATCGCATCGAGTGCGGCGGCACCCTCTGACTGCCGTCAGTCGGCCGGCGCTTCCAGCCAGTCCGACAGGGCCTCCCGGCAGTCATCCACCCCGCGCTTGGAGGTGGCCGAGAACATGATCAGGTGTTGGACACAGCTGAATTCCTTCAGCTGCTTGGCAATGCCCAGCATCGCGGTTTTCGCCTGACCGAATTTCAGCTTGTCGGCCTTGGTGGCCAGAATCATCAGGGCGAGGTTGTTATGCTCGCACCAATTCACCATCATTTGGTCGAAATCGGTCAGCGGGTGGCGGATGTCCATCACCAGCACCAGGCCGCGCAGGCAGCGCCGGTCGTTCAGGTAGTGGCCCAGGTGCTGTTGCCAGTCGTCCTTCATGTTCCGTGACACCTTGGCGTAGCCGTAGCCGGGCAGGTCCACCAGGCGGCAGCCTTCGCGGTTAAGGGTGAAGAAGTTGATCAGCCGGGTCCGGCCCGGGGTCTTACTGGTGCGGGCCAGCTTGCCATTGGCGGTGATGGCATTCAGGGCGCTGGATTTGCCGGCGTTGGACCGGCCGGCGAAGGCCACTTCGGCACCGGAATCCGGCGGGCATTCGTCCAGCCGGGAGGCGCTGATGAGGAAGCGGGCACTGTTGAAAGACAGGGGTTTGGAACTCAGCTCAGGGTCCACAGCGGTTGGCTTTCCTTTGGATTTCAGTTATCGGGGATTAATGTATAATGCTACACCAATTCCGGGCGGCGCGCCGAGCGCGACCGCTGTCAGCCCCGGTTTTGCGCCTGATTGGTCAGTGCCTGCCGGCTGCACGATGAAGAATACCCTTTATAAGATGAGAGAAGCGGAGCGAGCATGAAAAAACTGATCGCAGGAGTTGTTCTCGGTGTTGGCCTCACAGCGATGGCGCACGGGGCAGGAGATCCTCAAGCGGGCGAACAGAATGCAGCGGTATGTGCCGGATGCCACGGCCAGGCTGGCCAGAAGCCCATCATGGGCAGCTATCCCAAGCTGTCCGGTCTGGGCGAGAAGTACCTGTACCAGCAGCTGGTGGCGATTCAGTCCGGTGACCGGGTGATCGCGGAAATGACCGGCATCCTGGATGGCAAGTCCGAGCAGGAGCTGCAGGACCTGGCGGCCTACTTCAACGAGCAGGACATGCCGCTGAACCAGGCCAACCCGGACCTGGTCGAGCAGGGCGCGGCCCTGTACCGCGGTGGTAACATGGCGTCGGGCGTGCCCGCCTGCGCTGGCTGTCACAACCCCCAGGGCATGGGTAACGAGCCCGGCGGCTACCCGCGCCTGAGCGGCCAGAACGCCGAGTACATCAGCAAGCAGCTGAAGGCCTACCGGGGTGGCGAGCGTGCCACTGGCTCCAACGCGGCCATCATGATGGACGTTGCGGCCAAGCTGACCGACGCCGAAATCGAGGCCGTGGCCAACTACGTGTCGGGTCTGCACTGAGCCGTCAGCGCCAGTCGAAACCGCAAAAACCCCGCTTGAAGCGGGGTTTTTTGTTGTTAACAGCTCTGTAATCGACCGATTGGGCCCGGCTGTGGAACTTTTTCGGCTGCCTGGGTCATAATCCCTCACACTCACGATTCGGATATTGGAGAAGTTGAATGATCAGAACACTCGGAACCGCGGCTTTCCTGGCAGTTGCTTTTGCCGTTGGCGCGCCCGCCAGTGCAGACACCTGGGAGGAGGGCACGCACTACCAAAAGCTGGATACGCCGGTTCGTACCGACAGCAACGGCAAGGTCGAGGTGGCCGAAGTGTTCTGGTACGGCTGTCCGCACTGTTACAACTTCAAGCCGGTGGTGGAAGCCTGGGAAGAGGGGCTGGCCGAGGACGTTGAATTCGTGATGATGCCGGCGGCCCTGGGCCGGTCCTGGGAGCCTCATGCCCGCGCCTACTATGCACTGGAAGCCATGGGTCAGCTCGACAAGGTGCACGACGCGCTGTTCGAGGCGCTGGCCGGTGAGCGTCGTCCGTTGAACACGCCCGAAGCATTGGCCGATTTTGTCGCCGGCTACGGCGTTGATGCCGACGCTTTTCTCAAGAACTATCAGAGCTTTGGCGTGAACGCCCGGATGCAGCAGGCCCAGTCAAAAATTCGGGGCGCGCGCATCACCGGGGTTCCGACTATGCTGGTAAATGGCAAATACAAGGTGAGCGCGTCCATGGCCGGCAGTCACGAAGCCACACTCGAGGTGGTTGATTACCTGGTCGCCAAGGAACGCGGCACCGGCGCCGAATAACGGAGAGTGCCCGCGGCTGCCAGGCTGCGGGCTGTTCGGGAGGCAGAACGGGGTTGGCACCATGTACAAGCGAATCCGCAAGCATTTGAACGGGCTCGTTAACCCAGCCGGTCAGCCGCGCAGCAACTGCTCCGGCTTTGACCATGTCCCGGAATTCGAGCCCCATCGCCACATCCGTTTGCTGACCTTCAACATTCAGGTCGGGATCAACACCTCCTCCTACCGACACTACCTGACCCGCAGTTGGCAGCACGTGCTGCCGCACCGGAACCGGATCCAAAATCTGGACCGCATCGCCCACCTGATCGGCAACTACGACGTGGTGGCCCTGCAGGAGTGCGACGGCGGCAGTCTGCGCAGCGGCTACATCAATCAGGTCCAGTACCTGGCCGAGGCGTCGGGCATTCCTTACTGGTACCAGCAACTGAATCGCAACCTGGGCCAGATCGCCCAGCACAGCAACGGTCTGTTGAGCCGGTTCCGACCCCTGGACGTCACCGAGCACAAGTTGCCCGGCCTGATTCCCGGCCGTGGCGCCATCATCGCCCGCTACGGCTCCGAGGAGGATCCGCTGGTGCTGGTGCTGATGCATCTGTCGCTGAGCAAGACCGCGCAGCAGCGCCAGCTCGGCTACATCCGTGAGCAAATCGCCGATTACCGGCACGTGGTGTTGATGGGGGACATGAACAACCACGCCGAGGAACTGCTGACCCAGACCCCCCTGAAAGAGACCGATCTGGTGCCCCTGCCGGGCACCGCCCACAGCTTCCCGAGCTGGCGTCCGGAAAAGGCGCTGGATCACATCCTGGTGAGTCCGTCGCTGGAGATCCGGCGCTCCGAAGTGGTCAGCTATCCGGTGTCGGACCACCTGCCCATCGCCATGGACGTGGCGTTGCCGAAAGGCTATGTGGAAACCTTTTGAGATTGCATCGCTAGCGGTTCGCAAGACACAAAAAAACCCGGCCAGAAGCCGGGTTTTTTTGTTGAAGGCCTGATCAAGTCTTACTTGATCTTGGCTTCCTTGTACGCAACGTGCTTGCGGACGACCGGATCGTACTTTTTGATCTCGATCTTTTCCGGGGTGTTACGCTTGTTCTTTTTGGTCGTGTAGAAGTGACCAGTGCCTGCTGAAGATACCAGCTTGATTTTCTCGCGCATGATGCGGCTCCTTAAAATTTCTCGCCGCGGGCACGAAGGTCTGCCAGCACAGCGTCAATGCCTTTTTTGTCGATGATGCGCATGCCCTTGGTGGAAACGCGCAGCTTCACGAAACGCTTCTCGGACTCAACCCAGAAACGGTGGTTCTGCAGATTCGGCAGAAAACGGCGACGAGTGTGGTTCATCGCGTGGGAAACGTTGTTACCGGATACCGGACGCTTACCGGTAACCTGACAAACTCTGGACATACTTGCCTCCGACCTGAGCAATGGTCTCAATAATACAAATTCGTTTTTAATGCGTCTCTGGTTGCCAAGGAGCACCTGTTTGCCCCTGTGTGCGCCTACAAAGTGCACGCTGCTCGCCAGACGCCGCCAGAAAGGGACGCTTTTATACCAGAACTCGCCCCCCAACGCAAAAAATTGTTGGGAATTTGGCCAGTTTTCCGGCGCCGGTGCTGGAGCTCTTACATCAGTCCCCGTTCAGCCAGGGATATTACCTCACCGTGGCCCACGACCATATGGTCAAGAACCCTGATATCGACCAGAGCCAAAGCCTCTTTCAGGCGCCGGGTCAGGCTGATGTCGGCCTGGCTCGGTTCGGCCACGCCGGACGGGTGGTTGTGGGCGAAGATCACCGCCGCGGCATTGTCCTCCAGGGCCTGGCGCACCACCTCCCGGGGGTAAACGGCGGCGCCGTCGATGGTGCCCCGAAACAGCTCGCGGTACTGGATGACCCGGTGCCGGTTGTCCAGCAGCAGCGCCGCGAACACTTCGTGCGGGTAGGTGCCGAGCCGGCTGGTCAGGAAGCGTCGGGTGTCCTCCGGTGAGCGCAGGGGCTGACCCTGGCGCAATGGCTCGTCCATCACCCGGCGGGCCATTTCCATGGCCGCCTGGATCTGGGTGTACTTGGCGGTGCCCAGTCCGCGCAGTTGGCAGAACTGGCTGTGGGACGCGGTCATCAGTCCGCGCAAGCCACCGAACTCGGCCACCAGGGTGCGGGCCAGGGTCAGCACCGGGGTGCCGGCGGTGCCGGTGCGCAGGAAAATGGCGAGCAGTTCGGCGTCCGAAAGCGATTCGGCGCCATGGCGCAGCAGGCGTTCCCGGGGGCGTTCGTCCCGGGGCCAGGTGGTATCCGACATGTGAGCTTCCTTGCGGTTGGCGGACAAAGCCGGGCGCGTCCTGCGCCGGGCTACATCTGAAGGTTACAAAGGTTACTTTAAAAGGTAACAATCGGTAAACGTCGGGGCCAGTGCGCAGGCTGTCTGCAAGGGCAGAGCATGCTATCTTATAAGCCTTTCTTTTTGTGAGGATACGGAGCCCGTATGGCCGTCAAACGAATTCTCCTGGGGATTACCGGGGGTATTGCCGCCTACAAGAGTGCAGAGCTGGTTCGCCTGTTGAAAAAGGCCGGGCACGAGGTGCGCGTGGTCATGACGTCCGGGGCCGAGGCCTTCGTCACGCCGCTGACCTTCCAGGCCCTCAGTGGCGAGCCGGTCCGTACCTCCCTGCTGGACCCGGAAGCCGAGTCCGGCATGGGCCACATCGAGCTGGCCAAGTGGGCCGACCAGGTGGTGGTGGCGCCGGCGTCCGCCGACTTTCTTGCGCGCCTGGCCCAGGGTATGGCCGATGACCTGCTGACCACCCTGTGTTGCGCCACCGAGGCGCCGATTGCCGTCGCGCCGGCGATGAACCAGGCCATGTGGAGCAACCACCGGACCCAGCGTAACCTGCGCCTGCTGCAGGAGGATCCCCAGATTAGCCTGTGGGGTCCGGATCAGGGCGAACAGGCCTGTGGCGATACCGGCCCCGGGCGCATGCTCGAGCCGCTGGTGCTGGCCGGTCTGGTGGCCGACACCGGCACCTCCGGTCTGCTGGCGGGCAAGCGGGTGGTGATCACCGCCGGCCCGACCCGGGAGCCCATCGACCCGGTCCGCTACATCAGCAATCACAGTTCCGGGCGCATGGGTTATGCCCTGGCCGAGGCGGCCCGGGACGCCGGCGCCCGGGTCGTGCTAGTCAGCGGCCCGGTCAGCCTGCCGGCCCCGGCCGGCGTCGACGTGCGCCCCGTGGTGACGGCCGACGACATGTTGGCCCAGGCATCGGCGGCGGTGGATGAAGGCTGCGACCTGTTCGTGGCCACCGCGGCCGTGGCCGATTACCGCCCGGAGACCTGTGCCGGCGACAAGATCAAGAAATCCAGCGAACAGATGGCGCTGCCGCTGGTCCGCAATCCCGATACCCTGGCCACCATTGCCGGGCGGGACGACGCCCCGTTCACCGTCGGCTTTGCCGCGGAAACCAGCGACGTCGCCCGGTACGCGGTCGACAAGATGCAGCGCAAGAAGCTGCGGATGATTGTCGCCAACGATGTCTCGGTACCGGGTCTGGGTTTCAACAGCGAGAACAACGCGGTCACGGTGTTCTGGCCCGAAGGCCAGACCGCCATCGGTCCGGACAGCAAGCAGCGCATCGCCGAGCGGCTGGTGGCATTGATCAGCGAACAGCTCAACGCCGACCCGGCCTGACCGGGCAGCGACCCAATTTTCGAACGACAGGACAAACCATGAGCAAAACCAAGCTGCAGGTGCGGATTCTCGATGACCGCATCGGAAACCAGATTGCCTTTCCCGAATACGCCACCGACGGTTCCGCCGGCCTCGATCTCCGGGCCTGCCTGGACCAGCCGCTGACCCTGGAACCGGGGCAGACCGAGTTGCTCAAGACCGGGCTGTCCATTCACATCGGCGACCCGTCCCTGGCCGCCATGATCCTGCCCCGCAGCGGTCTGGGTCACAAGCACGGTATCGTGCTGGGCAACCTGGTGGGTCTGATCGACTCCGATTACCAGGGCGAGTTGATGGTGTCCTGCTGGAACCGGGGCCAGACCCCGTTCACCATCGAGGTGGGCGAGCGCATTGCACAACTGGTGCTGGTGCCCGTGGTGCAGGCGCAGTTCGAAGTGGTGTCCGAATTTGACGCCAGTGATCGCGGCGAAGGTGGTTTTGGCTCGACCGGCACCCACTGACGCGGCCGGACCAAACCTTGAGGCGCGCGGCTATACTGTGCGAACAGTGCTTGTCCAGGATGAACAACGACAACTGCAGGATGGACCATGAAGCTGGGTAAGAAGACTTCCGATGTAGCCGGTGAGGACAAATCGGCGAAAAAGGCGGCGAAGAAAGGCAAGAACTCCTCGGCACCCGGGACCAATCTCAAGAAGCTGAACTCGGTTGCCCTGTCCCAGGCCCTGGTGGTGGTGCTGGCCGGGGTGGTGGCGGCGGTCCTGATCCATTTCCTGGCGGTGCAGCCGGCAACCAGTCAGCGCCTGGCCCAGCAAACCGCCATCGAAGCCGAGGCGGCGGCCCAGCGCCTCAATCAATACCTGGCGCTGATGCAGGCCAGCGTCAGCGGTCTGGCGACCCGTCCGGATGTGATGGCCGCGGTCTCCGGCACCACCGGCGTCGCCGACGCCGAGGCCAGTCTGAGCCAGGCACTGCCGGGCGTCGTCGACGTGCACCTGTTCCCCTATGACCAGATCCCGCGTACCGCCAGCGATCGCGGGTTGCTGGGTTTCGCGGGCCTGGAGCTGCTGCGCCGGGCGGAATCCGGCGGCCAGCTGCATCCGGATGCCTTCCCCCGGGACAACCGCTGGTTGATCCAGATGGCGACGCCGGTGCGCAACCCGGTGAGCAAGGCGGTAACCGGCAGCCTGCTGGTGATCTTCGACGCGGTCCAGCTGCGGCCGCTGCTGCAGGTGTCCAATGCCGACCTGGGTGGGCAGCTGGCGCTGACCCAGAATGTCGGCGGCACCTCCCGGGCCGTGGTCAGCAACGGCAGTGGCTCCGGTGCGGCGGTGACCCGGACCCTGGCCAACCCGGACTGGGCGGTGGCCTACACCCCGGCCTCGCAGCCGGCGGCCCCGGTCGACACCGTGCTGGTGGCCATTCTGGTCGGGGTACCGGTGCTGCTCGCGGCGATTCTGGTCTTTGTCCTGCTCGGCGGCGCCCAGCGCGGTCTGCGCCAGGACGCCACCGCCCTGATGCAGTGGGCCCACAAGGTGTTCGGGGGCGAGCGGGTCAAGTTGCCCAGCTTGCAGTGGGACATGATGGCGTCCACCGGCGAAGTCCTGTTCCGTCTGTCCCAGGTGGTGGACAAGCGCATCGCCAAGGCCGTGGACATGGCGCGCCCGAAAAAGCCCGCCGGTGCTCAGGCCCCGGCCGCGGCGGAGGACGAGCCCCTGTTCCAGGACAAAGACATGCCGGAAATCGACATGCTCGATGGCGACGAGGACGTGCTGGGCTTTGGCAGTGGCGACGACACCCTGTTCGGCGCTGACACGCCCGACGTGGCGGAGGCGGCGGCGCCAGCGGTGGCGTTGTCGCCCGATATCTTTCGGGCCTACGACATCCGCGGCATTGTTGGCGAGACCCTGTCCGCCGAGGTGGTCCAGGTGATCGGCCGGGCCATCGGCTCCGAGGCGGCTGAGCGCGGCCTCGACACCCTCTGCGTCGGTTACGATGGCCGCCATTCCAGCCCGGAACTGGCCGAGGCCCTGGCCCGCGGCATCATGGCGACCGGCTGTAACGTCATCCACGTCGGCGCGGTACCCACCCCGGTCCTCTATTTCGCGACCCAGGAGCTGCAGACCGGGTCCGGCGTCATGGTCACCGGCAGCCACAACCCGGCCAACTACAATGGCCTGAAGATCATGCTCGGCGGCGAAACCCTGTCGGGCGAGACCATCGAAAAGCTGTACCAGCGGGCCCAGACCGGCGACTTCGCCAGCGGTCAGGGCAGCCAGTCGTCCGAGGATATCCGCCGCGCCTACCTCGATCGCATCGTCGGTGACATCGCCGTGGCCGCGCCGCTGAAAGTGGTGGTCGATGCCGGTAACGGCATTGCCGGGGAGCTGGCGCCGATGCTCATCGAGGAGCTGGGCTGCGAGGTGGTGCCCATGTACTGCGAGGTGGATGGCGATTTCCCGAACCACCACCCGGATCCGGGCAAACCGGCCAACCTGGCGGACCTGATTGCCCGGGTGAAAGAGGAAAAGGCCGACATCGGCCTGGCGTTCGATGGCGACGGCGACCGGCTTGGGGTGGTCACCAACAGTGGCAAGATCATCTGGCCCGACCGGCTGCTGATGCTGTTCGCCCGGGACGTGGTGTCCCGTAATCCGGGCGCCGACGTGCTCTACGACGTCAAGTGCAGCCGCCGTCTGGCCGGGGTGATTTCCGAGGCCGGCGGTCGGCCGATTATGTGGAAGACCGGGCACTCGCTGATGAAAGCCAAGATGAAGGAGACCGGAGCCCTGCTGGCGGGCGAGATGAGTGGTCACATTTTCTTCGGCGAGCGCTGGTACGGCTTTGACGATGGCTTGTATTCGGCGGCACGGCTGCTGGAAATCCTCGGCATCGAGGACCGCCACAGTGATGAGGTCTTTGACGATTTCCCGGAAGACATCAGCACCCCCGAGCTGAATGTCGAGGTGACCGAGAGCAGCAAATTCGGGATCATTGACCGACTGGGCCAGGAGGGGCAGTTTGGCGACGGTAACATCAGCACCATCGATGGCATTCGTGTCGACTACGCCGACGGCTGGGGCCTGTGCCGGGCGTCCAACACCACGCCCGTGCTGGTGCTGAGGTTCGAGGCCGAGACCGAACAGGGTCTGGACCGGATCAAGGGCATATTCCGGGAGCAGCTGGCCAAGGCGGCGCCCGACATCACAGCGGACTTCTGACCGCTGACCCAACAACTTTCGACTACCGAATGATAAGGCAACAACATGGCGTTGGATCGTGATACAGCAATGCAGGTGGCCTCGGTTCTGAGCCGGGGCCTGCCGTATATTCAGCGGTTTACCGGTAAGACCGTGGTGATCAAGTACGGCGGCAACGCCATGGAGAATGAGGAGCTCAAGAGCAGCTTCGCCCGCGATGTGGTGCTGATGAAGCTGGTGGGGCTCAACCCCATCGTGGTGCACGGCGGTGGCCCGCAGATCGGTGAGCTGCTGGCGCGCCTGAACATCCAGTCCCGGTTCGTCAACGGCATGCGGGTGACCGATGCCGAAACCATGGACGTGGTCGAGATGGTTCTGGGCGGCCAGGTCAACAAGGAGATCGTGTCGCTGATCAACGCTCAGGGCGGCACCGCCGTGGGCCTGACCGGTAAGGACGCGAACCTGATCCGGGCCCGCAAGCTCGAGGTGGTGGACCGGTCCCCGGAGCTGGAGCGGCCGGAAATCATCGACATCGGGCACGTGGGCGAGGTCGCCAGCGTCAACGTCGACGTCATCGACATGCTCACCCGCAGCAACGTGATTCCGGTCATCGCGCCCATCGGCGTGGGTCCGGACGGTGCATCCTACAACATCAACGCCGACCTGGTGGCAGGCAAGGTGGCCGAGGCCATGAAGGCGGAGAAGCTGATCCTGCTGACCAACGTGTCCGGCCTGAAGAGCAAGGAAGACAAGGTGCTGACTGGTCTGACTGCCCAGCAGGTCAATGCCCTGATCGAGGACGGCACCATCCACGGCGGCATGCTGCCTAAGATCCGCTGCGCCCTGAACGCGGTGGAAAACGGCGTACGCACCTCCCACATCATCGACGGCCGGGTGGCGCACGCCTGCCTGCTGGAAATCTTCACCGATGAGGGTGTGGGTACCCTGATTTCCCGCAACTGATGACACAGCGCTAGGAGTGCTCGGATGAAACGCCTGCTTACACTGCTGGTGGTACTGGGGCTGGTCGGCTTTGCGGCCTTCAAGGCCGGCGCCTGGTGGCTGGCGGATCAGCGGCTGGCGGAGGCCCGCGCCGCCCTGGAGCCCCACGGTGTGCTGCAGCGAGGCACCATCAGCTCCAGCCTGGATGGGCGTCTGGTGTTGTCCGGCAACAGTTGGCAGGACTTCCGGTTGACCCGCTCGCTGGAAGTCGGCCGGGTCGAGTTTGACGCCGGGTCGCCGATCGACCTGTTCACGGCCCTGCTGGACCCGAGCCAGCTCCCGGCCAGCTGGTCGCTGCAGGCCGATGGCGTGGGCCTGGTGCTGGAGGCGACCATGTTCCGCAACTGGGTCACTGCGTCCGGGGCCAACAGCCAGGGCCAGGCCGAATGGTTGGTGCTGTCCTGCGCCCCGGACCCGCGCCAGCAACTGAGCAGCGGCGATCTGATGCGTATGGGCATCACCGGCCTGGCCGGGGAGTTCCTGCTCCAGCAACAACCGGACGGGGTGTACGCGGAAGTGAGCACCGCCGGCACCGGCAGCATTGAGCTGAACTGGCCGGAGGCCAGGCTGAGCCTGGTGGAACCGGACCGGGTGCTGGGCACCAGCGACCAGGCCATGACCGTGACCCTGCGCGATGGCGGCTTGATGCGTCGGGTTGCCGCCTATTGCGCCCGGGAAGCCGGGTTGGAACCCCCGGCCTGGGCCGACCGGGCCCTGGCGGCGTTCCAGGCCGGGCTGGCGGCGCGCGGGCTGGCGCCCAGTCAGCAGTTGCGGGCGTTGTACCGGCAATGGTTGCTGGAGGGGGGCGAATTGACCCTGGCGCTGCAGCCCAACGCGCCCGCCCTGGGTATTCCGGTGCACGGGGCCGAACCGGCCGAGTCGGCCGCCCAGTGGCAGGTTGCCTACAACGGGGCGACGGTGCCAGACGTCTTTTTAAGGGAAACCGGCGCCGACCCCGCCGAGCAGCTGGCCGTCCCGGCGCCGATCCCGGCGCAGGAAGATCCGGCGGAGCAGGGGTGGTATGCTGATTCGGTCGAGAACGCCGGTCAGTGGATCGAACGCCGGGTCCGGGTCACCCTGTCCAGTGACAAGGTGGTGGAAGGGCGTCTGGTGCGCGTGGGTGAGCGGGAACTCGAGGTGGCCCGGATTGTGGCCGGCGGTGAGGTGGCCTATCCCATGCTGATTCGGGCCGTCACCGGTTTCGAGGTTTGGCGCCGCGGGCGCCAGTGATGACCCGCAGGCGGGTCTGAGAGGATGCTATGCCGCAGTCTGCAGTGAATGCCGCGTCGGTGCCAGGCGTTAAGGAAATGCTGACGCGCCTGATTTCCTTGCCCTCCATCAGCAGTGCCTCGGCGGAGTGGGACCACAGCAACGAGGCGGTGGTGCGGACCCTGGCCGAATGGCTGGAGCCGCTCGGCTTTGCCGTGGAGATTCTGGACGTGCCAGGCATGCCCGGCAAGTTCAACCTCATTGCCACCCTGGGCAGTGGCCCGGGCGGACTGGTGCTGTCTGGCCATACCGACACCGTGCCCTACGACGACAAGCGCTGGCAGAGCGACCCCTTTGCCCTGACCGAGCGGGACGACCGCTGGTACGGCTTAGGCACCTGCGACATGAAGGGATTCTTTGCCCTGGCCATTGAGGCGGCCCGGGAGTATGCCGGCCGTCCGCTGAAAGAACCGCTGATCATCCTGGCCACCGCCGACGAGGAAAGCTCGATGAACGGCGCCCGGGCGCTGGCCGAGGCGGGCAAGCCCAAGGCCCGGTACGCGGTGATCGGCGAGCCCACCAGCCTCAGACCGGTGCGGATGCACAAGGGCATCATGATGGAGCGGCTGAAGTTCGAAGGCCAGTCCGGCCATTCCTCCAATCCGGCACTCGGCCGTAACGCCCTCGAGGGCATGCACGAGGCCATGACCGAATTGCTGGCGCTGCGTCGGCACTGGCAGGCGCAGTACCAGAACCCCAATTTTGAGGTCCAGGTGCCAACCCTGAATCTGGGCTGCATCCACGGTGGCGACAACCCCAACCGGATCTGCGCCCAGTGCGAATTGCATTTTGATTTGCGGCCGCTGCCGGGCATGGACATGGAGAGCCTGCGCCAGGCCATTCTGGCCAAGGTGCGGCCGGTGGCCGAGCGCCACGAACTGGGGCTGGTGTTCGAGCCGCTGTTCGACGGAGTGCCTGCATTCGAGACCGCGGCCGACGCGGCCTTGGTGCAAGCCTGCGAAAAATTGACCGGGCACACCGCGCATGCGGTGGCCTTCGCCACCGAAGCGCCCTGGCTGCAGCAGCTGGGGCTGGAAACCCTGGTGATGGGCCCGGGTTCCATCGACCAGGCGCACCAGCCGGACGAGTTTCTGGAACTGTCCCAACTGGAGCCGACGGTTCGGATCCTCAAGGGCCTGATCCGCACCTTCTGCCTGTAACTTGCCGTAACTGACTGACTTGGAGATCGGGTTGAGATCGAACGACTGGCTGCACGGATTTCGCCATTCATCCCCCTACATCAACGCGCACCGCGGACGCACCGTGGTGCTCACCATACCCGGGGATGCCATCGAACACGGCAACTTCATCAACATCATTCACGACATTGCCCTGCTCAGCAGCCTGGGCGTGCGTCTGGTGGTGGCCTTTGGCGCCCGGCCGCAGATCCAGGCCCGACTGGACGGGGCCGGGGTGGAGTCCTCGTTCGCCGGCGGCCTGCGCATCACGCCCGAGCAGCAGTTACCGCTGGTGATGGAGGCCATTGGCGGCCTGCGCGCTTATCTGGAAAGTCGCCTGTCCATGGGCCTGGTGAATTCGCCCATGCACAATGCCCGCATCCGGGTCAGCAGCGGCAACTACGTGGCCGCCCGACCGGTGGGCGTGCTCGACGGCATCGATTTCGGGCATACCGGCAAGGTCCGGCGAGTCGACGTCGGCGGCATTGAAAAGCTGCTCGAGCAGGGTCACATCGTGCTGCTGCCGCCGATGGGCTATTCCCCCACCGGCGACGCCTTCAACCTGTCCTACGAGGACGTCGGCAGTCAGGTCGCGGCGGCGTTGCAGGCGGAAAAACTGCTGGTGTTCATCGACGACCAGGGCCTGCTGGAGGAGGATGGCTCGCTGATCCGTGAGCTTTCGGCCCGGCAGGCGTCCGAGCGCCTGGCTGCCGGCGCCGTTACCGGGCACGATGCCGCGCTGCTGCGGGCCGCCTGCGACGCCTGTGTCAAGGGCGTGCGTCGGGCCCACATCATCAGTTACGTCAACGACGGCGCGCTGCTGGAGGAGATGTTTACCCGGGACGGCTCGGGCACCCTGGTCAGTGGCGACAACTACGAGCAGATCCGTCAGGCCCGGGTCGAGGACATTGGCGGCATCCTGGAGCTGATCCAACCACTGGAGGAGCAGGGCATCCTGGTGCGCCGGTCCCGGGAGATGCTGGAGACCGAGATCGACCGCTACGTGGTGGCCGAGCGCGATGGCACCATCGTCGGCTGTGCCGCCCTCTACCATTACCCGGAGGAGCAGGCCGGCGAGCTGTCCTGTTTCGCGGTGGACCCGTCCTATCGCCGGGCCGGCCGTGGCGACGAGATCCTGTCGATGGTGGAAAAGCTGGCGCGCGGGCAGGGCGTCGAGAAACTGTTCGTGCTGACCACCCAGACCGAACACTGGTTCCGGGAGCGCGGCTTCCAGGCCTCCACCGTGCAGGCGTTGCCCGGGCCCAAGCTGGCGTCCTACAACGCCCAACGCAAATCAAAGGTCTTCTTCAAACCGCTCTGACAGCTCGGCCAATCGGGCGCTGCGCTGGCGCTCCGGCAGCCGGGACAGCCGCTCGACTGCCTGGTAGAAGGCGGGAAACTGGCCGCCCTGGTCCCGCAACAGCTGGCGGAAGCCGGGCACGTACTGGTTGTACTGCCGGAACAGGGCAATGCGGGCATTGTTCAGTCCCTCCGGGCGGGTACCCAGGGGGCCGGGCTGGGACCACTGCGCCGACAGCGTGACGTAGTCCTGCGCCAGCTGGGCCAGAAGCTCGCTCTTGCGCTCCCGCAGCGCCGGGTCCGGCAACTGGCCGTGCTGGGCGTAAAGCGTGTCCAGCTGGCTCGCGGTGGCCTGCACCAGCGCCAGGGTCTGGTTACGCTGGCGCAGACGCTGCAGGGCGCGCTCGAACAGGTCCGGATCCCCCGATCGGGTGGACCAGAGTTTCAGTCCTTCCAATTCCACCGCGGTGGCGAAGCTCTCGTTGAACGCGGTGTCGCCCTCGATGTACAGCACCCGGTGGGCCAGCTCATGGAACATCAGCGCCACCATGCGGCCCTGGGCCAGGTCGGTGAAGCCGGAATGCAGGGGGTCGTCGAACCAGCCCAGGGTGGAGTAGGCGGTGACCCCGCCGATGAAGGTGTCGTAGCCCCGGCGGTCGAATTTCCGCTGTTCCAGCCGGGCGTCGTCCAGGTCGAAGTAGCCCCGGTAGGCCTGGCAGCCGAGCACCGGATAGCACCACCGATGGGGGCGCAGGGAAAACTCCGGCACCGCCACCAGGTTGACCACCACCCAGGGCCGGTCGAGGTGGACAAACTCGGTGAAAGCGTCGTCGACCGGCAGGGCCAGGACGTCGCGGGCGAAAGCCCGGGCCTGTTGGCTGAGCATCAGCTTCTGCTTCAGGTCGGCGCTGGTGCCGTCCTCGGCGATCAGTTGGTCCACCGGCTCGCCGGCCATGATCAGCCCGAAATGGCCGGAAACGGCCTGGCCGTAGTAGCTGGCGGTGGCGCAACCGGTCAGGCCGGTTACCAGTAGCAAAAGCAAATAGATCTGACTAAGCTGTTTCATGGGTCAGGATGTTATATTGGCAAGGGTCACCTGTCAGAGCCACGCCGTTATATTTCAGACATGGTTCCCATAGTAGCAGGTGGCGCTGGCCACCGTTCCCAAGGATGAAAGCCGGAGGGGGCGGCTGCGAGCGCCCGACCATTCCGGTTTACGAATGATCAGGTAGTTAATGGATCCGAGAGAACGTCGTAGCAGTCCGCGCAAACCCATCAAGCTGGCCGCCCAGATCGACCTGGGAAGCGGCGAGTCCTGGCCGTGTCAGATCGCGGATTTTTGCGCCGAAGGTCTGTTTGTCCGCTATTCCGGGGATACCTCCCGCAAGTTGGACCGGGCGCTGGCGTCCGGTACCCCGTCCGAACTGGTGGTGCGTTTTCGCAGCCTCGATGGCCAGCGCCGACACGAACTGCACGTCAGCGTCGTCCGGCGCATAGACGGCGCCATGGGCGTGCACTTCACTCGCTCGAATCCGGAAGCCGTGGAGGCCATGCTGCAGCAGTGCAGCGGCTCCCGGCACCAGGACCGGGCCTCCCTGCGGGCGCCCAATGACCGGGTCCAATACGTCCTGCACCAATCCGCCAAAGCCGTGGTCCAGTTCATCGAACCCTTGATGGACGACTGTTTCGTGCGCATGGTGGCGGGGCTGAAACAGGCCGCGCAGCAGGCCACCAACGACCAGCAGGCGAACGAATTCATGGACGCCTCGGGCCAGCTCCAGGCGCGCCAGCGGGTGATCTGGCACCAGATGGCTCGTGCCCTGGAATCACCCCTGAAGCCCGCCCCGAAAGGGGTGCCCGGCTCCGAACTGTCGGTGGTCGACAAGGGCGAGTTCGAGGACTGGCTGACCATCCGGGTGATGGTGACCAAGGCCGACACCCAGTACCGGGGCGACCTGCTGCAGCTCAAGCTGCGCCTGGACAAACTCGGGATCGCCAACAGCACCGGCCACCACAACCCGCTCGGGCCATCGCTGGTGTGTGAATCCTTCCACGCCGGGTTGAGCCAGTTGAAGGCGACCCGCGAGGTCGAGAAGGTCTGTCTCAAGGTATTCGAGCAGACGGTGCTGCAGCAATTGGGGCCCCTGTACCAGGAACTGAACAACATCCTGATTCGCCACGGGGTGCTGCCGGACCTGGATCTGAGCAAATACCTGAGCGACCAGACGGTGAGCAAGTCCGGCACCCGCCCGGCGCGCGCGGTGGAAACCGCCAAGGCCGCGCCAGAGGCGGCGCCGGAGCCGGCCGAGGCGGAGCAGGTCGCGGCGCCGGTCAGCCAGCGGGTTCGCACCGCGCGGGCGGGCGGGGAGTTCCGCAACTACGCCCAGGCCGCGCAGACTGCCTTCGCCACGGTGCGCAACCTGCTGGGCACCCTGAGCGCCAGCCGCATTGCTCGCGGCGACCCCGAACCCGCCGCCTTCGCCCCCAACGCCCGGCCGCTGTCGACCGGGGAACTGCATCGCGAATTGCAGCAGCTCCAGAGTGAGGGTGTTGACGCCGGTGCCGACACCGCCACGCTCAAGGAGCGGGTGGTCGAGAAGGTTCGCGCCAGCGGCGACAGCAAGCTGGACGAGGAACAGCAGGGCACCCTGGATGTCGTCGACCGGTTCTTCCGCTCGGTGATCGAGAGCCCGAAGCTGAGCGACTTTGCCCAGGACCGCATGCGCCAGCTGGAAGTGCCGGTGCTCAAGGTGGTCATGCGCGACCCGGCGTTCTTCGACGATCAGGACAGCCCGGTTCGGGGCGTGATGAACCGGCTGGCCCAGCTCGGGGCCAAGGGTGGCCGTATCAACCCGGTGGTGCAGCGTCGGGTGGACGAGCTGATCCAGCGCATCATGACCGATTTCGAGCAGGACACCGGCGTGTTCGAGCACACCGTGCAGGAACTCGATACCCTGATTGACCGCCAGAATCTGGTGTACCGCCGCAACGTCGAACGGGTGACCGCCGCCGCCGAAGGGGCCCAGAAGGTGGCCGAATCCAAGCAGGCAGTCGCCGACGTACTGGAGCAGAAGCTGGCGGGTCGCAAGGTGCCGAAGGCGGTGCTCAGCCTGCTCGACGGCGGCTGGCGCGACCTGCTGTCGCTGACCTGGATCCGCCAGGGGCCGGACAGCCAGTTGTGGCAGGACTACCTGGCGGTGATCGACTCCCTGCTGTCGTTCGCCGCCGACCCCGACAGCACCCTGAATCTGCCGGAGCTGCTGCGGGTGATCCAGGACGGTCTGTCGTCCATATCCAGCAATCACCTGCCGTCCTCGCAGATCCGCGACGAGCTCAAGCAGTTCCTGGTGCGCAGTCCCGACAAGGCGCCGGAGCTGGTCGAGGTGCCACCGGCACAACCGAAACAGGCCGACAGCCAGAAGCTGTCCGAGCGTGAGCAGCGCAGCCTGCAGCGCTGGATCAATCGGGCCCAGAAATTACGCACCGGGGACTGGCTCCGGGACCAGGACAACCCGGACGAACCCCAGTACATCCGGCTGGTGTGGATTGCCCGCGGCTTCAGCCGCTTCGTGTTCGTCAACCACCAGGGCATGCGGGTGGTGGAGCTCGAGTTGGAGGCGCTGGCCCGGCACATGCGCAAGGGCATCATCGTGCCGGACAACCAGTACGAGCGCCCGTTGGTGGACGAGAGCATCGACCGGATGGTGCGCAAGGTCTACGACCAGCTGTCCTGGGCGTCCACCCACGATGAATTGACTGGCCTGCTCGGGCGCCGGGAGTTCGAGCGCATGCTGGATCAGCAACTGGCCCGGCGTGAGGACGAGCGGGCGCTGTTGCGCCTGGACCTGCGCCGGTTCCGGCTGCTGAATGACACCGCCGGTTACCAGGCCGGCGACGCCACCCTGAAACAGGTGGCCGACCTGCTCGGGCGGGCGGTGGAGGATGGCATGCCCCTGGCCCGGCTGGGCGGCAACGAATTCGCCATGCTGGTGCCGACCGAGCACGCGGCCAAGGTGGCCCGGGATCTGATCGCGTCGGTGGAGGCGGCCTCGTTCACCTTCGACGATCGCAGCTACCGGCTGTCGGCCAGCGTTGGCCTGGTCCCGGAGCTGGCCACCCTGGTCAGTGCCGAGCGCTGGCTGCGGGCCTCGGAACAGGCCCTGGCGGCAGCCAAGCAGCAGGGCCACGGCAAGGTGGCCGAATACGCCCTGGACGCCGACGACCAGGCCCGGCAGGAACAGATTGCCGCCAAGGTGGCCGGGCTCAGTGATCTGAACGAGGAGCGCATGCTGCTGCGCTGCCAGAAAATCATCCCGCTCAACGCCCAGGCCAGCATGTCGCCCCAGTACGAAGTGCTGATCAGCATGTACGACGATGCCGGCACCCTGATTACCGGGCGCGATTTCGTGCGCATGGCCGAACGCTACGACCGCATGCAGGCGGTCGACCGCTGGGTGGTCGGGCACATGCTCGACTGGCTGCGGGACAAGGCGCCGGACCCACGCCACATGGGCGGGATCTGCATCAACCTGTCCGGGCACTCCCTGAACGACCAGTCCTTGCTTGAGTTCATCTACGAGAAACTCAGCCAGGCCGACGCGCCCATCGAACGGCTCTGGTTCGAGCTGACCGAGGCGTCTGCCATCAACGACGTCGAGGCCATCGCCGAGTTCATGCTGGAGATGAAGGAGCTCGGCTGTCGGTTCTGCCTGGCTGATTTCGGCAGCGGCCCGAGCTCGTTCCAGTTCATGCGCTCACTGCCGGTGGACCTGATCAAGATCGACAGCACCTTCACCAGCCAGCTGACCACCAGCGAGACCGACCGCGCCATGGTCCAGTCAATGGTCCAGATGGCCCACTACATGAAGCGGGAAGTCATTGCCTCGCAGGTGGAGTCCCGCGATATTCTGGATCTGCTGGCCCAGCTGGGTGTCGATTACGCCCAGGGCTTCGTGGTCGAAAAACCGCGACTGCTCGACAGTCTCACCTGATTCCCGGACCCGTTTCTGTATGTCCAAACGTCACCCGATCATCGCTGTTACCGGTTCCTCGGGCGCCGGCACCACCACGACCGGACAGATTTTCAACCGGATGTTCGCCAGCGAAGGCCTGAATGCGGCCATGGTCAGCGGCGACAGTTTCCACCGCTACAACCGCGAGCAGATGGCCCGGCTGGCGGCCAAGGGCCAGTTTGGCGAGCGCAACCATTTTGCCCTGGCGGCCAACCACATCGACAAGCTTGAGGCCCTGTTTTACGACTATGGCCACACCGGCAACGGCCGCTACCGCCAGTACGTGCACGACGAGGACCGGGAACTGCTGGCGGCCGGTCACAAGCCCGGCACCTTTACCCCATGGGGGCCGCTGCCGCCGGAAACCGATCTGCTGTTCTACGAGGGACTGCATGGCGGGGTGGTGAGCGAGAGCTTCAACATCGCCCAGTATGTGGATCTGCTGATTGGGGTGGTGCCGATTGTGAACCTGGAATGGATCCAGAAGATCCATCGGGACACCCACAAACGCGGCTACAGCCAGGAAGCGGTGGTGGAGACTATCATCAACCGGATGGACGACTACGTGCACGACATCGTGCCGCAGTTCTCCCACACCCACATCAACTTCCAGCGCATTCCCCTGGTGGACACCTCCAACCCCTTCGTGGTCCGGGACGTGCCTACCGAGGACGAAAGCATGCTGGTGATCCGGTTCCGGGAGCCGTCCGAGGTGGATTTTCCCTACCTGCTGCAGGTGATCGCCAACAGCAGCCTGTCCCGGCACGATACCCTGGTGATTCCGGGCACAAAAATGGCGCTGGCCATGGATCTGCTGGTGCGACCCATGGTCCAGCGCCTGATGGCGCGCAAGCCCTTCGCCTGAGTCGGATCAGGCGGTGAGCCGGCCGTCCCGGTAGTCCTGCAGGGCCTGCTCGATCTCCTCCCGGGTGTTCATCACGAACGGTCCGTACTGCACCACCGGCTCGCCGATCGGCTTGCCGGCAATCAGCATCACCCGGGCCCCGCTCGGTCCGCCCCGCAGGCTGATCCGATCGCCGTCACCCAGGACGTTGGCGGCGCTGCGCCGCAGCGCCAGGTCGGCCATGTTGGCGTCGCCCTCGTACAGGTACAGCATGGCGTTGTGACCGGTCGGCACCGGCAGGCTGAGCTCGGCATCCGGCGCCAGCCTAAGGTCGGCGATCAGCGGGTCGGTGCTACGGCCAGTGACCGCGCCCTCGTGCTCCTCGCCGTCCAGGGTCAAAACGCCGGCGATCAGCTTGATCCGGCCACCGGCCAGCTCGATCTCCGGGATCTGTTCCGGCTGGATGTCGCGGTAACCCGCCTCGGTCATCTTCTCCGCCCCGGGCAGGTTCAGCCAGAGCTGGAAACCGCGCATGGTCCCGGCCTCCTGCTGGGGCATTTCCGAGTGGATGATGCCGCGCCCGGCGGTCATCCACTGCACGCCGCCGTTGCGCAGATCACCGCGGTTGCCCAGATGATCCTCGTGCAGCATGTGCCCCTCGATCATGTAGGTAACCGTCTCGAAGCCGCGGTGGGGGTGGGCCGGGAAGCCGGCGATGTAGTCGGCGGCGTCCGAGGACCCGAACTCGTCCAGCATCAGGAACGGGTCCAGCCGCAGCGACGGCTGCTGGCCGAGCGAGCGCTTGATGCGGACGCCGGCACCGTCTGAGGTTTCGGCGCCCGGGATCACCCGTTCGATGGTACGTTCAGTCATGGTGAAACTCCTTCCCCGCAGGGATCTGCACCCGCCCTCAGGCGGTCAGGGTGGCAATGTTGCGATGGGCATCCTGTAGGGCCGATTCCTTCTGTTCCTCGCCCATGTTCAGACCCTCGGCGAACACGAAGTGCACGTCGGTCAGGCCCAGGAAGCCGAGGAACGAGCGCAGGAACGGGGTCTGCGAGTCGTTCGGGGTGTTGGCGTAAATGCCGCCCCGGGCCGCCAGAATGTAGACCGGGCGGTCCTCAAGCAGGCCGACCGGGCCGTTTTCAGTGTAGCGGAAGGTGATGCCGGCCCGGGCGATGTGATCGAAATAGGCCTTCAGCACCGACGGAATGCCGAAGTTGTACATGGGCACGCCCATGACGATGATGTCGGCCTGCTGGACTTCTTCGATCAGTGAATCTGAATAGTCGGCCACCTGCTGTTGCTGGCTGTCCCGCTCGTCCGCGCCGGTGATGAAGGCGCCAAAGCGCTCGGCGTCCAGGTGCGGCACCGGCTCGGCGGTCAGGTCGCGGTGCTGGATCTTGAGTTCGCCATGGCTCTGGCGCAGGTTGTCCAGGGTCTGGTTCACCAGTTGTGAGGACTGGCCGCCCTGGCCGAAGATGCTGGCGGTGATGACGAGAATGTTTTTCATGTTCAATGCCTCCGATGGCTATCGCTTGGTATGGGGCTATTGAACTGCGGCGGGCGGGAAGAAGAAATCGGAGAATCTTGGAAGGTTTGGTCAGAAAATTTGATCAATGCGCCGTGCGCCCGTCTGGGCGCACGGCCGTGGCCGTCGGCGCGGCTTATTCGACGTTGCGGGAGTAGAAGATTTCCAGCATTTCCCGACGCAGGCGGTCCTCGATGGACTGGGCCTCGGCCGGATCCAGGTCACTGGCATTGACCCCGAACACGTAATTGTCGAGATCGAAGTTCTTCAACATCATCTTGGTGTGGAACAGGTTTTCTTGGTACACGTTGACGTCGATCATCTGGTAGGCGGCCTGGGTGTCCTCGGTCAGGTAGTTCTGGATCGAGTTGATGTCGTGGTCGATGTAGTGCTTGGTGCCATCGACGTCGCGGGTGAAGCCGCGCACCCGGTAGTCCACCGTGACCACGTCGGAGTCGAAGCTGTGGATCAGGTAGTTCAGCACCTTGAGTGGTGAAATCAACCCGCAAGTGGACACGTCGATGTCGGCCCGGAAGGTGCTGACGCCGTCGTGGGGATGGCTTTCCGGGTAGGTGTGCACGGTCACGTGACTCTTGTCCAGGTGCGCCACGATGGTGTCTGGCATGGGGCCCGGTGACTCCTCGTTGTCCGGTTCTTCGCCATTGGTCAGCTCGTGCTCGGCGATCAGCATGGTCACCGAAGCGCCGTGGGGCTCGTAGTCCTGGCGCGCGATGTTGAGCACGTTGGCACCAATGATCTTGACCACGTCGGTCAGGATCTGGGTCAGGCGCTCGGCGTTGTACATCTCATCGATGTAATCGATGTACGCGGAGCGTTGCTCCTCGGTCTGCGCATAACAGATGTCGTAGATGTTGAAGCTCAGGGATTTGGTCAGGTTGTTGAAACCATGCAGCTGGAGTTTGGTTTCCACGCTCAGCCCCTCCGATGTGTGGAGATGAATGACTGCAGCATCGCCTTATGCGTGCTGCCGAGGCCGCCACCGACTACTGACCGGGTTGTTCACCTTTTGCGCAGACCGGCGGAGAGGGTGCGTATTATGCACACCGCAAATGACCTTGAATAGTCGTGGTTTGCACGGGTTTAGCCGGCGTTCCGGATTTCATGGCTGTGGCTGATTTCGACGCCGGCTTTTTCCAGCATGATCGAGGCCGAGCAGTACTTCTCCGCCGACAGGCTGACCGCCCGTTTGACCTGATTTTCCTTGAGGTTGTGCCCGGTCACCACAAAGTGCAGGTGGATCTTGGTGAACACCGCCGGCACCGCGTCGGCACGCTCCGCCTCGAGTTCCGTATGGCAGGCGGTGACGTCCTGACGGCTTTTCTTGAGGATGCTCATGACATCAAAGGCCGAACAGCCGCCCAGGCCCATCAGCAGCATTTCCATCGGGCGTGGGCCCAGGTTCTCGCCGCCGTGGTCGGGTGGGCCGTCCAGTTGCACGCTGTGGCCGCTGCCACTGGTGGCCTTGAAGCTGGCATTGCCGGTCCAGTCAACGGTTGCTTTCATGGCGGATGGTCTCCGAATCAGAGGGTTCGGCACCGGGCTGGCCGGCACCTTGATAAAGACAGTGTGCCGGATGCTAGCACAGTCGCCGGCGGGCGGCAGCCAACCGCGTCGTCGATGACGTCATACTGTGGCTGGTTTCCGGTTGCCGAAGTCAGGCCTTCTTGTTATAAGTTGCGGTGTTTTTGAATAAAAAAGCACGAACCCGCAGGGAAAGCCGGGTGAATAACAACCATTGGGACCCGCCAGTATTGAGGAGGCACGACTCGCATTATGGCCACTATCGTCAAGCCGGTTGAGCAGAAAACCAAGCACCTCGACTATTTCCTGTCGCAGTGTCATCGCCGCCGTTACCCCGCCAAGAGTACGATCATCTACGCCGGTGACAAAAGCGACTCGCTGTTTTACATCGTCAAGGGCTCCGTCACCGTCATCATCGAAGACGACGATGGCCGGGAGATGATCATGGCCTACCTGAACGCCGGCGATTTCTTCGGCGAGATGGGCCTGTTCGACAACATGGATTCCCGCAGCGCCTGGGTCAAGGCCAAGACCGAATGCGAGGTCGCCGAGATCTCCTACACCAAGTTCCGGGAAATTGCCCAGCAGGACCCTCGGGTGCTGTACTTCATCGGCGAGCAGATGGCCTCGCGCCTGCGTCAGACCACCCGCAAGGTGGGCGATCTGGCGTTCCTGGACGTCACCGGCCGGGTCGCGCGTACCCTGCTGGACCTGTGCAAGGAGCCGGACGCCATGACCCATCCCGATGGCATGCAGATCAAGATTACCCGCCAGGAAATTGGCCGGATTGTCGGCTGCTCCCGCGAGATGGTGGGCCGGGTTCTCAAGACCCTGGAGGATCAGGGTCTGGTCATGGTCAAGGGCAAGACCATGGTGGTCTACGGCACCCGCTGATCCCGCACCGGATCGGCCACCGGGCCGGGCGCCGTTGCCGGCTTCCCGGCCGTCGCCCCGGGGACTACCTGGGCGCGGACAAACTCCCGCACCGCCGCCGCGATGGCGCCGGCATCCGTCATCGGCGCCCAGTGGGGCGCCGCCAATTCCCGACGCGTCAGCGACTGCACCCACTGCTCCAGCTGTTCGAACACCTGGGGTCCCACGTAATGGTCCTGGGTCGGCACCAGCAGCTGGACCGGGCACCGGGCGTGACGCTCGGCCGGTCGTGCCAGCCGGGGCAGGAAGTTGGCCCGGTACAGTTTGACCCCGAATCGGCCATCGGCCTTCTGGCACTCGGTCCGGCGGGCGTCGGTGACGCCCTCGCGCGCCCTCAGGTAGGCCGGCCACAGCCGGTCCAGCCCACCTTGCCAGGCCAGCTCCGGCAGCACCGGCAACTGGAACAGGAAGACGTACCAGGAGCTTTGCAGCTGGCGCAGAACGCGCCCGGTGCCGCCCCCCCGGAGATCCCGCCATTGGCTTCTCAGCCAGTGCCCGACGTGGTCGAGGCTGGGGCCGGAAATGGAGGTGAACGACAGGATGCGCCGGTTCAGGGGTTCGGTGGTGACCGACTCCCAGCTCTGGATCGAGCCCCAGTCGTGGGCAAGCAGGTGAAACGGCCGTCCGGGCAGCAACTGATCGACCACCGCCTGCAGGTCGCCGGCCAGGTAGGGCAGCCGGTAGTCCCGGGTGCGTCGGGGTTTGCTGGACGCGCCGGCGCCGCGCACGTCGTAACGCACCAGCCAGAACTCGTCGGCCAGCTCGGCCACGACCCGGTCCCAGACCCGGTGGTTGTCCGGGTAGCCATGGACCAGCACCAGCGGTGGCCCCTCGGGGTTACCCTCGGTGACGGCGTGCAGATGGACGCCGCCGCTGTCTATTCGATGTGTGGTGCCCGTCATCGCGGCTTCCCCGGCGCAGAGTGATTGAATGCCTCAAGGGTAGCGGTCGGGCGTGGCCGAAGCCGGAGCCAAATGGGCCAGATTCCGGTCCGGAAGGTCAGGCCGGAGCGGCGTCTGCGTGAGCGGGCTGGCACAGGGCGGCCACGTGCGCCCAGACTTCGTCGGCGTTGGTCTCGTTCAGCATCTCATGCCGGCCGCCAGCAAACAGCCGGAGCGTGACCCGTTGCACCCCGGCCTCGCGGATGGCCCGGAAGTGCCGGGTCAGGCCCTGGCCCATTTCCCCGACCGGATCCTCGCTGCCGCCAAACAGGTGCACCGGCAGGTCCTTGCGCCAGCGGCGCGGGTCGATGGCCAGCATACCGCCCAGGAAGTCGTACCAGAGCCCGACGCTGCAGTCGAAACCGCAGGCCGGATCAGCGCGGTAGGCATCGACCTGGCGCGGGTCCCGGCTCAGCCAGTCGCAGTCGGTCCGGGTCGGCTGGAAGCGCCGGTTGAACTGGCCGAAGGTCAGCCGGGTGATCAGGGCACTGCGATGGCGCCGGCCCCGTAGGCCACGAATGGCGCCAACCAGGCATCGGGAGACCAGCAACTGGGGCCGATGGATCCGGTTGCTGGCGCTCAGGATCAGGGCGTCGATCGCGCCGGGGTGCTGCTGCGCCAGGCTCTGGGCAATGAACGACCCCATGCTGTGGCCGAGCAGGGTCAGCGGCAGGTCGGGGAAGGTGGTGCGGGCCTGGCTTATCACCCGGTACAGGTCGTCGGTGACCTTGGCCCAGCCGTCGTTGTCGCTGTAGTGACCGAGCTTTTCGGTCGGGCCCTGATCGCCGTGGCCCCGGTGGTGGTAGGTGACGACGGCAATGCCCTGGGTCCCGAGCCAGCGCGCAAAATCGATGTACCGGCCGGCGTGTTCGGCCATGCCGTGGGCGATGACCAGTACCGAGGCCGGGGCGGCGGGCTGGAACAGGGTGCCGGTGATGGTGTGATCGTCACGGCTGGTCAGTGTGAACGGGTGTGCGTGCATGGGGGTTCCCTGAGTCGTCCGGGGCCGGTCGTTCCCATTCCGGCGGTTGCCATAGGTGGTTGAGTCGAGACCATAATCTGCCCGGGCGGGCCATGTCGCGGAACAGGTCGACGTATTCGTGGGTCCAGAGCACGAACAGATTGTTCGAGGGCACCGGCCGGGTAATGCCGTACTCGGGCGGCTCGGTGGCGGCCTCGTCGACAAAGGAGCCGAACAGCCGGTCCCAGACAATCAGGGTGCCGCCGTAGTTGCGGTCGATGTAGCCGGGGTTGCGACCGTGGTGCACGCGGTGGTGGCTGGGGGTGTTGAACAGCCATTCGATCCAGGCCGGTAGCCGGCCCACCAGGGTGGTGTGGATGAAGAACTGGTACACCAGCGACAGGGCGTAGGCGATGCCAATCCACACCGGGTTCAGCCCCAGCAGCGCCAGGGGCAGGTAGAACACCCAGTTGCCATTGAAGATGTTGGTGGCGTTCTGGCGCATGGCGGTGGAGAAATTCATCCGTTCCGAGGAATGGTGCACCACGTGGGCGGCCCAGAACCAGCGGATGCGGTGGCTGGCCCGGTGCATCCAGTAAAAACAGAAGTCCACGCCAAGAAAGGTGAGCGCGCCGGTGAACCAGGTCAGCTCCAGGTCCAGGAGCCGGTAGTGGTAGCACAGGGCATAGACCGGAAAGGCGATGATGCCGGCGAACAGCAACTCGGTGAGCTGGTAGCCCGCCCCCAGGGCAAAATTGCGCACCGCCTCGCGGGTGTCCATCAGCGCCGGGTTGTGCCGGATGCGCAGGTATTCCCAGAGTGCCACGGCAATGAACACCGGGGTCGCGATCACAAAGATCAACTGCCGTTCATCCAGCGCCAGCCAGGGCGCAAGCGCGTCCCACGCGGGTCGGAGCCCACTGCGATCGAGCACCGCCAGCAGCATGTCGGTCAGGGTCATGGCAAACCTGTCGGGTTGTTGTTATTCAGGTGCCAGTCTGGCACGGCCTGGCCCGGGAGCCAGTGTCGGTTCCCGCCACCGGCGCTGGCGATTTGCGACAGCGCCGGGCATCGACGGTCAGCGGTGGTCCTGGTACACCTTAGACAGCACCTGCAGTTGCGGCTGCCACTGCTCCAGCCAGGCCTTGATGTCGGCGGGGATCTTGTTGGCCTTGGGCCAGGGCACCGGGTAGGCCGCCGGCTGGAACATGGGTGCGAACATGGCGGCGGCGGTGAGATCGGCGCGGGTGAAGCTGTCACCAACCAGGAACGAGTGCTGGCGGTAGCGCTCGGCCAGATCGGTCAGCAGCTGCTCCATGACCAGGCGCGATTTCTCCGAGGTTTTCTCATTGATCTTCATCCACTGGCGCATGGTCTCCTCGACGCGACTGAACACCAGGCTGAGCAGGTAGCGGTTGTAGAACGGGGTGCCCGCGGTCAGCATCGGGATCACCACTTTCGGCCGCTTCAGGAAATGATGGTAGGCGTAGCACCGCACCGCCGGACCGGCCTCGTCGTCGAGTCGGCGTTCCCAGGCCAGGGCCTGGTCCCGCAGATCCGGGTCGGACGGGGTCAGCGGGCGCTCCGGGAAGGTCTGGTCCAGGTAATCGAGAATCTGGGCCGAGCCCTGGACGCAGTGGCCGTCGTGATCGAGCACCGGAACTGAGGTATCCTTGCCGCCGGTGAGCTGCCGGACGGTCTTGATGTGCTGGCCGGGCAGCAGGGTCACGGTCTGGTAATTCAGGCCCTTGTAATCCAATGCCCAGCGAACCTTTTCACAGTAGTGGGAAATGGCGAACTGATAGAGTTTGAGTGCCATGAACGGTCTCCTTGGTGTCAGGCCCTTAGCATAAAGGTGCGACGGCGGGATAAGAAGGAATCATTTAGCAAGGATGTTGACTATGTTTGCACCCCCAAAAACGGGGCTGGCGGTGGTCGCCGTCGCCAGTCTCCTGATGACGGCCTGCGCCGTCTCACCCTCCTCGGAATCCACTGAGCCGGTGGTCGAGACCTACGCCTGCGGGCAGCTCGACCTGACGGTGATGATGGATCCGGCCCATCCGCTGATCAACCTGCAATACCTCGACAAGGGTCTGCTCCTGAAGCCGGCCGACACCGGGGCCGCCGGTGTGTACCTGGCGCCCGGCGATCCCAGCACCCGCCTGGTGCGCGAGGAGGGGCGGACCCGGTTGACCATCCGCGGCCAGGAGTATCCGGAGTGCCTGCCACCCGGGGCGCTGGCGCTGCCGTTCACGGCCCAGGGCAGCACGCCTGCCTGGCAAGCGCGCATGCAGGACGACACCCTGGTGCTGCATCCGCCCTATGAGACAGATCAGACCCTGCAGCTGCCGGTGGCGCTTGCCCACGCCGACCGTCATGGTCGCGAGTTCGTGGCCCAGGCCGATGGCGTGCGGGCCCGACTGACGGTGGCCGGCCAGCTGTGCCAGGATCCGGTCACCGGTGGCCAGTTTCCGAACCAGGTCCGGCTGACGGTCAATGGGGAAGGCTACGATGGCTGTGGCGGCGACCCCCAGCGCCTGTTCCGGGGCACCGAGTGGGTGGTCGAGGATCTGGCCGGCGCCGGCATCATCGACCGTTCCCGCCTGACCCTCCAGTTTCTGGCCGACGACCGGATTGCCGGTCGGGCCTCGTGCAACCGCTATCAGGGGCAGTACCAGCTCAGTGACAGCGGTGCCCTGACAGTCAGTGGCCTGGGCAGCACCCGCATGGCCTGCGCGCCGGCGCTGATGCAACAGGAGGCCCGCTTCCTCGAGTTGCTGGGCCAGGTAACCCGGGCCCGCATTGGTCAGGACGGTTCGCTGCGGCTGTCAACCGACACCGGCGCTACCATGACCGCGTTTCAGTCCGACCACGACATGCCGTAACGGTCCAGAATGGCCGCCAGGCGACCGGAGCGGCGCAGTTTGCGGATACCTTCCGACAGCAGCGCAGCCAGATCGTCAGAGTGGGGGTTGGCGGGAGAAAAGGCGACGTACACCGGCAACCGCTCGAGTTGGCCGACCTGGCGCAGGGCTTCCTGCTTGTCCAACTGGTCGAGGGTCCAGCGCATGACCTCGAGGTCTTCCGCCAGGACGTCCGAGCGGCGCTGTTCCAGCAGTTCGATGGCCCGGTCCAGGGGCGACGGGCCCGACAGGATCCAGACCCGGCCCGGGTCGTCCTGGTGGTCGTCGATGTAGGCGTCCAGTTCCGGTGAGTAGGAGTAGCCGTTGATGGCGACCAGCTTGTGCTCATCCAGCGAGGCTATGCCGCGGTAGCGCCAGTCGCTGTCGGCGTGGCTGAACAGCCCGATCCGGGCATGGCCGATGGCTTCGTCCGGGAAGACAAAATCCGGGGCGTCGCCGGTGAAGGCCCCGACCACGGCGTCAATCTGGCCGGCGTCGGCCTGCTGCAGGGCCCGGGCCCAGCTCATGTTGGTGTATTCCACCTCCAGCTGTGCCAGCGCAAAGGCTTCACGGGCAATCTCCACCATGTAGCCCTGGCGGTCCGAATTCGCGTCGCAGTTGTGGGGGCACCAGGGATCCGCGGCGAGGGTCACGACCCGGCGTTGACCGGGCGCTGGACCGGCGGCCAGCACCGCAGGCTCGGCCACAGTGGTCGAGGTGGTGGGCGTGGTGTCGTCCGGCGGCGAACAGGCCGCCAGCGCGACCAGGCCGGCCAGGAGCAGGGGTCTCAGCATGATGATTCGGCCAGGGGCCGTCAGGGCAAATGAGCCTGAATCATACTCCTTGTGCCGGACGTTGTAACCCGAGGCCCCTAACTGGACCGTTCGCCGGACGCTTCGGTGGGCACCAGGGCCTGGGCCAGATCCTTCATCGCCAGCACGCCCACCTGCTCGCCGTCCCGGACCACCCGGAAGGTCAGGCTGGTGTCGCCCTCGGACCGGGACAACACCGTCTCCAGATTGTCCTTGTCGGAAATGTCGCCGGCGTACTCGATGTCGTCACCCTCGGGCTGGGTCATGATCGAGCGGACACGCAGCACCCGGGCCCGGTTGATGTCGGCGATGAAGTCGATGATGTAGGGATCGTTCGGGTGCAGCAGGATGTCCTGGGGGTCGCCCTGTTGCACCACCTCGCCGTCTTTCAGGATGACCAGGTGATCGGCCAGTTTCAGCGCCTCGTCCAGGTCGTGGGTGATGAACACGATGGTCTTGTGCAGTTCCTCCTGCAGCTCCAGCAGCAGGTCCTGCATGTCCGAGCGGATCAGCGGGTCCAGGGCCGAGAAGGCCTCGTCCATCAGCATCACCGGGGCGTTGGACACCAGCGCCCGGGCAATACCCACCCGCTGCTGCATGCCACCCGACAGCTGGTGCGGGTACTGGTTTTCGTTGCCTTCCAGGCCCACCCGGGCCAGCCATTTCTTGGCTTCGGCCTCGTAGTCCCGGACCTTCTTGCCGCGCACGTCCATGGCCATGCCGGCGTTCTCCAGCACGGTCCGGTGCGGCAGCAGGGCAAACTTCTGGAACACCATGGACATGCGCTCGCGCCGCAGTTTGCGCAGGTCCTCCTCGCCGTAGTCGAGCACGTTCTCGCCGCCGAACCGGATCTCCCCGGCGGTGGGCTCGATCAGACGGTTCAGGTGCCGGATCAGGGTGGATTTGCCGGAGCCGGACAGCCCCATGATCACGGTGATCTCACCGTCGCGCATGTCGACATTGATGTCCCGCAGACCGAGCACGTGGTTCTGCTTTTCCAGCAGATCGGCCTTGTTCATGCCGCGGCGGACATACTCCAGCCCGACGTCGGGGGTCGGGCCGAAGATCTTGTACAGGTTCTTGATCGAAATCTTGATATCTCTTGCCACGTCTCTGTCCTCACTGCTTTTGGGCGGCATTGATGCGTGCCAGAGAGGCCTTGGTGACCCGGTCCAGAATCACGGCCAGGATCACGATGCCGAGACCGGACACCAGTCCGACCCCCAGCTCCAGGTTGCGGATGCCCCGCAGCACCAGCACGCCCAGGCCCGGTGCCGACACCAGGGAGGCAATGACCACCATGGCCAGACTCATCATGATGGTCTGGTTCACGCCGGCCATGATGTTGGGCAGGGCCAGGGGAATCTGGACCTTGAACAGTTTCTGCCGGGGCGTCATGCCGAAGGCGTCGGCGGCTTCGATCACGTCCTTGTCCACCAGCCGGATGCCCAGGTTGGTGAGCCGGATCACCGGCACGATGGCGTACAGGATGATGGCGATGCCGTACAGCTTGGATTCGGTCACGCTGAACAGGAAGATCAGCGGAATCAGGTACACGAACGGCGGCAGGGTCTGCAGCATGTCGAGCACCGGTATGGTCATGCGTTGCATCACGTCACTGCGGGACATGGCAATGCCGATGGGTACCCCCAGCAGCACGCAGAGGAAGGCGCAGACAAAAATGATGGCCAGGGTCTGCATGGCGTATTCGTAATAGTCGATGAACGCCAGGGTAACGAAGCTGATGGCGACGAAGGACACCAGCTTCCAGGATTTGGTGACCAGGAACACCACCGCCAGCAGAATCGGAATGATGATCCACCAGGGTGCGCTGAGCATGGCGTACAGGGTGCCGTCGAGGGCCCAGCTCAGGGGTTGGGTAATCGGGTCGAGAACAACACTCAGGCTGTCCTTGATGGCGAGAAAGCCTTCTTCCAGGCCCTTGGTCAGTTCCCGGGATTGGGGAAAGGCCGGGCAGGCCTTGTTGAGGGCGTCCATGGACGGAAACGGGAGGTCCCAGGCCGAAACCTCGGGGGCCTCTTCGCCCTTGGCCTTGGACAGCAACTGGGCCATGGACATGGGGGCATCGCTTTTGCCCTCGGAACACCAGTCGTCGAGACCCAGTGATGAAAACACGAAATCGTAGGTAGCCATGATGTGTCAGGTTCCTGCGCGTAGCTCCGCCAGGTGAACGGACATTGGGTTGCTGAAGATGGAACGCAGACAGGGCCGGTGCCGGCCCTGTCATTGCATCGAGGGTTACTCGCCCAGGATGGCGGCGAGGCGCTCGCGGGCTGAGTCGTTCAGCCAGTTTTTCCAGGTGTCGGTGTTGTTGCTCAGGAAGTACACCGCCGCCTCTTCAGCCGAGGCGTTGTTGTCGCTCTTCCAGGCCAGGACCTGGCTCATGGTGTCGGTCTGGAAGGTCATCTTGCTCAGCATCTCGGCCACTTCCGGCTCCCGCTGCTGGAAGCTGGTGGTGACCGCGGTCAGCACTGGGGCAGCCGGGAAGTCAGAAACGCCGGGGTTGTCCACATCTTTGTTGGCGTTGGCGGCGTGAACCTCGGCCTTGTATTCGCCCAGGTCGATGCGGGTCATGTCGAACTTACCCAGCGGCACGGTCGGGCCCCAGTAGTAGCCGAACCAGGGCTCCTGGTTCTGTACCGCCGACGCCATGGACGAAGCCAAGGTCTCACCGGAGCCGTGGTTAAACACCTCGATGCCGGAGTCTTCCAGGTTCAGGGCGCGGATCAGGTTGTCGTTGACGATCCGGCAACCCCAGCCGTCCGGGCAGTTGTTGAAGCGACCTTCGACCAGCTCCGGGTTGGCCATGATGCCTTCAATGGTTTTCAGCTCCGGGTGCTCTTCCACTACGTAGGTCGGCAGCCACCAGCCTTCAACGCCACCCGGCGACAGCACCTCACCCAGGCGCACGATCTTGCCCTCTTCCTCCAGGCGCTTGAACACTTCGCCGGTGGAATTGACCCACAGCTCGGTCACAATGTCCGGCTCGCCGTTCTCGGCTACCGAGGTAACCGCCGGCACGGTGTCGGATGGGACCACGGCCACGTCACAGCCGTAGCCCTGCTCCATGACAAACTTGGCGACGTTGGTGACCACCGAAGCCGATGCCCAGTTCATTTCGGTGATGGACACCTGACCACACTCATTGGCTTGGGCCATGGCCGGACTGGCGGCGGCGCACAGCAGTGCGGCGGAAAGGATCTTGCGCATAATCACTTCTCCTTATCGGGGTTGGCAGATTACTTGCTCGTACATGAAGGATAGTTCACAGATTACGGCCCGGTGGCCGTAACAGATCGAAGTCGCGGTGCTCTTGGTGAAGACGGTTCTGGCAGACAAAATGCTAAGGCCTTGAACATTACACGTTTTTTAGGATAAGGATCCTGAGCCAAGATACAAGTTGGATGCCAACTAATCTGTCTTCTTGGTGTACGTATCGGTCGGTGCCGAGGGCCTGAGTGTCAAACGTCTGTAGCAATTGCCGGCTAGACTCCAGCCGTTTAGGGGGAGCGCTCTATGACCGAACTGCGGACACTGACACCGCACACCGCCATCGCGGCCGAACAAGCCAGCCGGGACAGTCGCCAGCGCCGGGCACTCCGGACCTTCCTGCCGGAAATGGTGCAGCTGGAACGGATGCTGGCGGAGGCGCCGACCCAGGTGACCACCCAGGTGCTGGACCGGATACCGGTCGCCGATCTGGCGCTGCCGATCTATCGGGTCGATCTGGGCTGCGAGCGTCCGGACGCCCCGGCCCTGTTATTGGTGGGTGGGGTACATGGACTGGAGCGTATTGGCAGCCAGGTGGTGATGGCCTGGCTCAGTTCGGTGCTGGCCCGACTGCGCTGGGACGACGGCCTGCGCCAGCTGTTGCAGAGCGTGCGGATCACCCTGTTGCCGATCCTGAACCCGGGCGGCATGTTCCTGAACCAGCGCAGCAACCCCAACGGCGTCGACCTGATGCGCAACGCCCCGATCGTGGCCCAGGAACGCAGCGCCTTCCTGCTCGGAGGGCAGCGGCTGTCGCCCCGGCTGCCCTGGTACACCGGCGATCCGGAGCAGGGCATGGAAGCCGAGAACCGGGCGCTGGAGTCGGTGATTCAGGACTTGATTCCGGGCCGGCCGTTCAGTGCCGCGCTCGATTGCCACTCCGGGTTCGGCTGGAAGGACCAGATCTGGTTTCCCTACGCCTACCGCCGCCGACCGATGCGCCGCATTGCCTCGGTCATGGCGCTCAAGCTGATCTGGGAGCAGGCCTACCCCAATCACGATTACCGGTTCGAGCCCCAGTCCCTCCATTACCTGACCCACGGGGATCTCTGGGACTATTTCTATAAGCAGGTCAATCGCGAGAGCGACGGCGTGTTCCTGCCCCTGACCCTGGAAATGGGGTCTTGGCGCTGGGTGCGCAAACGTCCGCGACAGTTGCTGCGGCTCGACGGTCTGTTCAATCCGCTGGTGCCCCATCGGCACCAGCGGGTGCTGCGCAGCCATCTGACCTGGATCGACTTCCTGGTGAACGCCGCCGCCAGCCATGAAAACTGGTTGCCGGTACGGGAAGAGGAGTCCATGCTGAGAGAAGCCGCGATCATGCATTGGTATCGGGACGCTCGCTGATAAGGATTGGCGCTGTATGGATTGGATTCTGTTGCGCGGGCTGACCCGCGAACAGGCGCACTGGGGTGATTTTCCGGAACGGCTGCAGGCGTCGTTTCCGGAGCACCGATTCCACCCGGTCGACTTGCCCGGTACCGGCGTGCATTTTCGCGAGACCAGCCCGGACACCATAACCGGCATCCGCGAAGTGGTGCGTCGGCAGGTGGCCCATATCCCCAAACCGTTCAGTATCCTGGCAATGTCCATGGGCGGCATGGTGGCGCTGGACTGGGCCCAGCACGCGCCGGAAGGGGAGATCCAGAACCTGGTGCTGATCAACACCAGCTCCGGCTTCAGCCCCTTCTGGCAGCGCATGCGCCCCGGTGCCTGGCCCAGAGTGCTCCGGCTCCTGGCCCGGCGCGAGCTGTTCGAGCGGGAACGGGACATACTGCGCCTGACCTCCAACCGGGAGCCGCCCCTGGAGCTGGTCAAGCACTGGTACCGGATCCAACGCCAGCGTCCGGTCAGTGCCGGCAATGCCCTGCGCCAGATGACCGCGGCCGCCCGCTACCGGCCGGGACGCCAGCGTCCGATGCCCGATGCCCTGCTGCTGGCCAGCCGGGGTGACCGCATCGTGCACTGGCAATGCAGCGCGCAACTGGAGCAACGCTGGTTGTGGACCCTGAAACTGCACCCGGATGCCGGCCACGACCTGGTCATCGACGACCCGGATTGGTTGATTCGCCGGCTTCGAGATTGGTTGGCCCGGTAGTTCCGGTTGCTTGACGCAACCGTCCGATCGGGGCAGGCTCACGGTTTGCCTGTCGTTGACAGGGTTCTCAAACCCAGGCCGGAACGGAGCCAACAACAATGAAAATCTTCGAAACCAAAACCGCCCCCAATCCCCGTCGCGTGCGCATGTTCATGGCCGAAAAGGGGCTGCTCGATCAAGCCGAATTCGTTCAGATCGACCTGCAGAAGGGCGAAAACCTGACCCCGGAATACGCCGCCCGCAACCCGATGAAAAAGGTGCCGGTGATGGAGCTGGACGACGGCACCTGCATCGCCGAGACCATGGCGATCTGTCGCTACTTTGAGGAGAGCTATCCGGACGCGCCCAAGCTGCTGGGTGAAACCCCGCTGGAGAAAGCCCAGATGGAGCAGTGGCTGCGCTGGATCGAGCTGTTCTTCTTCATGCCCACCGGTATGTGCTTCCAGCACACCAGTGGTTACTTCAAGGATCGCATGAATCCGATCAAGGAATGGGGCGAGGAGTGTGGCCAGCAGGTGCAGAAGTTCATGCACTTCCTGAACAAGCAGCTCGAGGGCAAGGACTACATCTGCCTGGATCGCTTCACCGCCGCCGACATCAACGCCTTCACCACCGTCGCCTTTGCCCGGGTCATCGACATTCGCATCCAGCCGGAGCAGACCAACCTGCAGGCCTGGTTTGACCGGATCAAGGCCCGGCCGTCCGCCCAGGTGTGAATGCCCGGTGCGCCACGCACCGATGCTCACTGACGAATCAGGAGACTGAGTTGATAGACCTGTATACCTCGCCAACCCCCAATGGCCACAAGGTGTCCGTGCTGCTCGAGGAACTGGGGATAGAGTACAACCTCATCCCCATCGACCTGTCAAAGGGCGCCCAGAAGACCCCGGAGTTTCTGGCCATGAATCCCAACGGCCGGATTCCGGTGATTGTCGACCGGGACAACGACGACTTCGTGGTATTCGAATCCGGCGCCATCATGGTGTACCTGGCCGAGAAGTACGGCCAGTTCTACCCCGCCGACCCCAAGGTGCGCTCGCGCGCGCTGCAGTGGCTGATGTTCCAGATGGGCGGCGTCGGCCCGATGATGGGCCAGGCGAATGTGTTCTACCGGTATTTTCCGGAGAAGATCCAGCCCGCCATCGACCGCTACCAGCACGAGTGCCGGCGCCTGTTCGAGGTGTTGGACACCCGCCTGGGCCAGTCCCGCTACCTGGCCGGTGACGAGATCACCATCGCCGATTTTGCCAACTGGGCCTGGGTGCGCACCTACAACTGGTCCGGGGTGTCCATGGACGGCCTGGAACGCTTGCGGCGTTGGGTCGACGAGCTCTATGATCGCCCCGGCTGCGCGACCGGGATCCGCAAGCCGGAGCGGCCGGAGAACACCGACGACCTGGTCAAGAGTGCCCAGACCATGGTGACCCGCTGAGCAGGACCTAAATTCACCCCTCGAAACCAACCAACAGGAGCCGGCCATGACCGCCTCGGCACAACTGACCTGTGCACTGGATAAAATTGATGGCGCCAATCGCGCCGACCCGAACCGGGAAACCGTCGACGGCGACTCGCTGCCGCGGGAATACGCCTACAGTCTGCACATGACCCGTTGGTTGTTCGCCCTGGAACCGGCGCCGTCCGAGCGCATGCAGATCGCCTGCCGGGCCCAGCACATTGAGCGCTGGACCATGCCGCGTAGCGACTACCCGGAGGGCCGCAAGGCCTATTATCAGTGGCGCCAGGCCTGCGGTCGGATGCATGGGCGACGGGCCGCCGAGATCATGGCCGAATGCGGTTACCAGGCCGCCGAGTGCGAGAAGGTGGAGACCATTCTCACCAAACGCGAGCTGCGCAAGGACGCCGACACGCAATTGCTGGAAGACGTCGCTTGCATGGTGTTTCTGGAGCGTTATTTCGCAGACTTCTATGAGGAGAAGGCGGACTACGATCGCGAGAAATGGCTACGTATTGTGCGCCGGACCTGGGGCAAGATGTCACCGCGGGGGCATGAGGCCGCACTGAAGCTGGCGGCGGGGATGCCGGCGCACCTGCTGGCGTTGTTGCAGGAGGCGTTGGCTGAGCCTGGGGAATAGTGGGCTTCGACTGACGCGTGCGGGGCGGCGGGTAGAGCCGCCCAAAATCCGCAGTGAATACCTCCCTGTATGCTCGGCTCCGCCATCCATGGCTCCGCACGATTTTGGTCGGCTCTACCCGCCGCCCCGGTCGGGCAGCTCAGTAGGCGGCCCTAAAAGAACAGCTCCTGAAGTTTTTGCCCCGGCTCCTCGGCCCGCATGAACGACTCACCCACCAGGAAACCGTAAATCCCTCGCCCGGTCATGGCGTCCACATCGGCGCGGGTCATGATGCCGCTCTCGGTGATGCTCAGGCGGTCGGCGCCGATCCGCTCGTGCAGGTCGAAGGTGGTGTCCAGGGACACCTCGAAGGTGTGCAGGTTGCGGTTGTTGATGCCCACCAGCGGCGTGGTCAGGGTCAGGGCGTCGTCCAGTTCGGCGCCGTCGTGCACTTCCACCAGCACGTCCAGGCCGATCTCGTGGGCGATACCTTCCAGTTCCTGCATCTGGTCCTTGGTCAGGCAGGCGGCGATCAGCAGGATGCAGTCGGCGCCAATGGCCCGGCTCTCGTAAACCTGGTAGGGCGCCACCATGAAGTCCTTGCGGATCACCGGCAGGCTGCAGGCGTTGCGGGCCGCCACCAGGTAGTCCTCGTGGCCCTGGAAAAAGTCCCTGTCGGTGAGCACGGACAGGCAGGCGGCACCGCCCTGTTCGTAGCTCTCGGCGATCACCGCCGGCTCGAACGGGTCCCGCAGGATGCCCTTGCTCGGGGACGCTTTCTTGATCTCGGCAATCACCGCCGGGGTCTGCTGTTCAATGCGTCGGCGCAGGGCATCGGAAAAACCGCGGGCTGGCGGCTGGTCGCCGGCTTTGGCTTTCAGATCGTCGATGCTGACTTTTCGTTTGCGCTCGTCGATTTCCTCCCACTTCCGGTCAACGATTTTCCGAAGGATGGTGGGGGTCTTGTCCAAATGTCTGTCAGTCATAACGAACCTACTGAATTGTCAGCGAGAGCCGGTGGGGTGGGGCCTTCCAAAACTGTCTGCAGCCATGGATGGCTGCAGCCAAGCCCTACAGGGACTTATTCACGGGCCGATTTTGGAAGGCCCCACCCCACCGGGTCGTCCGGCGGCGTCAGTCGCCAACCGGGATTAAAAGCATTGGGAGAAATCGGCCAGCTCGGACATTTTGCCCGCTGCCAGGCCGGAACCGATGGCGTCCAGGGCCAGATCGACACCCGCTTTCGGTGTCGCCGCCAGGCCGGCGACGTAAATCGCGGCACCGGCGTTCAGGGCGATCAGGTCCCGGGCCTTTTCCGCCATCTCGTCGTGACCGCGGCCGAAGGCGGCGCGGATCAGCTTCAGGGAGTCCTCGGAGCTGTCCACGGTCAGGCCCACCAGGGACTGGCTCTTGATGCCCAGGTCTTCCGGAGTGATGTCGTACTCGGTGATCTCGCCGTTTTTCAGCTCGGCCACGTGGGTCGGCCCGGCCAGACTGATCTCGTCCAGGCCGTCTTTCGAGCAGACCACCAGGATGTGCTCGGAACCCAGGCGATGCAGCACCTCCGCCATGGGTCGGCACAGCTCCCGGGTGAACACTCCCAGCAACTGACGTTTGACGCCGGCCGGATTGGTCATCGGGCCCAGGATGTTGAAGATGGTGCGGCAGCCCAGTTCCTTGCGCGGGCCGATGGCGTGCTTCATGGCACCATGGTGGGCCGGGGCGAACATGAAGCCGACGCCAATCTGCTCGATGCAGCGGGCGACCTGTTCCGGTGTCATGTTCAGGTTGATGCCGGCCTTCTCGATCAGGTCGGCGCTGCCGCTCTTGGACGACACCCCGCGGTTGCCGTGCTTGGCCACGTAACCGCCGGCGGCGGCGACCACGAACGCCGAGGCCGAGGACACGTTGAACAGGTTGGAGCCGTCGCCGCCGGTGCCGACGATGTCGATCAGGGGCTCGGCCTTGACGGTGACGCCGGTGGCCAGCTCGCGCATGACCTCGGTGGCGCCGGTGATTTCGTCGATGGTCTCGCTCTTGAGGCGCAGTCCCATCAGGAAGGCGCCGATCTGGGCGTCAGTGGCTTCGCCGTTCATGACGATGCGCATGACCTGTTTCATCTCATCCCGGGACAGGTCCAGGTTGGAGGCAATCCGGTTCAGAGCTTCTTTCATGTCCATGGTGAGCGGCCTCTCCGTTGTGTTGGCAATTCAGCGTCGCAGGAAGTTGCGCAGCAGTTCGTGGCCCTGTTCGGTCATGATCGACTCCGGGTGGAACTGCACGCCTTCGATCGGCAGCGTCTTGTGGCGGACGCCCATGATCTCTTCGACCGAGCCGTCCTCGTTGCGGGTCCAGGCGGTAACCTCCAGGCATTCGGGCAGCGAATCCTGGGCGATCACCAGGCTGTGGTAGCGGGTGGCCTGGAGCGGGTTGTTCAGGCCCCGGAACACGCCGGTGTCCTGGTGGTACACCGGGGACACCTTGCCGTGCATGACCCGGCCGGCGCGAACGATGTCGCCGCCGTAGACCTGGCCGATGGCCTGGTGGCCCAGGCAGATGCCCAGGATCGGCAGTTTGCCGGCGAAGTGGCGGATGGCGTCCATGGAGATGCCGGCTTCGTTCGGGGTGCAGGGGCCCGGGGACACCACCAGCCGTTCCGGCTTCAGGGCCTCGATCTGCTCGACCGTGATCTCGTCGTTGCGGTAGACCTGAACGTCGGCGCCCAGCTCGGCCAGGTACTGCACCACGTTGTAGGTGAAGGAATCGTAGTTATCGATCATCAGCAACATAAATCGTTCCTCCGCCTCAGTGGTCGAAATCGTTGTAGGTCATGGCCACCGCCCGGAAAATGGCGCGGCCCTTGTTCATGGTTTCCTTCCACTCGAGACGGGGCACTGAGTCTGCCACCACGCCGGCGCCGGCCTGGATATGCAGGGTGTTGTCCTTGATCACCGCGGTGCGGATGGCGATGGCGGTGTCCATGTTGCCGTTGAACGACAGGTAGCCCACGGCGCCGCCGTACACCCCGCGCTTTACCGGCTCCAGCTCGTCGATGATTTCCATGGCCCGGATCTTGGGCGCGCCGCTCAGGGTACCCGCCGGCAGGGTTGCGCGCAGGACATCCAGGCAACTGGTGTTGCGGTCCAGGCGGCCGGTGACGTTGGAGACGATGTGCATGACGTGGGAGTAGCGCTCCACGATCATCTTGTCGGTCAGCCGGACGGTGCCGGTTTCCGACACCCGGCCGGCGTCGTTGCGGCCCAGGTCGATCAGCATCAGGTGCTCGGCGATCTCTTTCGGATCGGCCAGCAGTTCGGACTCCAGCGCCTTGTCTTCGGCATCGGTGGCGCCGCGTTTGCGGGTACCGGCGATGGGCCGAACGGTGACTTCCTGGTCTTCAACCCGGGCCAGGATCTCCGGCGACGAGCCGACGATGTGGAAGTCGTCCAGGTCCAGGAAATACATGTAGGGCGAGGGGTTGAGTACCCGCAGCGAGCGGTACAGGTTCAGCGGCGGTGCCTCGAACGGGATGGACATGCGCTGGGAGATCACCGTCTGCATGACGTCGCCGTCGAGCACGTATTCCTTGATCTTGCCGACCGCGGCCTCGAACTTGTCCTGGCTGAAACCGGACACGAAGTCGCTCTCGTCCACGGCCTTGCCGCGCAGGTGCTGTGGGGTGCGCGGGGCGTCTGCGGTTTGCCGGTGCAGCCGGCCCTCCAGCTCGTCGATGCGACGCAGGGCCCGGTCGTAGGCGCCCTCGACCGCGGGGTCGGCGTGCACGATCAGGTGCAGCTTGCCGCGCAGGTTGTCGAACACCACCACCTCGTCGGACACCATCAGCAGGATGTCCGGGGTGCCGATCTTGTCCGGCGGGCAGCTCTGGCGCAGTCGGGGCTCGATGTAGCGCACGGTGTCGTAGCCAAAGTAGCCCACCAGGCCACCGTTGAAGCGGGGCAGCTGGTCCAGGTCCGGCGCCTTGAAGCGGGCCTGGTAGTGCTCCACGAAGTCCAGCGGGTCGTCGACCTCGGTTTCTTCAATCAGGTCATCGCCCCGGCGAACTTCCACCCGGTTGCCGAACACCTTGAGGATCTCCTGGCTGGGCAGGCCGATGATCGAATAGCGCCCCCATTTCTCGCCGCCCTGGACCGACTCGAACAGATAGGAGTAGGGGCCACTGGCCAGTTTAAGATAGGTGCTGAGGGGGGTGTCCAGGTCCGCCAGGACCTCACGGTACACAGGGATACGGTTAAAGCCGGCGTGGGCGAGCTCGTGGAACTGCTCGGGTGTCATAGGTCGGTTTCCTGAAGTCTGATCTGCATTCGCGGCTCGGGCCCGCCGTCGCGCGGGCCAGATGGTTGTCGGCTGGGCAGGGGGTGCCTGCCAGCCGCACGGCTGTTCAGCCGGTGCGCCATCGCCACCATCGTGTCGCGCGGGTAGAAAGGATGCCTCGCGCTGCAGTCAGCTTCAGTCCCTGCACGGCAGGACTCTCCCGAAATGAGTTGATCAACGTAAAGTCCCTGTGAGATTACAAAAGCTCGGCCAGTGAATCAACAACCGCGTCCGCCCCCAGCGCGTCCACCGGCTGGCCGAAGTTGTAGCCGTACCGCACTGCCACGCAGGGCAGGCCGGCGGCCAGGGCCGCGTTCACATCGGCGGCCGAGTCGCCCACCATCACCGTGGTGCCCCGGGTACCTCCCAGGGCCTCCATGGTGTGCAGCAGCGGCGTCGGATCGGGTTTCTTCACCGGCAGGGTATCGCCACCGATGGTCAGGTCAAACCAGTGGTCCAGCCCCATCTGCTCCAGCAGCGGCGCCACGAACTGTTCCGGCTTGTTGGTTACCACGCCCAGCTTGCAGCCATGGGCCCGGAGCTGGGCCAGGCAGTCCTCGACCCCCGGATACACCACCGAGTGCTGGCCGTTGATCTGTTCGTAGGCGTGAAAGAAGATCTTCAAGGCGTCTGGAAACAGGGCGTCGTCCTTGGGACGGGCCGGCTCCCAGTCGCTCTGGCCGGCGAGCGCGCGACGCACCAGGATCGTGGCGCCATTGCCAACCCAGTCCCGCACCCGGTCGATGCCGGCCGGGGAGCGGCCCAGGTGTTCGAGCATCTGGTCGACTGCGGCTGCCAGGTCAGGGGCGCTGTCCACCAGCGTGCCGTCCAGGTCGAACAGGGCGACCCCGGGCCAGCGAGGGCTGAACAGTCCGGACAGGCTCATTGGCCAATCACCTTGCGGGCCTGCTCCAGTTCCTCGCGCATGGCGTCGATGGTGGTCTTGTAGTCGTCGGTGTTGAAGATGGCGGAGCCGGCCACGAAGGTGTCGGCGCCGGCCTCGGCGATCTCGCGGATGTTCTCGGTTTTCACGCCGCCGTCGATCTCCAGGCGGATGTTGTAGTTACTGGCATCGATGCGCTTGCGGGCCTCCCGCAGCTTGTCCAGGGTGCCCGGGATGAACTTCTGGCCGCCAAAACCCGGGTTCACCGACATCATCAGCACCATGTCGAGCTTGTCCATGACGTGGTCCATGTAGTGCAGCGGGGTGGCCGGGTTGAACACCAGGCCGGCCTTGCAGCCGCCGTCGCGGATCAGTTGCAGCGAGCGGTCGATGTGGTTGCTGGCCTCCGGGTGGAAGGTGATGTAGCTGGCGCCAGCGTCAATGAACATGCGGATCAGGTCGTCTACCGGGGACACCATCAGGTGCACGTCGATGGGCGCAGTGACGCCGTGCTTGCGCAGGGCCTCGCACACCATGGGGCCGATGGTCAGGTTGGGGACGTAGTGATTGTCCATGACGTCGAAGTGCACGACGTCGGCACCGGCTGCGAGTACGTGATCGACTTCCTCGCCCAGGCGGGCGAAATCGGCAGACAGGATCGATGGGGCAATCAGGTATGGGTTCATGATGGCTCTCTCAGGCTCTCTCAATGACTCTTGCGCGCGATGGCGTGACAAATGATGCGGCCAGCGGTCCCTGCCGCCGAGGATCGACCGGTGCTAGTCTATCAGTTTGACGTACCTTTTTCGCAGCCAAAGAGTCAGGAACTGTGCCTAGAGAAACGAGAAGTGGCCATGGTCACCGATGGCTGTCCGCCGCACTGGCGGTGGCGGTTGCCGTCGCACTGGCGATGCCCGCGGGGTTGGTGGCCGAGGAGGTCCGTCCGGCCCTGATGACCGGCATGGCCGACGGCGAGCTCAGTCGCCTGCGCCCGGATGCGGCCCTGTGGCTGGAGCTGGACACCGGCGAGCGGGCGCTGGGTCTGTTTCACCCCGAGCAGGAGGTGCCGGCCCAGGGCGCCCTGGTGGTGCTGGCGGACGTCGGTGAAAACGCCGCGTCCGAAGCCGCCGATGGTCTGGCCCGGCAATTGGCGAAGCGGGGGTGGGCGTCGTTGGTGCTGGGGTTGCCGGCGCCGGACCGGGCGCTGCAGCAGAGCCTGGAGGCGCCGGCGGAAAAGGAGCCGGCGGCCGAGGCCGGCGCCACCGCCGACAGCTCGGTAATGATTGACGTCATGGCCTCGCCCGAGGCGGAGTCGCCCGAACAGCGCTACCGCGCGCGGGTGCTGGAAACCCTGGAGCTGGCGGTCACGGAGCTGTCCGGGCGCGGCTACCAGCGTCCGGCCCTGGTTGGTATCGGGCGGGCCAGCAATCATCTGGTGGCCGCGTCCCAGGCGGTGCCCGACGCCCAGGCCCTGATCTGGGTGGCGCCGGAATTCTATCCCCAGGACGCGGTGACGCTGGCGAACCAGCTCACGGCCCAGTCCGAGCTGGCGATCCTGGAATTGTACAGTGCCCGTAATGGCGGTGCGGCGGACAGCCGGCAGCGCCGGGCGGAGGCGCTGCGGGCCGGGTTCGAGGGACTCGATCGACAGCCGGTGGCGCTGCAGCGGCCGGTGTCCGGGCACGCCAGCGGGGCCCTGGCCGGGCGCATCGCCGCCTGGCTGGAGAATCGCTAAGTCGCATTACGGTCGCAGTCGATGCCGGCGTTTGACCAGCTCCCAGGCCTGCTGGTAGCGCAACAGCCGCTCCTTGGCCAGGGCCGATTCCTCGATGCTGACCCGGCGCTGGGCCAGTTTGTCCGGATGGCAGTCGGACACCTTCTTGCGGTAGGCCCGCTTGATCACCTCGATGGGGTCGCGCCGGGTCACCCCCAGCAACTCGCAGGCCTGTTCGTAACTGGTGGGTTTCGCCAGGTTGGCGGTGTGGCGAATCCAGACTTTGGCCGCGTAACTTTCGAAGATGTCGTCGCTGATGCTGACCGGCAGGCCGATCTGGTCGATGGCGTCCTCGCACCGATAGCGCCGGGCCTTGGTCGGCCGGCCTTTGAGTTGGGAGGCGTGGCACAGGCAGATGGCGATGGTCAGGGCCGGCGCTGGCACCAGCCGGTTGGTCAGACGCAGCAGCAGGCCCCGGCGACCGGGCAGCTGTTGCGCCGTCTTGCCCTGTTGGAACCAGTTGATGGCGCGGCGGCGCTGGCGCTGGGACAGGCGCAGGGCCTTGATCAGGCCCTCGGCGTAGCCGATGTCGGCCTCGCTGACCCGACCCTCGGCTTTGGCGATGTAGCCCAGGAAAAAGAACAGGGGCGCGCGGCACCAGAGTGGCAATCTGGCCCGCTCCAGCAGGGTTGATGTTTGGTGGCCGCAGGCAGCCAGCTCCTGTAGCAGGGTACTGAACTCGGCTTCGATCCGTCCCGGCAGTGCCGGCTGTCCTGCGCCCTCTGCCATGATCCGTCAGCCTCCGCGTCGCAGGTGCTGGTCCAGGGCGTCCAGCCGCTCCGGGGTGCCGACATCGACCCAGCGTCCGTGGTGCGCCAGACCGCGCACCCGGCCCTGGGCCATGGCCTGGCGCAGCACCGGTCCGAGTTTGCCGGCCTGGTCGTCCAGGCCGGCAAACAACCGTCGGTGCAGCAGGCTGATGCCGGTGAATGTCAGCTGGTCAGGGCCGTCCTCGGTCACTCGGCCATCGGCTGCCAGGTGAAAATCACCGTCCGGGTGATGCGCCGGATTGCCGGTCAGCACCAGCAGGGCATCGGCGTCGGCCGGTGGCTGCAGCCCGGACACATCGAAGTCGGTCCAGATGTCGCCGTTGACTACCAGGAACCAGTCCGACCCGGCATCGATCAGCTTGGGCAGGGCGCGGACGATTCCGCCGGCGGTTTCCAGCGGCTCGCCCTCGCGGGAATAGTCCAGGCGCAGGCCGAAGCGCGCGCCCGAGCCCAGGGCCGCCTCGATCTGGTCGCCGAGCCAGGCGTGGTTGATCACCACGTCCCGGAACCCGGCGCGTTGCAGGTGCTCCAGGTGGTGCTCAATCAGCGCCTTGCCGCCGGCCTTCAGTAAGGGTTTCGGGGTGGTCAGGGTCAGCGGGCGCATGCGCTCCCCCTTGCCCGCGGCCAGAATCATCGCTTTCACTCGGGGGCCTGCTCGGCGAAGGGTGCCGGACCGATGCGCTGCTCGATGGCCGGCATCACCACCCCGACCAGCCACTCGTGGAAGTGGCGCAGCGCCGGCTGGCGCCGGCTGGCGGTGACCAGGTAGCCAACCGTGCGTGGTATGTCGGCCAGGTAACCCTGCTTGCCGTCGCGCAGGCACAGGCGGGCAAAGATACCGGCCGCCTTCAGGTGGCGCTGCATGCCCATCAATTCAAACCACTGCCGGAAGGTGTCCGGGTCGGCCCGGTGCAGGCCGGCCTCGGCGCTCTGGACCCGGAAAAACTCGAGCCAGTCACACAGGGTCTGTTCCGGCCAGCGGATGTAGCAGTCCTTGAGCAGGGACACGGCGTCGTAGGTCACCGGGCCGGTGACGGCATCCTGGAAATCGATGACCCCGGGCCGGTTGGTGCCCGGCTGTACCAGCAGGTTCCGGGAGTGGTAGTCCCGGTGCACGGTGACTTCCGGCTGCGCCAGTGCGCTCTCCCGGAGGAAGGCGAAGGCGGTATCCAGCAGCGCCCGTTCGCAGTTGCCAAGTTCCAGCCCCAGGTACTGTTCCAGCAGCCAGTCCGGAAACAGCGCCATCTCCCGATCCAGCAGCGCGGCATCGTACGGCGGCAGCGGGTACTGGTCAGGGGCGCTCAGCTGCTGGATGTGCACCAGTTCGGTCAGGGCGCCGCGGTAGAGTTGGTCGGCGCTGGCCTCGGTCAGCTGGTCCAGCATCAGGCTGTCGCCAAAATCCTGCAGCAGCAGGAAGCCCTGGTCCAGGTCCGCCTGCAGGATCTCGGGCACCATCACGCCCTGCCGGTGCCAGTGCCGGGCAATGGCGACAAAGGGTTTGCAGTCCTCGTGGGCGGGCGGGGCATCCATGACGATCAGAGGCGTCGGTTGACCCTCGCCGGCTGCGCGCCAGACCCGGAAATAACGGCGAAAACTGGCGTCGCCGGAAACCGGCTCGGCCACGGCCTGCTCCAGGCCGGAAAACTGTCTGACCCAGTCGGTCAGCAACTGCTGTCGAGGATCCATGGTAGGGCTAGCTGTCCTGCGAAAAATAGGTGGTCACTGTCAGCGAAAGTTAGCAGAGGAGTATAAAGACGGTAAATCGGTTTTGCAGCGGAGTTTCCGTTAACAACCCCAGGGGCCACGTGTAAACTAGGCGCCTGAATGTCTTGCCCGGCCACCCATCCACCAGCGACAGGAACCCGTCACCGTGCCAATTTCCGATAGCCATCCGCACAGGCCTGCGTTCCGGTTGGGCGGGTTGATGGTGGCCACGACCTTGAGCTGGTGGGCGGTGCCGGCGGGTGCCGACTCGGCCCCCACGGCGGCGGAGATTGACTGGCGCCCCAGGGCCGAATTGCCGGCGTCGGTGCGTGAGCGTCTGCCGGTGTTTTGCGCGGGCGGCTACCTGCCGTCTGGCGCCGGATCCGGGGTTTCCGGGGTCTTTGGTGGTGCCGAGGGCGAGCCGGCCCCGGTCCAGGCCAGTGGCCTCAATGCCCGGTACGAGATCGACCGGACCCTGTACCTGGAGGGCGACGTCCAGGTCCGTCAGGGGGCGTTCGAAGTGCGCGGCCGTCAGGCCCGATACAGCCAGCAGGATGGGCGGGTGTCGGTGGACGGCCCCCTGGTCAGTCGCGGTCAGGGCTTTCTGATGACCGGCGACAGCGCCGAGTATCAGGTCGATTCCGGTCGGTTCGACATCAATACCGCCACCTTCCTCATTCATGCCGCCGAAATGCGCGGCACCGCCGGCAGCCTGACCCGGCTGTCAGCCAGTGAAGTGATGATCGAGGACGGCATGTTGACCACCTGTGGCCCGCAGCGGAACGACTGGGCGGTGGTGGCGTCCGAGATCAACCTGAACCAGGCCGAGGGCTTCGGCACCGCCCGACACGTTCGCCTCGAGGTGCTGGGTGTGCCGGTGTTCTACTGGCCCTGGGCCAGCTTCCCGATCGACGACCGACGCAAGACCGGCTTCCTTTATCCGGAGTTCGGCTCCTCCAGTGCCGGCAGTGGTGGCTTCCTCGCGCTTCCCTATTACCTGAACCTGGCGCCCCATTACGATGCCACCCTCACGCCCCAGTACATCCATGGCCGCGGCCTGTTCAATGAGGCCGAGGGTCGCTATCTGAGCCCCTATGGCCAGTCGATCCTGCAGCTGGGATACATTGGCAACGACTCGGCGTTTGCCGATGAGAACCCGGGCGAGAGCGGCGAACGCTGGGCCCTGGATGCCTCCACCATCGCCCGGTTCGACGGCGGCTGGACCGGTTATGGCGACTACTCGGTGGTCAGCGATGAAGATTACCTGACCGACCTGAACCGGACCCTGGCGATCAACCAGGCCACCCACCTGCAGCGCCGGGGTGGCGTGCGGTACCGCGATCGCAACCAGTATTTCGAAACCTATCTGAACGATTACCAGACCATCAGCGAGACCATCGCCGATGTGAACAAGCCCTACGCCCAGCTGCCGGAGGTGCTCTACGGCACCACCCGCGAACTGGGCTGGCTGGAGACCGGGCTGGAGAGCCAGTACACCCTGTTCTATCGGGACAACGAGAACCTCACCGGCCTGGATCGGGCCAACGGCCATCGGTTCCGGGCGGTGCCGGAGCTGGCGGTGCCGATGCGGACCATCTGGGGCTTCAGCCGGCCCTCGGTCAGTGTCGACTACACCCGCTACGAGCTCGAGGACTACAGCGCCGGCGACGGCGGCTTTGACCGCACCGTGCCGGTGGCGGAATGGGACAACGGCCTGTATTTCGACCGTCAGTCCAGCCTGTTTGACGTGCCCTACAACCAGACCCTCGAACCCCGGCTCTACTACGCCTGGGCCGACGCCGACGCCGACCAGAACGACATCCCTGATTTCGACACCGACCTGCAGGAGTTCCGCTTCGACCGTCTGTTCCAGCCCGACCGCTTCACCGGTGGTGACCGGGTCGGTGACGCCAACCAGTTGACCGTGGCGCTGACCAGTCGTTTTAATGACCTGATGACCGGGGCCGAGCGCGCACGCTTCAGCATCGGGCAGGTGAACTACTTTCAGGACCGCGAGGTCACCCTGTTCGGGGAAGGTGCCAGTACCCGCAGCCGGTCGCCACTGGCCGGGGAAATGGTGCTGTCGCCCCTGGATACCCTGGAGATCCGGTCGTCCGGGCTGTGGGACCCGGAGACCGGAGAGACCGAGGAAGGCCGCAGCCAGCTGGTGTTCCACACCGAAGATTACCGCTACCTGGCCAGCCTGGGGCACACCTACAGCAAGGACGAGCTCGAGCAGACGGACATTGCCGGGGTCGTGCCGGTCAGTGATCGTGTTAGCCTGATCGGGCGCTGGGTCTACGATTCCCAGCTCGATCGTACGGTCGGGTCGCTGGCGGGCATCGAGTACAACAACTGCTGCTGGAGTGTTCAGGTCGTGCACCAGAACTACCTGACCGACGACACCGAGCTGGAAACCCGGCTGCTGTTCCAGGTGCAACTGAAAGGCCTGGGTGGCAGCGATGGCTCGTCCACCCGCATTGCCGAGGCCATCTACGGCTTTGAGGAGCGGGAACGCCGCCGTTACGGCACGCCCTGACCGGGCCTGACGCCCGGACGCGGAAACCGCCGACTTCTGACAATCATGAGGTGACTATGAAGGCGACTCTTCGCCACGCTGTAAAAACGCTATTGCTGGTTGTGGCCGCGACCCTGACCCTGTCGGTGCAGGCGGAGCGCAAGTTGCTCGACCAGGTGGTGGCGATTGTTGACGATGATGTGATCCTGCAGACCGAGCTGGAGGCCCGGATCAACACCATCACCACCCGGCTTCAGGCCCAGGGGACCGGGTTGCCGCCCCGGGACGTACTCGAGGATCGGGTCCTGGAACAGCTGATCACCGAATCGATCCAGCTGCAGATGGCGGATCGGATGGGCATGCGCATCAGCGATAACGAGCTGAACGAGACCATGGACAACATCGTCGAGCGCAACGGCATGACCATGGCCGAGTTCGAGCAGCAACTGGCGACCGAGGGCGTCAGTTTCCGCCAAGCCCGGGAGCAGATCCGCAATGAGATGCTGACCAGCCGGGTCCAGCAGCGCCAGGTCGGTAACCGGGTTCGGGTCACCGATCGGGAAGTGGACAATTACCTGCAGGCGATTGAGGCCCGCGGCGGCAACAACGCCGAATACCGGCTCGCCTACATCTTCATCGAAGTGGACGATGCCGACAGCGAAGCCTCCGTGGACGCCGCGCGCGCACAGGCCGCCCGCCTGCGCCAGCAGATCGTCGAGGGTCGCGATTTCCGCGAGGTGGCGGTGGCCGAATCCGACGCCAGTAACGCCCTGGAAGGCGGCGACATGGGCTGGCGCACCGAGAGCCAGCTGCCCTCCCTGGTGGCGCCGGTGGTGCCGGAGCTGCCGGTGGGGGAGCCGTCCCAGGTGCTGGAAAACAACAGCGGTTTCCACCTGGTGATGGTCATGGACAAGCGTGGCGGTGGCGAGAAGCAGGTGATCCAGCAGCACCGGGTCCGGCACATTCTCATTCGCCCGTCCGAAGCCGTGCCGGACGTCGACGCCGAGGCCAAGATTCGCGACATCTACCAGCAGCTGACCGACGGCGCCGACTTCGCCGAGCTGGCCCGGAAGCATTCCGACGACCCGGTGTCCGGCTCCGATGGCGGCAACCTGGGCTGGGTCAGCCGGGGCCAGATGGTGCCGGCGTTTGAGCAGGCCATGCTCGAGGCCGACCTGAACGAGCTGCGCGGCCCGTTCCGGTCCCAGTTTGGCTGGCACATCCTGCAGGTTCAGGAACGCCGGCAGAAAGACATCAGCGGTGACGTCAAACGGGCCGAGGCGCGCCAGGCCATCTACCGTCGCAAGTCCGAAACCGAGTTGCAGAACTGGTTGCGGGAAATCCGCGACGAGGCGTTTGTCGAGTTCAAGGGCGAGTACGCCCGCGACACCGAGACCCAGGAGGCCGACAGCCCGTCATGACCGAACCGGTGACTCTCGCTCTGACCGCCGGTGAACCGGCTGGAATCGGACCGGAACTGTGCCTGCAGTTGGCGGCCGAAGCCCGGGTTGAGGGCATTGTGCTGGTTGCCAGCAAGACCCTGCTGGCCGAGCGGGCGCAGCAGTTGGGGCTGTCGGTGGCCTTGCGGGACTGGCAGCCGGGCCAGCCGGCGACCCGGGCCGCCGGGGAGCTGTCGGTGTGGTCGGTGGATGGCTGCGTTGGCACCCAGCCCGGGGTCCTGGATCGCGCCAACAGTGCCTACGTGCTGGACACGCTCCGGCTGGCGACCCAGGGTTGCCTGGACGGCACCTTCGACGGCATGGTCACCGCCCCGGTGCACAAGGGCGTGATCAACGAAGCGGGCATTCCGTTCAGTGGTCATACCGAATTCCTGCAGGAACAGTGCGGCGTGGAGCGGGTGGTGATGATGCTGGCCACCGACGATCTCCGGGTCGCGCTGGTAACCACCCACTTACCCCTGAAGGACGTGGCCGCGGCCATCACGCCGGCGCGTCTGACCCAGGTGGCGCGGATACTGGACGCCGATCTGAAGACCTTCTTCGGCATTGCCCAGCCCCGCATTCTGGTGGCCGGGCTGAACCCCCACGCCGGTGAAGGCGGCCATCTGGGGCGCGAGGAGATAGACACCATCGAGCCGACCCTGGCGCAGTTGCGCCAGCAGGGCCTGACGCTGACCGGCCCGCTGCCGGCGGATACGCTTTTTACCCCGCACTGGCTCGACCAGGCCGACGCCGTGCTGGCCATGTACCACGATCAGGGCCTGCCGGTGCTGAAATTCCAGGGGTTCGGTCGGGCCGTGAACATCACCCTGGGTCTACCCATTGTCCGCACCTCGGTCGACCACGGCACCGCCCTGGATCTCGCCGGGACCGGGCGGGCCGATGCCGGTAGCCTGAACACCGCCCTGCGGGTCGGCGCCCGCATGGCCCGCTGTCGTAACGCCGCCAACCAGGGGACACACCCGTGAGCAACAAAGTCGGCCATCAGGCCCGTAAACGATTCGGCCAGAACTTCCTGCACGATCCCGGCGTGATCGAGCGCATCGTCCGCTCGATCAACCCGAAGCCCGAGGATGCCCTGGTGGAAATCGGCCCGGGGCTGGGCGCCATCACCGAGGAAATCCTGGCGCTGAACCCGCGGCTGCAGGTGGTCGAACTGGACCGGGACCTGATCCCGGTGCTGCGCACCAAATTCTTTAACTACCCGGATTTTCGCATCCATGAGGCCGACGCCCTGAGCTTCGACTTCAGTCAGCTGGTCGAGCCGGGCCAGCGCTTGCGCATCGTCGGCAACCTGCCGTACAACATCTCCACACCGCTGATCTTTCACCTGCTGGCCCAGGCCGGTGTGGTCCAGGACATGCACTTCATGCTGCAGAAGGAAGTGGTGCAGCGGCTGGCGGCCGTGCCGGGCGACAACAACTATGGCCGGCTCGGCATCATGGCCCAGTACTTCTGCAAGGTGCAGCCGCTGTTCGACGTCGGTCCCGGGGCGTTTCGACCGGCCCCGAAAGTGGATTCGGCCATTGTCCGGCTGGTACCCCACGACACCCTGCCGCACCCGGCCCGGGATCTGGGCACCCTGCAGTCGGTGGTCCGCACCGCCTTCAATGCCCGCCGCAAGACCCTGCGCAAGGCCCTGGCCGGAGTGATTTCGGTCGACCAGTTGCAGACCCTGGGCATCAACGATGGCTTGCGTCCGGAGAATCTCAGCCTGGCCGATTACGTCCGCATCGCCGATCTGGTGGTCGAGGCCAAGGGCGCCGGGGAGGGGACAGATGACTGATTACGCCATCGGTGACATCCAGGGCTGTTACGACCGGCTGCAGGATGTCCTGACCAAGGTGGATTTCTCGCCGTCCCGGGACCGGCTCTGGGTCGCTGGCGACCTGATCAACCGCGGTCCGTCGTCCCTGGCCACCCTGCGCTACATCGAGAGTCTGGGCAGCTCGGCGGTGGTGGTGCTCGGCAACCACGACCTGCACCTGCTGGCGGTGGCCCTGGGTGGTCACCCGCCGCGCCGTAAAGACACCCTGGCCGACATCCTGGACGCGCCTGATCATGACCACCTGGTCGACTGGCTGCGCCAGCAGCAGCTGTGCGTGCGCGACAGCGCCCGCAACCTGGTCATGGTGCACGCCGGCCTGCCGCACATCTGGGGCGTCGACCAGGCGGTGGCCTACGCGCGGGAAGTCGAGGCGGTGATTCGCGGGCCCCAGGCCGAGGCCTATTTCACCCACATGTATGGCAACGAGCCGGCGCGCTGGCAGGACGACCTGGCCGGCCTGGACCGTTGGCGCGCGATCACCAATTACTTTACCCGGATGCGGTTTATCGCCGCCGACGGCACCCTGGAGCTGACCGCCAAGGAGTCCGCCGACCATGCGCCGGACGGTTACGCACCCTGGTTCGACTATGCCCGGAGCGATGATGTCCGGGTGGTGTTCGGGCACTGGGCGGCGCTGGAAGGCCAAACCGGCAGCGACCGGTTTATCGGGCTGGACACCGGCTGTGTCTGGGGCGGCGTGCTGACCATGATGAACCTGGACTCCGGAGAAAAGATCCACTGTGACTGCTGAGCCCGTACAAGCAAACAGACCCGGCTGCCTGAATCTGCCCGCGGTGCTCGGGGCCAGCCTGGCCCTGCTGGGTGTCATGGCTGGCGCCTTTGGCGCCCACGGGCTGCGGGCGCTGGTCAGCGAGCGCGGCCTGGAGGTGTTCCAGACCGCCGTCACCTACCAGATGTACCACGCCATCGCCCTCGTCCTGGTTGCGCTGTTGCCCCTGGCGGGCGGCAGTCGCCGGCTGTTGGCCGCGGCGGCCGGCTTTTTCCTGGTCGGAATCCTGCTGTTCAGCGGCAGCCTGTACCTGCTGGTGCTGGCGGAGTGGCGTTGGCTGGGGCCGGTCACTCCGCTGGGTGGCCTATGCTTGATGGTGGGCTGGGCGCTGTTGGTGGCGGCCATGGTGGTGCCGTGGATGGCCCGGCAACCGGATGACAAGAGGTAAGCGACGCTTATGCAAGTTGAAGTGAACGGTGACGCGATGGAGCTTCCGGCTGGAGCCACCGTTGTCACCCTGATTGAACACCTGGCCCTGGCGGGCAAACGCCTGGCCGTGGAAGTGAACGAAGACATAGTGCCGCGCAGTCAGCACGGCGATTTCGTCCTCAATGACGGCGACCGCGTTGAAGTGGTCCACGCCATTGGTGGCGGCTGAGGCTGCCGGCAAACCGATTCCAAGACAAACTGAATAGCGCAGGAAGGTTATGAGCGAGACCCCAGAGATTCTGCTACCCGAAGACAAACCCCTGGAACTGGCGGGCCGGGTGTACCAGTCGCGACTGCTGGTGGGCACCGGTCGCTACCGTGACCTGATGGAAACCGGCCACGCCATCGAGGCCAGTGGCGCGGAGATCGTGACCGTGGCCGTACGCCGGACCAACCTCGGCCAGAACCCGGACGAGCCCAACCTGCTCGACGTGATCTCCCCGGAAAGCTACACCATCCTGCCCAACACCGCCGGCTGCTACACCGCCAAGGACGCGGTGCGTACCTGCAAGCTGGCGCGCGAACTGCTCGACGGCCACGACCTGGTCAAGCTCGAGGTGCTGAGCGAAGACAAGACCCTGTACCCGAACATGACCGAAACCCTGGTGGCGGCCGAAGCGCTGGTGAAGGACGGCTTCAAGGTGATGGTCTACTGCTCCGACGACCCGCTGCTGGCCAAACGCCTGGAGGAAATCGGCTGCATCGCGGTGATGCCGCTGGGCGCGCCCATCGGCTCGGGCCTGGGCATCCAGAATCGCTACAACATCCGGCTGATCGTGGAAAACGCCAAGGTGCCGGTGCTGGTGGACGCGGGCGTGGGCACCGCCTCCGACGCCAGTATCGCCATGGAGCTGGGCTGCGACGGCGTGCTGATGAACACCGCCATTGCCCTGGCGGGCGACCCCATCCGGATGGCCAACGCCATGCGGCTCGCCATCGAATCCGGCCGTGAAGCCTACCTGGCCGGGCGCATGCCGAAGAAACTCTACGCCAGTGCCTCGTCCCCCATCGATGGCACCTTCTTCTGATCTGGGGCACAATCCCGGGCACGAATAAACGAGGGCCGGCGCCCGACGACCGGCCCCGATAACATCATCAGAGCGCTGCAGTCCTGTCATGACCGATCAGAAACCGAGTCGCCGTGAGGCGATCCTTCATGCCCTCGTGGAACTCCTGGAAACCGATCCGGGAGCCCGCATCACCACCGCCGGCCTGGCCAAGTCCGTCGGCGTCACCGAGGCGGCCCTGTACCGCCACTTCCCCAGTAAACGCAAGATGTTCGAGGCCCTCATCGAGTTTGCCGAGGACGCGGTGTTTTCGCGCTGCCAGGTAATCCTGCAGGAACAGGACGATGTCCGGGTCCGCCTGCAGCAGCTGGTGCACCTGGTCCTGGTGTTCGCCGAGCGCAACTCGGGCCTGTGCTGCGTGCTGACCGGCGATGCTCTGATGGGCGAGAACGAAGCCTTGCGCAAGCGCGCCTCGCAGTTCTTCGAGCGGCTGGAAACCCAGGTGCGGCAGGCCCTGAAAGAAGGCGAGATTCGCCAGGGGCTGCGGCCGCGGACCAGTGCGGCTCGGGGTGCGGATTACGTGCTGGTGTTCATCGAGGGACGGATTCAGCGCTTCGTCCGGTCGTCCTTTTCGCGCTTGCCGTCGACGGATTTTGATGAGAGCTGGTCCTTGATTGCTGAAGGTGTTTGGGCTCACACCTGAGCTTCGGCAATAGATTCTCCCAGCCTGGATGTTTCGGGGGCGCCCGGCCGGTCGTTACGCTGACTTCCAGGCTACGAGGCCGTAGCGACGTTCAGTGATACCCAGAAGCCGTCCGAAGAATCGACCGAATGGGCTCCCAGATTGCTGGCGCCGAAATCAGGATGTCCCGCCCATACAGATCCACCGGATAGCCGTCGGGTACGTCTCCGAAGTGTCCGGCGGTGGCGCCAGCTTCCAGGGCGATCAGCCGGGCCGCGGCAAAGTCCCAGGGGCTGACATTTTCGTAGTAGATGTCCAGCCGACCGCACGCCACCCAACAGATATCCAGCGCGGCTGAACCGATACGGCGCAGGTCCCGGCACTGGTGGATCATGGCGTCGAGTCGGCGCACCAGGGGTTCCAGGTTGTCCTTGGTGTAGGGAAAGCCGGTGGCGAACAGGGAATCCCGTGGCACGGTGGCGCCACTGTGCTCGATGGCCTGGCCGTTGAGGGTGGCACCCTGGCCGCGGGTGGCGCGGAAGGTTTCACCGGCGAAGGGCGCGTGCACCACGCCGGCCTGAACCCGGCCGTTTTCTGCGTAGGCAATGGAAACCGCGACCTGGGGGTGGCCGTAGGCGTAATTCACCGTGCCGTCGATGGGATCGATGATCCACAACGGCGTGTCCAGATTCTCTGCCTGGGACAAATCGGGCATGGTCTCTTCGGACAGGATCCGATGTTCGGGGAATCGCTCCCGGATTGCGCCGGTGATCAGTTTATCGGCCAGGACGTCGGCGTGGGTGACCAGTTCGGTCTGTTGCTTGTAGTCGGTGCGCAGGGTGTTCTGATCCCGCTCCCGCTGGATCAGGTCGCCCGCTTCCCGGGCCAGTTGTTCGGCAAAGTCGGTCAGGTTCTGAAGTGATGCAGGATCGGACACGGCGCCCCCATGGCAAACTTGGCAAGGAATGAGGGCGCCAGTCTAGCACGTTGGCCTAGAGGCTGGTCAGCCAGGCCTCCATCTTGTCCATGGCGGTGACCAGACGCGGGCAGGCCTGCTGGACAAAGCCGTCGTCCAGGTCGCAGCCAGCGTAGTCGCCACCGGCCAGGGCCAGGGCTTCGCCGCCGTCAAAGTCGACAAAGGCCAGGCGCGCGCCCAGGTGATCCGGCGCGAAGCCGAAATCGCTGGCCGGCAGGATCGCCACACCGGTGTTCTCCAGCAAAGCGGTGCACAGGGCCTGGCTGGTCTTGATGTCGCGCTTGGCCAAGCCCTCGCGGAAGCTGGAGAACTCCGGGAACAGGTAGAAGGCACCCTCCGGTTTCTGCACCACCGCACCCATGGACGTCAGCCGCCGGTGCATGTACTCACCGATGACCTTGAGCACGCGACGGGACTGCACCAGGTAGTCGTCGATGTCTGCGCCACCGTTGAAGGCGGCAATGGCGGCGTACTGGATTGGCGCACTGGTGGAGGTGAAGGTCTCACTGGCGATGATCGCCATGGCGTCCAGCAGGGGGCGCAGTTCGCTCGGGAAGATGAAGGTGCCCAGCCGCCAGCCGCCGGCGCCGGCCCACTTGCTCAGGCCGGTACTGATGATGGTGCCTTCCGGGTAGTAGCGCGCGATGGACTTGTGCTTGCCCTCGAAATGCACCTCCCCGTAGATCTCGTCCGATAGCAGGATCAGCTTGTACTTGCGGGCGACGTTGGCAATCGCCAGCAGCTGGTCGTCGGTGTAGGTGCAGCCGGTCGGGTTGGAAGGGTAGTTCAGAATCAGGATGCGCGGCCGGGACGGGTCGTCGCGGCAGATGATGTCCAGCTCTTCGGCGGTGAGCTGCCAGTTGTTCTCGGCGTGGGTCGGCAGCCAGTGCACCGAGCGGCCAATGATCCGCGCCTGGGGCGCGTAGGACACCCAGCTTGGGCGGGGAATCAGCAGGTCGCCGTAATAGGCCAGCTGCAGCAGGAACAGCAATTCCTTGGAGCCCGGACCAATCAGCACGTCCTCCCAGGTGCAACGCATGCGCTCGCTGCGATTGATGTAGCCCGCGATACTCTCGCGCAAGCCCTTCAGGCCTTTGACCGGCAGGTAGTCCTTCTCGTGGGCGTGCTTCTGCAGCGCCTCGACCACCCTCTCGGGCACCGGGAAGGGCGACTGCCCAAGCCCCAGTTTGATGATGTCCTTGCCCTCGGCCTTGAGCTGGTTGCTCAGTTCGTTGATGCGCAGGGTGGAGGAGGGCTGGATGCCCCGTACGTTCAGGTTGATTGCATAACGATGGTCTGAATGTATGTCCATTGTCCCGGTCTGTGGTTTGGAAGTGACATTTTCAGTATAGGAAACGCAAACATATCTGTGACCGGGGGCTGGATAGGTGATTGCCGCAGGGCAGCGGGGGACTTTAGTCGTAGCGGGTTCCGGGCAGCTGTTTCAGGGCCCGGTTGAAGGCGTCCCGGAGTTGCTCCGCGTCTGGCCGCTGGCGGGTGAACGCGGCCCGGAAGGCGCGGGCGGCGCCAACGGTGCCCGGAAGTGCGGCCACGTTGGCCAGCTCCGGATACTGGGCCCGGAAATGACGGATCAGGTAATCGCAGGCGGTCTGCTCGCAGATGAACAGATCAATGCGGCCCATGGCCACCATGCGCAGGCCGGCGAGATTGGGGCGTTCCTGGCTCATGGTGAGCACCTCGGCGTGGTCCTGGGCCAGCCAGCTCATGAACTCGGGATCGTAACTGTAGGAGGCGGCCAGACCCAGACTCAGATTCGCCAGGTCGTCGAACTCGGTCCAGCGAAACTCCGAGCCCCGGACGGCGTAGAACACATCCCGGGCGGTGCTGATCGGATCGGTAAACAGGTAATGACGTTCCCGGCGGGGCGAGGCGGTCAGCGAAAACAGCAGGTCGGCATCGCCCCGGCGCACCATCAGTTCGGCCCGGGCCCAGGGCAAAACCTGGAAGCTGGGTTGGTAGCCCATGTGCTCGACCACGGCGCGCACGGTGTCCACATCCTGGCCCTGGAGTACGCCATTGTGGACGTACTCGAAGGGCGGATATTCGGTGGTCACTGCGGTCAGCACCGGGGTCGATTCCGACCGGACGGGCTGCGCCATCGACAGGGCCAGTATGCTGATAATGCCCCAGATCAGCATGGGATTTGCCCCCGTTTGGGTTGAAACACTGCCGTGTCTTCCAGTCTAGTCGCTATCGGTGCCGCCCGCCTCGCGGGCGCCGGACCCTGTCGGCTCAGAGACCGCGGACCCAGACCTCGACCCGGCCGTTGCGTTGCTGGCCGGTGTCGCCGCCGGCGGTGCCGACCGGCATGTAGTGACCATAGCCGGTGTAGGCGATGTCACCGACCCCCAGGTCCGACAGGGCCTTGCGCACGGACAGGGCGCGCAGCTCGGAAATCATCTGGGCCCGCAGTTCGTTGCTCTGCTGGTCGGCGAAACCGATCAGCAGGACGTCGTCGGTGCTCTGATTGGTCTGGGCCAGGTACTCGGCGACCCGGCGCAGGTCACGTTGGGCTTTGTTGTCCAGTTTGGTGCGGCCTTCCGAGAACCGGAAGTTCACCGTCAGGCGCTGGTAATTGGCGGTCAGGCGCCGGAAGGTGTCGGGGGTTTGGCCGTCCAGCTCGGGTTTCACGGCCATCGGGTTCTGGGACACGAACCCGGACTCGGACACGATGGCCTGGCCGTCCTCACCCAGCACAAACTCGATGAATTCCCGCGCCAGGACCGGGGTCTGGTTCCCGGCGGTGTACATGTATAGGCGGCGCGCCAACGGGTAGTCCTCACTCGCCACGGTCAGCTGGTTCGGCTTTAGCGCCGGGGCCTGGCCATCGGAGATCGCCAGCACCTTGCTGTTGCGGACCGAGGCCAGGCCGGCGAAGCCGATACCGGCCGGATCACGGCTGACATCGTCGGACAGCTGGTCGTTGGATTCGTAGCGCTGGGCCGTCGGGTCCAGGGTGTAGGTCTTGCCCAGGACCAGACTCTGGAAGGTATCCCAGGTGCCGGATCGGTCGTCCCGGGCGTACAGGCGGATGGCCTGGTCCTTACCACCGACGTCCGACCAGTTCCGGATCTCGCCCGCGAAAATCCGCGCCAGGGTCTCGATGCTCAGCTGGTTGACCGGGTTTCCGGGGTTGACCAGCACCGCCAGGCCGTCGATGGCAATCACGTGCTCGCTGGTCAGGTCCCGGAGGTCGGCACGACCGGCCATCCGGTCCACTTCCGAGGGCTTGGCGGGTCGGGATGAGGCCCAGATGTCTGCGGCGCCGGCGTCCAGGGCCCGGAAGCCGGTGCTGGAGCCGTGGGCCGCCACCAGGGCCTGGACGGCGGTGTTGGCCCGTTGCCCCGTCAGTATCTGTTCGTTCGCCTCGCCGGTGCCGCGCCGGGTTACCGGTTGCCCAGCCTGCCCGGCCAGGAAGCCCTCCACCAGCATGGGTGCCAGGGTCGCACCGATGGTGTTGGAACCGTGAATTTCCAGGGTTTCGGCGTGTACCGGCGCCGAGGCCATCGCCAAGGCGCAGAGCGCCATCAAGGCGCGGCCGGAAAACCGGGCAAGGAGGTTGGATGTCATTCGAAAACTCCGCAACAACAGACAGTTAGAGAATCCGAAAGAATGCGACAGAAATGTGACAGTTATGTTGCAGTGGCCGGACCGAACCGCGCCGGGGCCCTGGGCTTTTGCCCGAAACTGTTAAGCAGGCCGCGGTATACCGGGCGTTGCTGGCCTATAGTCGGGGCTCCGCAGTAACAAAAAGACACAACATGCGGGGTCTGATATGAACCATTCCCTGACCCGGGGCCCGGGTGGGGCGGGTGCCGGCGCCGACCGGGCGCTGCCCCTGGGCCGGGTCCTGATCGTCGATGACCACCCCCTGTTTGCCCAGGGTCTAGCCGGGTTGATGACCCAGGCCGGTCTGGCGGACTCGGTGGTGTTGGCGGGCTCGGTGGACCAGGCACTCGAGGTGTTGGCCGACGACCTGGACCTGGTCCTGCTCGACGTCTCGCTGCAGGGGGAAACCGGGCTGGTCCTGCTGCCCCGATTGTCCGCTCGCGCCCGCCCGGTGCCCGTGGTGGTGATATCCAGTTCCGAGGACGAAACCACGGTGCGCGCCGCCTGCGCCGCCGGCGCCCAGGGTTTCCTGCCAAAATCCGCCGGTCGGACCGCGCTGATCAGCATGTGTCGGGCGATTGGCCGCGGCGACGACTATTTTCCCGGCCGCGGCCGGTCGAGGGCGCAGGCCCCGGCGCTCACTCCGCGGCAGATGGACGTGCTGGTGCTCCTGGCCCAGGGCTTTCCGAACAAACGCATTTGCCAGAGTCTCCGCCTGACCGAACACACGGTGAAAACCCACCTGAAAGCCATCTTCGCCCACCTGGGCGTGCACAACCGCACCGAGTGCGTCAGTCAGGCCCGGCTGCTGGGGTGGCTGTAACCGGCGCCGGCAGCTCAAGCCAGACGCTGGTGCCGGCACCCGGGGCGGACTCGCAGCCACACTGTCCGGCCATCATCTCGGTCAGTTCCCGGACAATCGCCAGCCCGAGCCCCAACCCGGTGGCGGCCGGATCGGTGGCGCCGCGGATAAACGGCTGGAACATGTCCCGCTGCAAGGCCGGCTCAATACCCCGACCGTTATCCCGGATGGTGACCCGAACCCGCTCGCCCTGGTGCTGGGTGGTGATTCGGATCTCATCACCGCCGCTGTGATCGACGGCGTTGAACACCAGATTCTGCAGCGCCCGCAGCAGCAGTTCCGGATCGGCCCGGAGCCACAGCCCCGAATCCGGGCCGGTTCGGCTCAGCCGAAACCCATGCAGGTCGATGTGATCAAATGTCAGGTCGGTCAACTGATCGAGCAGGCCGTCCAGCTCGACATCCTGGTTGTCGGCCCGAACCATGCCCTCGTTGATCCGGGAGACGTCCAGCACCGTGCCCAGCAGTCGCTGGAAGTGGCCCACGGTGCCCTGCAGCCGCCGCACCAGCCCGAGCTGGTCCGGGGCCAGCTCGGCGCCCGCCAGATGCGTCAGGTTCAGGCCAACGACATTCAGCGGCTGACGCAGGTCGTGACTGGCCACGGTGATCAGGTGACTCTTGCGCGCGCTTTCCTCGCGGGCATTCCGGTGCAGCAGCTGGACCAGTTGCTGGTCCAGGAAATGCGCCCGGTGCCGGTACTCACTGAGCCAGGCACCGACCATGCCGATGGTGTTGGCGGTGAGCACGAAAAACAGATTGACCAGGACCTCGGCCAGGGCCAGGCCGGTGGCCAGTTCCACTCCGAGATAGGCGGCGATGATCAGGGCCGAGGCGACGGAGGCGGCGACAAAGGGCAGGCCCATGGCGAAATAGCCAAACATCAGCATCAGCAACATGCCCTCGTAGGGCAGGGGGACGGCCTGCACCCGGGCGCAGGCGATGATGGCGACCACACTCAGGCCGCCGACCAGGTAGGCCAGGGTATACAGGCGCTCGAACGCGATATCCCCGGGCCATGGTCGGAACGACAGCCACCACACCAGGGCAATCACCGGGCAGGTCACCAGGCCCCGGATGGTGACGGTGGCGGTGGCCAGCGCCGGTGGCAGCGTGGCCAGGTCCAGCAGGGCAAAAATGGCGAAAATCACCAGTCCGGCGGCGGACACCAGGCGCGCCCGGTCGCGGACCGAGGTGGCCCGCACGGCGCGATAGCCGGGTTCAAGTTCCGGACAAAAGCGCAGGCGCCGGAAACCGGCGGCCTGCTGGGACCGGATCAGGTCTGTGCTCATAGTGACGGGCCTGCTGGCGTTAGCAGCCTGCAGTGTAAGACGCCCGGGCAGCCACTGCCGGGAGTCGGCGCACACTATGGCGCTTTGCTCCCTAGCATTTCCAGGCGGGCCCAGGTTTGCTGCTGCTCGTCCGGGAAATGCTGGTGCAGCAGCCGGGTGCGCTGGGCCGCAAGGTCGGCCTCGGCCAAACCGGCCGTCTGCAGATGGGTCAGGGCCTCCCGGTATTCCTGGTACCGGCGCTCAAATCCCTCGCGTTCGCGCAGGTAGTCGGTCACTCCCGTCGCCGCTTCCACCGACATGCCTTGCTCCCGGAGCTGCTGGCCCGCCTGCTCGGGCGAGCTGGCGGTGGTCATGATCTCGATCCGCTGCTGATTGCTCTGGTTGCTCTCGATCAGGCGCTGCTCGGTCTGGCGCAGCGGGGCCGGCAACTGCTCACGGTGCCAGGCCACCAGGGCGGTTTTCGCTGAGGGCGACAGGTCGGTCCGGCGGGCGATGTCGAGGGTGGCCAGGGTGTACTCGCCGTAGGCTTCCTCCAGACCAAAAAACGCCGCGTGCGCCTCCGGACTGAACACCGACTGGCGCAGGCGCTTGAGGTCGGTGAAGGCCTGCCGGAGCATCTGCTGCTGGTAGTCGGGATCGCCTTGCCGGGCCGGGTCGAGGGGCGCCGATTCCAGCGCCAGTGCCTGCTGCTTGTAGGCCAGGTACTGGTCCAGCAGGGTCATGGCCTGCTCGGCGGCTGCGGGCGGCAGGCTGGTGGTGGCCAGGGTACGGATCTGGTCCAGGGCCTGTTCCGGGGCCACTTCGCCGACGGAGCTGAGGAAGTAATCAAAGAAATCGCGGGTTTCCAGGTCGACAATCAGCTCACCGGTCGAGTTCGCCTTCAGGGCGCCGTCGATGTCGGTGCCGGCCAGAGAACCGGCGAACGGCTCAGGGCCGAGCGAGACCGGGGTCCGGGCTGCGACCGGATCATCGGGCGCCGGTGGGTCCAGGGCAAGCGACGGAGCGGTGCTGGTCGCTGGTGTCGACGGGGAAGGGGCCCGGCCACCGGTGCTGGCCGGACTGGCCAGGGCCGGCCGGGCGTCGGTGTGGGCATCGGTGTGGGCGGTAGGCGCCGGCTGGTACAGCCACCAGGCACTGCCGGCCACCAGGGCCGGCAGTACGCAAGCGGCGAGCCATCGGCGGGGCCGAGGTGCACGCTGGGTCATGGCTACCTCACAGACCGCGGTTCTTCAGGCGGTTGGCCTGGGCGCGATACAGCGACACCGGGTTGGTCCACAGGGACCGGACACCGAACAGGTGGTTGATGGCATCCACGTGGTTCATGTCGTAGTGGGTGCCGATGACGTTGCCCATCTTGGTGGAGCAGACGCCGACCAGGCCGTCGCTGGGTTCGCCGCCAAACGCCAGGGAGGTAATGCCCAGGAACGGGTCGGTGGCGTCCAGGATGTTGGTCCAGACTCCGCGGCCGGTCCAGGAGAAATACTTGATGCGGTTGCCGTTGATCCAGACATCCTCGCTGGTGCCGGAGCAGGCGTTGCGGTTCACGCCCTTCCAGCCGAGGGCGTCGTTCAGGGCGGTGGTGCCCGGGGTGGTCAGGGTTTCCAGCGCGGCCACGCCGTCCTGCGGGTTGCTGGCCCCGGACAGGGCGTTGATCAGGCCGCCCAGGGCGTTGGCGATGGCCTGGGCCCCACCTTCCACGTAGCTGCCCGGGGGCAGGATGCCGCGGACCACGTCGGCTACTTTCGAACCCTTGTTGACGCCGTTGATCGAGGTGATGGACGCGATCTTGTGCGGGATCAGCGATGCGGTCACCCGGGAGGTGGGTGCGCCCTGGCTGTGGGCCATCAGATTGACCTTGGCATGGCCCAGGCCGTTGACGTAATTGGCCAGTTGCTGACCACGCTGCTCGCTGCTGTTCACGAAGGACACGCTGGCGGAATAGACCCGGGCGCCGCTGCGCTCGAGGTTCCAGGGGATGGTGTGGAAGTAGTTGATCAGGCCGCCAATGGTGTTGAAACCGGTGACGCCGTGCACGAGTACGATCGGATGCCGGGTCTGGGTGTAGCCGGCGTGGGTAAGGAATGAGGCAGACAGCATGACAAGCCCCAGCGCAATGGCTGCGGTGGTTCGGATACGCATGATTAACTCCAGTTGTTGTTGTAGGCGGCCGCCCCGATTGCGGCCGTTGGTCGTTAATGCGTTGCCGATTATTCGCGTCAAAGCCTGGGCAAGAAATCGCCCATTTGGGGGAGGGGGAATGCTGGCTCAGGGCAGGCGGTGGGGGTCGAGTTCCAGGTTCAGGATGCGCTGGCCGAGCATGATGACCCGGCCGGTGTAGCGCTCCTCACCGGTCACCGTGAAGTCGAACAGGAACCGGCGCCAGACCCGCAGGCGGCCGTCCTGGTCCCGTTTGAACCAGAGCCCGCGCAGGTACACGGCGTCGTCCAGCAGCATCACATCCATGGTCTTGCAGTAGCGGCGCGCGGCTTGCAGGACGAAATCCTTGATCGCCTTCGCGCGCCACCAGTACCAGGCCAGAAAGCCGGCCAGGAACAGCCAGAACAGGGAGCCCAGGGTCACGCCTGGGCTGTCTTGTTGTGGTCCCGCGCCAGCAGGATGTAGAACGCCGGCAGCACGAAGATGGTGAACAGCGTGCCAATGCCCAGACCGGCGCTGATGGTCAGGCCGATGGCGAAGCGGCTCTCGGCACCGGGGCCAATGGCGATCAGCAGCGGGACCATGGCAAAGATCAGCGCCAGCGAGGTCATGATGATCGGACGCAGACGGATGGCCGCGGCCTCGATCACCGCATTGACCTTGTTCAGGCCCCGCTCGATCTGCAGCTGGTTGGCGAATTCCACGATCAGGATGCCGTTCTTGGACACCACCCCGATCAGGGTAATCAGCCCCACCTGGGTGTAGATGTTCATGGACGCGAAGCCCAGCACGATGAACGCCATGGCGCCGGCCACCGACATGGGCACCGAGACCAAGATGATGAACGGATCGCGCCAGCTCTCGAACTGCGCGGCCAGCACCAGGTAGATCACCAGCAGCGACAGGAAGAAGGTGACCACCAGGGCGCTGCCCTGGGTCGCCAGCTGCCGGCTCTGGCCGGTGTAGTCGTAGCTGAAGCCCTGCGGGAATACCTCATTGGCGGCCTGCTCCATGTACGCCATGGCGGTGCCATCGGCGACGCCGGGCATGACCACGCCCTGCAGGGTCAACGAGTTCTGCTGGTTGAACTGGGTCCGGTTGGACGGCTCCACGGAGTGACTGAAGCTGACCACGCTACCCAGGGGCACCAGTTCGCCGGTGTCGGTGCGGATGTAGTAGTCGTTCAGGGCCTGGGCGTCCAGACGGAACGGCTGGTCCACCTGCGGGATCACCTGGTAGGAGCGGCCTTCCATGTTGAAGCGGTTGATGTAGCCACCGCCGAGCATGCTCGACAGGGCCTGGCCGACGTCCTGCATGGACAGGCCGAGGTCGGCGACCCGGTCGCGATCCACGTTGATCCGGGTGATCGGCCGGTCGAAGTTGATCGACTTCTGCAGGAACATGAAGTTGCCGCTGCCCATGGCCTTGCCGAGCAGTTCGTCCGCGACCTGGTTCAGCTGTTCATAGCTGTTGCCGGTGGTGATCACGAACTGGAACGGCAGGCCGCCCCCGGAGCCCGGCAGCGACGGCCGCGGGAACACCGCGGTCTGCAGGCCGGTGACCTTGCTCAGCTCGGCGTCCAGCTGCGGCTGGGCTTCGAACTGGGAGATTTCCCGCTCGCTCCAGGGCGCCATCTTGAAGCCCCCGAATACCGCGTTCGGCCCGGTGAAGCCGATGATCATGAAGTCTTCTGCGTATCCGGGCAGCCCCGACATCCGGTTCTGGATCTCATCACCGTGCTCGGTGAGGTAGTCCAGGGTGGAGGTCTGCGGGCCCAGGCCCTGGTAGAACAGGATGCCCTGATCTTCGGTCGGGGCCAGCTCGCTCTGGCTCATCAGCGACATGAAGTAGATGGAGCCGAGCACCACCACCGCGAAGAACACCACCACCGACTTGGTTTCCATCAGCGAACTCAGGGCCCGCTTGTAGGCGTCGGCCAGGCCGTTGAAGCTGCGCTCAACCAGGCTCTCGAACTTGCCCGGATTGCCGTGGGGTTTGAGCACCTTGCCCGACAGCATCGGCGACAGGGTCAGGGCGACGATGCCCGAGATGACCACGGCGCCGGCCAGGGTGAAGGCAAATTCGGTGAACAGCGAGCCGACCAGGCCGCCCATGAAGCCGATGGGGGCGTAGACCGCCACCAGGGTGGTGGTCATGGCGATGATCGGCACTGCCATTTCCCGGGCGCCCTTGATGGCGGCGTCGAACCGGGATTCGCCCTGCTCGATGTGGCGGTGGACGTTTTCCACCACGATGATGGCGTCGTCCACCACCAGGCCGATGGCGAGAACCATCGACAGCAGGGTCAGCAGGTTCAGGGAAAAGCCGAACATCAGCATGATGAAGGCGCCGCCCACCAGCGACAGAGGCACCGCCACCGATGGCACCACCGAGGCGCGGATCGAGCCCAGGCACAGGAACACCACCACCAGTACGATGACCATGGCTTCCAGCAGGGTCTTGATCACCTCGTTGATGGAGTCCTCGATGAAGTCCGAGGCGTCGTAGGCCAGGCGCACGTTCAGGCCGGAAGGCAGCTGGCTTTCGATCTCGGGCAGGGCGTCCTTGACCAGGCCGGCGACGGTCAGCGGGTTGGCTCCGGGCGCCAGTTCGATGGCCACGTAGGTGGCCGGGTCACCCTTGTACAGGGCCAGCTGGTCGTAGGACTCCGAGCCCAACTCGACCCGGGCGATGTCCTGCAGGCGAATCTGGGTGCTGCCGGACTGTTTGACCACCAGATTGCGGAACTGGTCCGGGTCGGCGACGTCGGTGTCGCTGGTCATGCTGATTTCGGTGTAGCGGCCCTTGGTGTTACCCACGGCCGCCTGGTAGTTGTTGGCGCGCAGCTTGGCCACCACCTCCGGCGGTGTCATGTCGACGGCCGCCAGGCGTTCCGGGTCAAGCCAGACCCGGAGCGCGAACTTGCGGCCGATCAGGTCGGCCTTGCCCACCCCCGGCAGCGCCTGCAGCTTGGGCTGCACCACCCGGGTCAGGTAGTCGGAAATCTGCGGCACCTCAAGTTCGCTGCTGTAAAACGCGATGTACATCAGCGCGGTGGAATCGCCGGTGGTGGAGGTAATGACCGGGTCCTGGGCTTCGGCCGGCAGCACGTTGCGCTGACTGGCCACCTTGGCCTGGATCTCGGCCAGGGCGGCGTTGGCGTCGTAGTTCAGCTCCATCTTGGCTTCGATGGTCGAGGTGCCCTGGGAGCTGGTGGACGTCAGATAGTCGATGCCGCTGGCTTCGGCGATGGCCTGTTGCAGCGGTGTGGTGATAAAGCCCTTGATCAGATCCGAGCTGGCGCCGGGGTAGGCGGTGGTGACCGTCACCGTGGTGCTTTCAAGCTCCGGGTACTGGCGAATTTCCATTTCCAGGGCGGCTCGGGCGCCGAGCAGCAGGATCAGCAGGCTGACCACCGTCGCGAGCACCGGACGGTGGATAAAGATGTCGGTAAATCGCATTATTCAGACGCCTCCTGCGGCTCGCCGGACTCGTCCTGAATCTGCACCGGCTGACCGGCCCGCAGACGCAGCAGGCCCTTGGCAACGATGGTCTCGCCCGCTTCCAGGCCGGACAGGATCGCCACCCGCTGGTCGCGGGTCTCACCGGTCTCGACGGTGCGGCGGGTCACCACCTGGGTGCCCTCATCGTTGTCGCCCACGACGAACACGAAGTCGCCATAGGTGTTGTAGGACACCGCGGTGCGGGGCACGGTTACCACCTCGTTGTCTTCCGGCTGGCGGGTCATCACGGTGGCGAACATACCCGGGCGCAGCTGGCCGTCGTCGTTGTCCAGGGTCGCGCGTATCCGCACGGTGCGGGTCTCCGGGTTGACCGAGGTGTTGATGGCGCTGACCTCGCCCGGGAAGGTTTCATCCGGCACCGCCGCCACGGTGGCGATGACCGGGTAGCCGGTGGCGACTTTCGGCAGGTGTTTTTCCGACAGGGTGTAGTCGACGTAGATGGGGTCGAGCATGTTGATCTCGACGATCGGGGTGCCGGTGGCGACGTACTCGCCCTGGTCCACCATCCGGATGCCCAGGCGTCCGTCGAAGGGCGCGCGGATGATCTTCTTGCTCAGTTGGGCCTCGGCTTCGTTGACCCGGGCCTGGGCGGCGTCGAAGTTGGCCTTGGCTTCATCGTATTGGGACTGGGACACCGCGCGCTTGGGCAGCAGGTCGGACACCCGCTTGAACTCCTGCTCGGCCAGTTGCGCTTCGGCGCGACGGGTGCGCAGCGCGGCCTCGTCGATGGCCGAGTCGATCCGCACCAGCACATCACCCTGTTTGACGGTGTCGCCGGATTCGAAGTTGATGGACCGGATCACCCCCGGTACTTCGTTGGCGATCTCGATGCCGTTGACCGCTTCGACACTGCCCACGGCCTTGATGGCCGGGGTCCAGCGCTCGGTCTGGGCCTGCACCGCTGAGATCTGTGCCGGCGGCCGGGGTTGGCCCATCTGCTCCTGCATCTGGCCAAACTGGTAGAACTTGTACCCAAAGATGCCACCAAGGACGACACCGAGGAAGATAATGACGATTACGAAGCGGGAGGCAGTGCGCATAATTCGGGTCCTGGCAATCGGAATTTTTCTGGTTCGGTGCAACGGACTGGGCGGGGCCTGTGACCTGCGATCCCTTGCCGATCAGTTGCTGGCAACAGGCGTCTGGAGTCCGACAACTATGTGCCTATGGTAAAACATAGCATCCTATAAAAATCGGACAGCGCTTGTCACGGGTTTGTCAGTATTTCTGCGTAGGCTATTCAGTCATTTAGCCAACGATGGCGCGGGCTCCGGCGATCTGGTCCAGGCTGGTATTCTGGACCTGGGAAGTGACAGAATTACGAACCTGGTTTTTCGAAGGATCAGTTCATGCAGTGGATTCTCGGCATCGCCCTGACAGCGGCGGTCTTTATCATCCTGAAACGGTGGGGGGCGCTGAGCCCGGCCAAGCAGAAATCGGCGATCTGGAAGCTGGTGCTGGTGGTTGGCGGTGCGTTGTTGGTGTTCATGGTGTTGACCGGTCGGGTACACGTGCTGACGGCGGCGGTAGCGGCGGTCATCCCACTGTTACGGAAGCTGCCCGCGCTGATGAAATTTGTGCCCCTGTTCCGGGTGCAGGCCGGTCAGCCCGGCGGCCAGGGACCGGGGCAGGCGGATGCTCGGGCCGGGGTGTCGACCTCCCATGGCCAGATGTCCGAACGGGAAGCCTGCGAGGTGTTGGGGGTCGAACCGGGTTGCCCGGAAGCGGAGATTGTCGCCGCGCACCGCCGGCTGATTCAGAAGCTGCACCCGGACCGGGGCGGCAACGACTATCTGGCCGCCAAGATCAACGAAGCCAAGAGCGTGTTGCTGCGACCTTTCCGCGGCTGACCCTTCAGGGCATCAGCTCTACCTTGACCTCAAAGCTGCGGCTGCGGGCCTGGCTACTGTTGACACTGTAGGTGATGCCCGACTGCTGGCCGCCGACCTCGGTGGCCGTGCTGCCCAGCGCCACCCACTGCCCGGGCTCCACACGTCGAATGGTGACCACCGCCTCGGTGTCGTACCCGGGCACGGCCGGGGGGTCTTCCTCGAAGGACACGATGTTCAGTTCGATTGCCCGGTCGGAGATCACCTGGGGACTGACCACAAACCCGCTGCGGGTCTCGACCCGCTCCAGGATGGCGGCAGGATTGCGACCGCCCTGCAGGGCGAAAGGCAGGGTGCGGACCTGGCCCGAGTGAATGTGGGCGGACTGGCCGTCCTGGACCACCAGGCTGCGCTGCTGCTGGCTGCCGGTGCTGGTGACCTTGCGCTCGATCGTCACATTCACGCCCTGGTTGGAGCCGGACACACCGGCGCCAGCGCGTTTGCCACCGCTGATGTCCCGGGACCTGACGGTGATCCGAAGCTGGGCCGGGGCCACGTCCATGGTGTCGATCAGTCGGCCCACTTCATCGAGCAGATCGGCCTCGCCGCGCACCACCAGCTGCTGGCCCCGGGCCGTGACGCTGAGCGCGGCTGCCTGGTAGAGCTCTCGGATCTGGGCGGCGACATCGCCGGCCGGTCGATTACGCAGTTCGTAGACCCGGGCCTCGGATTCGGCCAGGGCCGGGCCCGACAGGGTCAGCAGCATCAAGGCGACCAGGCCCAGGGCGGCGGCGAACCGGGCGCGAAAACAACGTGTCGTGATGGCGGTCATGGGTGCTCCCGTCCCTGCATGATCGAAGCCGTTAGGCCCAGGTCAGCCAACCCCATTTGGCCGGTCTCAAGCCAAAAAGTGCCGGCCCTGGGGTTGCCAAGTTGAAAACCGGGGGTATATATTGAAAAGCATGAAGACCACACACGCGACCTGTCAATTGAATGTTCTGCAAGCTTTCGGCGAGAAACCGATCGCTGCGGTCGCTGCTGTGTTTTTCTGGTGGTTTGGTTATGGCTTTTATTTTAGCCAGAGCCCGGGCCGCCCATAGGATCTTCATCGACCGAACAACGAGGAAGGCAGCCCGGCAGAGAACCCAGGCTGCCACCGGACTCAAAAAGCCCCGACTGGTAGCCCAGCCGGGGCTTTTTTGATTCTGACACAGGGAAATGGAAACACTGATATGACTATGCCGCCGAGCACAGAGACATCGACCGGAACCGCCGCCGTGCCACCGACCGGCGCGACGGCTCCGACCGACGCCCAGCAACCGGGTCAGCGGCAGGAGGTGCCACTGCCCACCGTCGCGGGCTTGCGCCAGCAGCTGCCGGTTGAACCCGAGCTGGCCGAGCGGATCGCGGCCCAGCGCCAGGCCATCCGCGCCATCCTCAGGGGCGACGACGACCGCACCCTGATCGTGATGGGGCCCTGCTCCATCCACGACGAGGTCGCGGCGCTGGAATACGGCGAAAACCTGACAACCCTGGCGGACGCCGTCAGTGACCGTTTCCTGATTGTGATGCGGGCCTACCTGGAAAAGCCGCGCACCACCGTGGGCTGGAAAGGCCTGCTGTACGATCCCGAGCGCACCGGCTCGGGCGACCTGAATGCCGGCCTGGTCCGGTCCCGCCGCCTGTTGCTGAACCTGTCCCGGATGGGCCTGCCGCTGGCGACCGAGGCGCTCAGCCCTTTCGCCATGGACTATCTGGGTGACCTGGTGAGTTGGACCGCCATCGGTGCCCGCACCACCGAATCCCAGGTGCATCGGGAACTGGTCAGCGGGCTGGCGATGCCGGTCGGTTTCAAGAATGGCACCGACGGTGGCATCGGTGTGGCCACCAACGCCATGAAATCGGCGGCCCATCCCCACCACCACATGGGCCTGTCCAGCACCGGTGCTCCGGTGATGGTGTCTACCGCCGGCAATCCCGACACCCATCTGGTCCTGCGCGGTGGTCGGGGCCTGACCAACTACGACGCCGACAGCATCGCCTCGGCGGTCCAGACCCTGACCGAGTCCGGTCTGTCGACCTCGATCATGGTGGATTGCAGTCACGACAATGCCCGCAAGCAGGCCGAGCGTCAGCTCGACATCGCGCGGGAGGTGATTGCCCAGCGCCGCTCCGGCAACCACCACATCCGTGGGTTGATGCTGGAGAGTTTCCTGGAGCCCGGGCGCCAGGACGATGGCGATGACCTGGTGTACGGCTGTTCGATCACCGACCCGTGTCTGGGCTGGAGCCAGACGGAGGCTCTGATCCGCTCACTGTAGACAGCAACAGCTGCCCCGCCAGCAGCAGGAGGACGCCGCCCATCAGGCGGTCCAGCCAGTGTCCGAACCGGTTGAAGCCGCGTCGGACGCGGGGCAGGGTGAAGAACACGGCCACCAGGGCAAACCACAGGGTGGTCGCCATGGCCATGTAGATGCCATAGCCGGCCTGCAGGGCTATGGGGGTGCCAGGGCTGATGACCACCGAAAACAGCGACACGAAAAACAGCGTGGCCTTGGGGTTCAGGGCGTTGGTCAGAAAGCCCAGTCGCAGCGCGGCCAGCCGTGACTGCCGAGGCCCGGGGCCAGTCTCGACGTGCACGCCGCCGGCGCGGGCGCGCAGGCACTGCAGGGCAATCCAGCTCAGATACAGCGCACCCACCACTTTCAGAACGTTGAACAGCCACACCGACTGCTGGATGATCAGGCCGATGCCCAGCAACGAATAGCTCACGTGCACCAGAATGCCCAGGCCGACACCGAGGGCCGTCATCAGGGCGCGGTCACGGTTCTGGCTCAGGGCCTGTCGCAGCATGACGGCGAAATCCGGGCCCGGACTGGCGACGGCCAGCAGATGAACCAGGGCCACGGTCAGAAATTCCGGCCAGTAACTGTGCACGATTGATGTCTCCTTTCCCTGCTGCGTGTGGACCGACAGCATAAGCGATCCGGGCCCGGAATTCTCCCGGCCCCGGCAATCCAATCCACCGGCGCCGGCCTATACCTCTATACTTTTGGGAAGCTGTTTCCCCACCGGGCATTCGTGCTACCAGCCCGGTGGTTGCAAGGAGGGGGTGTCATGGAAAAACGTGAGGTGGACGTAGCCATCATTGGGGTCGGTACCGCGGGCATGGTGGCCTACCAGCGGGTGCGCAAGGTGACCGACAAGGTCGTGTTGATCGAGGCCAACCGGTACGGCACCACCTGTGCCCGGGTCGGCTGCATGCCCAGCAAGCTGTTGATCGCCGCCGCGGACAATGCCCATCAGATGGCGCTGGGTCCGGTGTTCGGCAACCATGCCGACGGCATTCGCATCGATGGCCAGGCGGTGATGAAGCGGGTGCGCCAGGAGCGCGACCGGTTTGTCGCCTCGGTGGTGAGTTCGGTGGACAAGTTTCCCGATGCCCATCGACTGATCGGCCATGCCCGCTTTGCCGGCCCGCATCGGCTAAAGGTCGAGGGGGCCAGTGGTGACGAGCGGGAGGTGCAGGCCAAGCGCATCATCATCGCCACCGGCTCCCGCCCCAACATCCCCGGCTTCCTCAAGGACGCCAAGGATCGCCTGGTGGTGAACGACGACCTGTTCGAATGGAAAGATCTGCCCGGGTCGGTGGCCGTGTTCGGTCCCGGTGTCATCGGCCTGGAGTTGGGCCAGGCCCTGAGTCGGCTGGGGGTGCGGGTTCGGATGTTTGGCGTCGGTGGCTCGATCGGGCCAATCCAGGATGACGCCATCCGCCAGTGTGCGCTGGAGGCGTTCAACCGGGAGTTCCCGCTGGATCCGGAAGCGGACGTCACCCGGGTGGCGCGCACCGACGACGGGGTGGCGGTGACCTTCAACGATCACGAGCGGGGGCCGGTCACGGAAACCTTCGATTACGTGTTGGCCGCCACCGGTCGGCGGCCCAACATCGATGGCCTGGACATCCAGAACGCCGACATCGAACTGGACGACCAGGGCCTGCCGCTGTTCGACCCCTACACCCTGCGCTGCGGCGACAGCCACATTTTTGTGGCGGGTGACGCCAACAACGAACTGCCGCTGCTGCACGAGGCCGCCGACGAGGGCCGCATTGCCGGCGACAACGCCGCGGCCTATCCGGATGTTCAGGCGGGTCTGCGGCGGACGCCGCTGGCGGTGGTGTTTACCGACCCACAGATCGCCACCGTGGGCCTGACCATCGACCAGGTGGATGAGCGCTGCCGGGGCCGGTTCGGGGTGGGTGAGGTGTCGTTCGAGGACCAGGGCCGCAGCCGGGTGATGGGCAAGAACCTGGGGTTGCTCCGGGTCTACGGCGAGCGGGGCAGTGGCCTGTTCATGGGCGCGGAGATGTTTGGCCCTGCCGCCGAGCACATCGGGCATCTGCTGGCCTGGTCGGTCCAGCGTCGACTCACGGTCAGCGAAATGCTGGAAATGCCGTTTTACCATCCGGTGATTGAGGAAGGCTTGCGGACGGCCTTGAAACAGCTCAATCGCGACCTCAGCATTGGACCAGAGCCCGCCGAAGGATGCACCGACTGCGGCCCGGGCGTTTGATGAGGTAATCATAAATCTGGTTTTAATTGATTGGGGCTATCGATGGAATTGGCGTTCTAAACTTCCGGAGCCGGCGCGGCAAGCCCTATGATTGGAGCCAGAACAGAATCAACTAACGTCAAGGAGACAACCGATGGGAAAGAATTTTATTGGCCTCGATTCAGACAAGGCAGCCAATCTGGCCGATGCATTGAACGACCTGTTGTCCAACTACCAGATCTTCTACATGAACGTCCGTGGCTACCATTGGAACATCAAGGGCGATAACTTCTTCGAGCTGCATTTGAAATTTGAGGAGCTGTACGACGATCTGTTGTTGAAGATCGACGAGATCGCCGAGCGGGTACTGACCCTGGGCCACCGCCCGGCGCACGCCTACAGCACCTACATCGAGAAGTCCGAGGTGCCCGAGCGTCGGGACGTGTCCGACGGTCGGGAAGCGATGGAAAACATCGTGGACAGCTTCGCCAAGCTGATTGGCAAGCAGCGCCAGCTGCTGAGCCTGGCCGGCGACGCCGAAGATGAAGGCACGGTGGCGCTGATGAGCGACTATATCTCGCAGCAGGAAAAAACCGTGTGGATGTACCGCAGCTATCTGGGCCACTGAACCAGAGGCGGAGTTCCGTGGAAAGGGCGGCCGAGGCCGCCCTTTTTTGTGGCCGTGCGCTCAGACCGCGGCCGGCAGGGGCGGAACCTGCTGATGCAGGAACCATTTTTCGGTGACCACCTTGCGGGTGAACCAGTGTGAACGCATCAAGGTGCCGGCAATCGGCATCTTGACCCAGTCCGGCAGCTGCCAGCCCTGCTCGAGGTCGGTCGCCCGGGTGCCAAACCGGTCGGCAATGGCGTCGCCATAGAGTTGCAGGGACGAGGCCGAGTAGTCCTCGGCCCGGGCAATGACGTCGGCTGCCAGCAGGGCCGACTCGACCGCGGGACGAATGCCTTCGCCGCTCTGGGTGTAGGCCAGGCCGGCGGCATCGCCGATCAGCAAGACGCCGTCGTCCACCAGGGGCCGCTCGGCGTGGTCGTACAGCAGATAGGCGTGGCCCTTGAACCGGCTGGGCAGGTCGCCGGGAATGCGGCCGCTGTCCTTCATCGCCTGCACGAACGCGTCCAGGTGTTCGCTGAGCCGGTGGTTGTCTTCGCGCCCAAGCCCGATGTTCAGGTAGTTGCCCTTGCGGAACACCCAGGCATAGCCCTTCAGGTCGCGGCAGAACCAGAGTTCCGGGGTGTCGCCCCGGGCTTGGCAAGTCTCGGCCTGGCCCGGTGTCATCTCAAATTCCACTTCCTTGGCCGCGACAATGGTTTCGTGGCCGCCGGGGCCGTCGCCCAGCAACCGGGCGACTGGACAGAAATGCCCGCCGGCGCCGACGATCAGCGGCGCCTCCCAGGTATCGTTGATGCGCCAGTTGCCGCCCTGACGCTGGATGCTCTTCACCGGCGTGGCCAGCACCTTGGGCGCCTCGACGCGATCCAGCAGGTAGGCGTCGAATTCGCAGCGGCGGATGCCGTAGCTGACCACCTCGCCGTGGTCGTTTTCCACTGGCGCCTGGCCCATCATGCCGATGCGGAAGCGGCGTATGGGCTGCAAGGTGCGCCCGCGGCTGTAATCCTCCTGGTCAATGCCCAGGGTGTCGAGTACGGCCGGGGTCACCCAGCCGGCGCAGGTCTTGTCCCGCGGAAAGCTCTGCTTGTCGATGATCAGGATACGCTTGCCGCTGCCCTGCAGGCGCTGGGCCAGGGTCGAGCCGGCGGGACCGGCCCCGACAATGATGACGTCGTAGTACTCCATCAGGCATCCTCCGGCGCCGCCGCAGTGTCGTACAGGTCCCGGCGATTCTGGGGCAGCCGGTTGTTGCTGCCGTGGCTGAACACCACCTGGAACAGCTGCAGGGAGCCGGCCCGGAAGGCGGCAATGGAGCCGGCCAGGTACATGCGCCAGGCCCGGGTGAAGTGTTCGTCGTACATGGCCGAGACCTGGTCCTGGTTCTCGGTGAACCGGTCCATCCAGTGGCTCAGGGTCTGGGCGTAGTGCAGGCGCAGGTTCTCCACGTCCAGCACCGAAAAATCGCCCAGCTCACAGATCTCCATGAACTCGCCGATGCTGGGCGGGTAGGCGCCCGGGAAGATCCGTTTTTCGATCCAGGCGTTCATCAGCATCGGCCGGTTGCGCCCGATGCTGTGCAGCAGCGCCAGGCCGTCGGGTTTCAGGCTGCGTTTGATCAGCTCGGACAGGGCCGGGTAGTTGGCCTTGCCGACGTGTTCGAGCATGCCGATGGAGACAAAGGCATCGTACTGACCGGAGATGTTGCGGTAATCGTCTTCGACGTAGTCGATCAGGTGATCGAGATTCTGGCGGCTGGCCTCGGACCGGGCGAACGCCAGCTGCTCCCGGGAAATGTTGTAGGCGTGGACCTTTACCCCGTAGTTGCGCGCCATGTAGCGCGCCAGCCCGCCCCAGCCACAGCCGGCTTCGACCACGGTCATGCCCGGTTTCAGCCGGAGCTTGCGGCACACATGCTCGAGCTTGGCCAGTTGGGCCTGCTCCAGGGTCAGGTCCGGTTGCTCGTAATAGGCGCAGGTATACTGCATTTCCGCCCGGTCGAGCCAGAGCTGGTAGAACTCGTTGCCCAGGTCGTAGTGGTGGTGGATGTTTTCCTTGGCCTCGGTGATTCCGGTCGGCCGGGGATTGTGGTTGCGCCAGAGCGCATCCAGCCACCTGGGCCATTGCTCCCGGGCGCTGTGGACCGATCGATAGAGGGTTTCCATCAGGTCCGGCAGGTCGCCTTCCACCTCCAGGCGGCCGGCACTGTACAGGTCCCCGAATGCCAGGTTGGGATTGGCCACCAGGGAATACAGGGCTTTCGGGTCCAGCAGGTGCAGCACGAACCGTGGCTCCTGTCCTTCCGGTTCAATGACCTCGCCGTTCCACAGCCGAAACTGAATCGGGGGCGAGCCGGCCATGCGCATGAGTTTGGCCACCAGCCAGCGTTCGTAGCTGTGGGGCTGACGGTCGGTTTGTGCCGCCTCCAATGGCAGGGTCAGCACATGAGGTTTGGGGTCCTGCTCCGTGTGCTCGGGTTTCTGGGCGGTGCTCTGCGTCATGGGGGCTCCTCTTCCTTCTGGACCTGGCTGCCACTGCCCAGGCAACCACATTTGCGCTCGGGACTGTCCCGACAACCAACCTGAGAATCGCCGATGCTGTGTTCAGTATAGAAAAGGTTCCGATTTTGTCAGCTACAGGGGCAAACGGGGCAAAACTGGGGCGGGAACCGGTGTGGCTGAGGGGGGGGGAGGGCAAAAAAAACCGGGCCACTGGGGCCCGGTTTTGGTTTCCTGGGAGAAAGGTCAGAAGCCGGCGGTGGCACTCATGCCAAACCACTCCGGGAACACCACGATCAGCGCCAGGACCAGAATCTGGATGGCAATGAACGGGATGATACCCCGATAGATGTCCACGGTCTGGACACCCGGCGGTGCCACCCCTTTCAGGTAGAACAGCGAGAACCCGAAGGGCGGGGTCAGGAAACTGGTCTGCAGGTTCATGGCAATCAGGATGGCGAACCACAGCATGTTGATGCCCATGGCTTCGGCCACCGGGGCCAGAATCGGCACGATGATGAACGAGATTTCCACGAAGTCGATGAAGAAACCGAGGATCAGGATCACCAGCATGGCCAGGATGATGAAGCCCCACTGGCCGCCGGGCAGCAGTTCCAGCCATTCTTCCAGCAGGTAGTCACCACCGGTGTAGCTGAACACCATGGAGAAGGCGGTGGCACCGATCAGGATGGCAAACACCATCGCGGTGACCTTGACCGTGTCCTTGGCGCTGTCCCAGACCATCTTGAACGAGAACTGGCGGTAGATGATCGCCAGCACCACGGCACCCACGCCGCCCAGGGCCGAGGACTCGGTGGGGGTGGCGATGCCGCTGAAGATGGAACCCAGGACCACGACGATCAGCGCCAGCGGCGGGATGATGGCCAGCAGCGCCGAGACGATTTCCTGCTTGCGCGAGGTGGTCGGGTCTTCCGGCATGGCCGGCGCGGTTTCCGGCTTCAGGCGGGTCAGGATCAGGATGTAGGCGATGTACAGGCCGATCAGGACCACGCCGGGCCAGACTGCGGCCTTGAACAGGTCGCCGACCGGAATGCCCATGACGTCACCGAGGATGATCAGGATGATGGACGGTGGCACGATCTGGCCCAGGGTGCCCGAGGCACAGATGGTACCGGTGGCCAGGCGCTTATCGTACTTGTGCGCCAGCATGACCGGCAGGGAGATCAGGCCCATGGCGACCACGGAGGCACCGACCACGCCGGTGGAAGCCGCCAGCAGCGCGCCCACCAGGATGGTGGAGATGGCCAGACCGCCCGGCAGGCCGCCGAACAGACGACCCATGGAGGTGAGCAGCTGTTCCGCCAGTCGGGTGCGCTGCAGCACCACACCCATGAAGATGAACAGGGGCACGGCCATGAGCACGGTGTTCTGCATCACGCTCATGATCCGGAACGGCATGAACGCAAACAGGTCCATGCCCTCGGCATAGATACCGAAGAACAGCGCCACGCCGCCAAAGGTAAACGCGACCGGGAAACCCAGCATCAGCATCAGCATGGCGACGCCAAACATAATCATACCAATCATGCCAGGCCTCCTGCGCTGTGCTCCTCGGTGTAGCTCTTCTCACCGGACAGGACGCGGATGGCGTAGGTGATCATGCCCAGGCCCGCGGTGGCGATAAAGAAGGCCGTGATCGGGATGACGGACTTGATGATGAAGCGATGGGGCAGGCCGCCCGGATCGCCGCTGCCTTCGCCCATGTTGTAGGAATCAACGGCAAAGGAGTAACCGTAGGAGCCAATCAGGTAGGCGAACGGCAGGACAAAAACGAGGGCGCCGACCAGATTGATCCAGGCTTTCGCCTTGTTGCTCCAGTTAGTGTAGAAAACGTCCACGCGGACATGGCCGTCCGTGCGCAGCGCGTAGGGAATACCAAACAGGAAGACGACCGAATAGAGGTGCCACTCCATTTCCTGCATACCAATTGAAACTTCGTTGAACGCGTAGCGGCTGACCACGTCGTAAAACACGTTGGCCGCCATCAGTATCATCGCGATACAGGCGACCCAGCCGCACAGGTTGGACAAGCGACCCAGGCCCTCGTCCAGTTTGATAATCCACCGCATTAATCTTCCTCCGCCAAGCGGGTTGGCGTTTTTTCAGCTGCTATAAACGACGAAACCGGGACCCCTCAATGAGCGATCCCGGCTCCGTTTGGACCGTAATCTTACTCGACTTCGGCCATGGTGTTGAGGTACGCGCGCTCGGAGATGTCCGAGTAAGCACGGGACTTCTCGAGGTACTCGGCCTGAGATTTGACGATCTTGGCCGCCAGCTCGTCACCAGCCGCCGCTTCTTTCAGCAGCTTCTGGTTGGCTTCATACATGGCGTCGAACACGTCCTTCGGGAACTTCTTGATCTGGACGTCCGGGTACTCTTCCTTGATGCTCGCCCAGGCCTTGGCGTTTTCGTGCTGGGACTGCACCAGCATCTCGTAAGAGGCCATGCGCATGGACACGCGCAGGATTTCCTGCAGGTCTTCCGGCAGCTTTTCCCAGGTCTTCTTGTTCACCAGGAACTGCAACTCGGTCGCAGGCTCGTGCCAGCCGGTGTAGTAGTAGTTGGCGATCTGCTGGAAGCCCAGACGCAGGTCCAGGGCCGGGCCGACCCACTCGACGGCGTCGATGGTGTTGCGCTCAAGCGCGGTGTAGAGCTCACCCGGAGCGATGTTGGTCGGGCTCACGCCCACCTCGGCGAAGACTTCGCCGGCAAAGCCCGGAATCCGCATCTTCAGACCCTGCAGGTCCTCGAGGGAGTTGATTTCCTTACGGAACCAGCCGCCCATCTGAACGCCGGTGTTGCCGCCCGGGAAGGACATCAGGTTGTGGGGCTCATACACTTCCTGCATCAGCTCCATGCCGTCGCCGTGGTAGAACCAGGCGTACTGTTCCATGGCGTTCATGCCGAACGGCATGCTGGTGAAGAACAGAGTGTTGGGAACCTTGCCCTTCCAGTAGTAGGACGCGGAGTGACCCATGTCGTACTGGCCGGCTTTGACCATGTCGAAGACACCGAACGGCGCCTTGTGCTTGTTGGCGGAGTCAATGCGGATGCGCAGACGGCCATCGGACATTTTCTCGGCCATTTCAGCCATGTTCTTGGAGGCATCGCCAAAGATCGGGAAATTCGGACCCCAGGTTTCTGCCAGGCGGAGCGTAAATGTATCCTGAGCATACGCCTGCGAGGCGGCAAAGGTAGTTGCCACAGCCAGCGCAGCCGCGGAAAGAACAGAACGGATCTTCATTGCTCTTCAATCCTCTTGTCTTTTTTGTGTGTAGAGCGGCCTCCCTGTAGGGAGGGGTCCACTCTTAACGGTAGCCCAACTTACCAATAATCGTTAGCAAACGGAATGAAAAACGGTCTCAACTACGACCTAGGTCGTAGGTTGGTTTACATATCATCCATGCGCCCGATCGGGCGTGCCAGCCGCCCGGATCTCGGCTTTTTGTCGCCACGACCGGAATCGCGCCAGCGCCGGTTTCTCCACCAGGTAGTGCACCAGGCTGGCGAGGGCCAGCGCCATGATCAGGGCCAGCATCACCCCGAACCAGCCCGGGAGGCCGGCGTCGTAGCTCCAGCCGATCACGCCATAGCCGATGTTCTGGTGCACCAGGTACAGGCTGTAGGACAGGCTGCCGAGCCAGAGCAGGGGGCGGTTGGCCAGAACCTGGATGCGGCCGGCGACCGCCAGGGCGAACACCCCGAAGCAGGCCAGCACGAACAGGCTGTAGGGCAGTTTGTAGGCCAGCAGGCCATGACCGATACTGACCGCCAGGAGGGTGTTGTCGAAGGCCGAGCCACCGCCGTGGCGATGGCGTCGGTAGATCAGCATCCCGGCCACGAACAGCGGGGCGTATTTGACGAACAGCAGGTCCTTGACGAAGAAGGCCAGGCCATCTGGGATCTGTTTCCACCAGATCACGCCCAGGTAGCTGGCCAGCACCCAGAGCGCCAGGGCCAGCCGGAGCTGATGCCAGTGGCGCAGGTTGAAATAGAGCAGCGCCATCCAGCTGTAGAAGGTGACCTCCACCACCAGGCTCCAGTAGGCGCCATCCACGTGGGCCTGGCCCAGGTACTCGTGCAGCAGGGTGGTGTTGAGCAGGGCGGTGCCCAGCGGCACGGCGCGGCTTTCCGGGCCGAGCCAGTGCACCGACAGGAAGGTCAGCGCGATCGCGGCCCAGAGCGCCGGCAGCAGCCGGAACGCCCGGGCCAGGCCAAACCAGCTGGCTTTGCTGGTACGCTCCAGGGTCATGAAGATGACAAAGCCGCTGAGGATGAAAAACAGGTGCACCCCGTATCGGCCGAACTTCAGGGTGTCGTGGAGCAGGCCGGGCATGGCGAAATCGTGTCCGAACAGCTTGTCGTAGTAGGGCAGATAGTGGAACAGAACCACGATCAGTGCGGCCAGGCCCCGCAGGGCGTCCAGGCTGGCTAAACGGCTGGGTGCTTGAGTCATAAACGAAATCCCGGTGGCTGACGATATAATAGCCGCTTTCCATCAACGCAGGGAGTGACAACCATGGCGACGAACCTGGGCATCATCGAGGGGTTTTACGGGCCGATGTGGACCTGGGAGGAACGCCGTCGCCTGGTCCGGACCCTGGCGCCCCACGGTTATGGTTTTTATCTGTACGCGCCCAAGGCCGATGCCTTCCTGCGGCGCCGCTGGCAGGAGCCGCACCCGGCCGAGCAGGCCGCCGAGCTGGCGGGCTTCGCCCGATTCTGTCGGGCGGAAGGGGTGCGCTTCGGGGTGGGCCTGAGCCCCTACGAGCTGTTCAACCACTTTGACGACGACGGTCGCGCCGCCCTGGCCCGCAAGCTCGGGCAACTGGATGCCCTGGGCATCGAGGAGCTGGCCATCCTGTTCGATGACATGCGCGCGGACGTGCCGGACCTGGCCCAGACCCAGATCGAGATCCTGCGCTGGGTCAGGGCTCACACCTCGGTACGCCAGCTCAGCGTGTGCCCCAGCTATTACTCCGACGACCCGGTGCTGGATCGGGTGTTCGGCGAGCGGCCCACGGACTATCTGAGCGAGCTGGGGCGCCGGCTTGCCCACGACATCAACATCTTCTGGACCGGCGAGGAGGTCTGCGCCCGGGAGATCACCCCGGGGCACCTGAAGCGGGTCACCGATCTGCTCGGCCGCAAGCCGGTGCTCTGGGACAATTACCCGGTCAACGACGGCGATCGGATGTCCCGGCACCTGCATCTGCGCGGGTTCACCGGCCGCCCGGCCAACAATGCCGCGCACCTGGCCGGTCACGGCATCAACCCGGCGCTGCAGCCCACACTCACGACCATCCCCGCCATCACCCTGGCGGAATCCTACCGGCTGGGGCCGGATTACCAGTATGGTCAGGCGTTTCGCCACGCCGCCCGCGAGGTGCTCGGGCGCGATCTGGCGAGTCAGCTCCAGGCCGATCTGCTGACCCTGCAGGACGGCGGGCTCAGTCGCCTCGGTGCCGAGAAACGGCAGAGCCTTGAGGCCATCTACGGCGGTTTCGAACATCCGGCGGCGACGGAAATCCTGCGCTGGTTGCGCGGCGACTACCAGGTCACCGACGAGATGGTCGCGACCCAGTAACGGGGCAGTCCCGGGCGCAGCGCCCGGTGACCCAATCAGGAGGCGGCAGCCATGACTCAGTTACAGGTGGAATGCGTGCAGGGAGACATTGCCCGGCAGGCTGACATGGACGCGGTGGTCAACGCCGCCAACGCCCAGTTGATGCCCGGCGCGGGGGTCGCCGGCGCCCTGCACGCGGCCGCGGGCCCGGGCCTGGCGCAGGAGTGTCGGTCCCTGGCGCCCATCAGGCCGGGCCAGGCGGTCATCAGTTCCGCCCATGGGCTGCCCAACCGGCACGTGATTCATTGCCTGGGGCCGGTTTACGGGGTGGATGAACCCTCCGACCGGCTCCTGGCCGACTGCTTTCGCAACGCCCTGGTGGTGGCGGATCAGGCGGGGCTGGCCTCGATTGCCTTCCCGGCCATTTCCACCGGGGTGTTTGGCTACCCGGTGCCCGAGGCCGCCCGGGTCGCGTTCGACGCCATCGCCGAGACGGCGCCAAAGCTGGTGCACGTAAACCACATCCGGCTGGTGCTGTTCAGTGCCGGCGATTGCGCCGAATTCCAGCAAGCCCTCAGTCGCAGTTCACTGCGCTCGAGCGGCTGAAACGTTCGGTCATGGCCGCCCGCGCGCGCTCGGCATCCCGGAACTCGTCCGGCAGCGGCTGGATGAAGTACAGGTAGTTGCCTTTGCCGCGCAGGTCATCCAGGGCCGGCTGGGGCTGGTCGCTGGGCCAGAACACCGGGCTGATGACGGCGATCTCAAGCTCGGGCGCCCGCTGGGCCAGCAGCGCCACTGTGCCCAGCCGGTCTTCGCTGTGGAAGGTGCCGGTCAGGTGCAGCACCTGGTGTCCCGGGTAGCGGTCATGGGCGGCGAGGATGCGGCTGGCCATGGTGTTGTCCCGCAGCAGTTGGGCCTGATAGGTGTTGCGCAAACGTTCGGTCAGGGTGGCAGCGGCGCCACCGTGGCGCCCGGCGATGGCCTCGACGAACTTGTCCTGGTAGGCCGGCGTGTCGGTGAACGGCGCCTCCGGCAGATGCTGGCGCCGCTGCTCGGGTAATTGCGCCAGGTAGCCGGGGCCCTCACGCCCGATACACCGGACCAGGTCGCTGGGGGCGTTGGCGGCCAAAACCGGTAGATCGCGGGTCCGGGCGAATTCCACCAGGGGCCGGTACGAGGCCCGGTAATTGTCCCAGGCCTCGGCGTCCTCTATCAGTTCCGCTTCACCAATCTCGCCCGCCAGATACCGGTCCAACGCCGGCTGATGATTTACCTCGAACTGTTCCATGGTCAGCACTTGCTGTCGGTTTCGCTGGTACAGTGCCGCCTGGAGTCGGGACTGCAGCAGATGCGCCCCATGGTGACCGTGGTATTCCCCGACCACGACCACATCCATCTCCCGAAGCCGGTCGGCCAGGGTGGACACGTCCAAAGCCTCGCCGGTGTCGGGCGCCACCACGCGAGCATGGTATTGGGTTTCGGGTGCGGTCACTGGCGTCGTCGGGGCCGGAGTCGAGGCACAGCCGGAGACCGAGAGCAGAAGGAGCAGGCACAGGGAGGCGTTGGAAGTCGTCATGGATCAAGTATACGGCATGGTGGCAGAAACGGTTGGTTGGCCCCAAAAGCCCTGTTTTCGCATTGGTTTGATCATTGGTCGAATCAGAAATTGGTCGGGAATTCAGGCGATTATCAGCTATGCTACCGGGTAAGTTTGCTGACCCTGAATAGGATGCCCGATGCTGCCGTTCCGCATTATTGACCGAGTCAAATTCTTCGTTGAGCGCCAATTGGTCAAAGGTGCCGGCTTCCAGTTGCTGGTGGTTGCCGCCTTCATCGCCCTGATCTCCCTGATGGGGGGGCTGCTGGTCCTGCCCCTGGGCGAGTCCTTCGACAACGTCGGGTCGGCGATCTGGTGGGCGTTTCTGCGCCTGACCGATCCGGGGTACCTGGGGGATGACGTCGGGACCTGGCAGCGGTTCGTATCGACCTTGCTCACCATCAGCGGCTACGTGGTGTTCATGGGTACCCTGGTGGCCATCCTGACCCGTTGGTTGATCGCCAAGATGGCGGATATGGAGCGGGGCCTGACCCCGGTCACCCTGAAGAACCACATCGTGGTGTTGGGCTGGACCAGTCAGACCCTGCCACTGCTGGTGGAGCTACTGGGCTCCTCCGGGCGCATGCGGCGCTTCCTCGAAAAACACGACACCCAGAAGCTGAACCTGGTGGTGCTGTCGGAGAGCGCTTCCGCCGAACAGGTGCACGAACTTCGCAACGAGCCGGGCATCGGCAGCCGGGTCCGACAGATCATTCTGCGGGCCGGTTCGGCTTTGCAGCCCGAGGCCTTGCACCGGGTCGCCTGTCTGGATGCGGCGGCGGTCATCGTGCCCAGCGCCCATCAGGGCGTGGGCAGTCTGGTCACCTCGGACGTCGAAACCGTTAAGGCCCTGCTGTCGATTGCCGCCCAGGCCCGGCATTTCCAGTCGTCTCTGCCCTACGTGGTGGCCGAGCTGCAGGACGTGCGCAAGCTGCCGGTGATCGAGCGGGCCTACCCCGGCGAGGTGGAAGTGGTCGCCGGCGACGCCTCGATCAGCTCCCTGATTGTCCAGAATATCCTGCATCCGGGCCTGTCCGAGGTCTACAACGAGTTGTTGACCGGGGCCGAGGGCAATGGCATCTACGTGCGCGGCGGCGAATCCGTGGCGGGCCTGTCCCTGGCCGAGCTGGCCTCGGTGCGGCCCAATGTCATTGTGCTGGGGCTGCTGCGGCCCAATGGCAAGCTCTGGGACGTTCGACTGGTGGCGCCCTCCGATACCCGCATCGAAGCCCGGGACCGGGTCATCTTGATGGCCCGGGATTACGCCGACACCGAACCCAATGCCAAGCTGCCGGCCCTGCCGGAAATCCAGCGCCTGGAGCCGCGCCGGGTCACCCGTCAGGAAGCCAGCCTGCGGCAGCGGGTGCTGGTGTTGGGTTGGAATCGTCGGGTACCCAGTTTGGTGGCGGAATTCGGCAGCTACAGCCATCAATCGTTTTCCCTGGACATGGTGTCGGTGGTGCCGGCGGCGGAGCGGGCCCTGGCCATCTCCCGCTACGTCGGCGAGCGCTCACCGGTGGAATGTCGGCACATCGAGGCCGACTACATGGTGGAAGGGGAACTGCGACGGCTGGATCCGTCCTCCTACGATTCGGTGATCCTGCTCAGCAGCGACCGTCTTGCCTCGGGTGAGGAGGCCGATGCCCGGGCCATGGTCGGATACCTGCAGCTGGAAGACATCCTGGCGGAAAAACATCCCCATCCGCATCTGATTTTGGAACTCAGTGACCCGGATAACCGTCCGTTGCTGTACGAACATCGTAGTGAGATGTTGATCAGCCCGATGATCCTGAGCCATATCCTGGCCCAGGTCGCCCTGCGCCGGGAGCTGCGGGTGGTTCTGGATGAACTGTTCACCGTCGGCGGTGCTGAGATCCAGTTCCGGGATCCGGCGGAATACCCGCTGCCGGCCAGTGCCGATTTCCAGTTGCTGGAGCGCACCCTGGCCGACGAAGGGGAAATCGCGCTGGGGATCTATCGCGGACAGCCAGACGCCCGGGGCCGACATCTGACCCTGAACCCGCCTCGACGGGACTACCTGGACCTGAAAGCCGGCGATCGCCTGGTGGTGCTGGCTCTGACGGCCTGATCGGCGTTCATCGATTCACTCAACAACGCAGTTTCTAGCATGCCCAACATTCGTAACTGGCGCGAGATCATTGCAAGTCTGCTGCTCCTGGCCCTATTGGTTGCCCTGTCGGTCTCCGGGGTGTGGCGCAACGGCAACCTGACCTTCAGTGACTGGCTGTTCAACAGCGGTCTGGTGGCGGCCGAGGCCGACCCACAGGTGCTGCTGGTGGAGCTGGACGGACCATCAGTGCAGCCGCAAGCGCTGTCGACGCTGGTGTCGGAACTGGACGCGTTGGGCGCTCGAGCGTCGGTGCTGCTGCCTCCGGCCCAGCCACCGTCCGCGCAGGCGGCGGCGCTGGCGACCGATGCGCTGCTGGTGACCCGCTTTGCCGGCGAATACGGCACTCAGGTGCCGGAGGGCGAGGCCTGGCTGTTCCAGGGTGCAAGAACCTCCTGGGTCACCGCCCCGCAGTTCGATGCGGGCTATTTTCGAGCGGTTCCGGCAGGGTTCGTCGATCAAGGCATCAACCAGGCCACGGCCATCCCCGCCTGGTTTGTCACGGTGCAGGGCGGCGAGCGTGACCTGGCCGATGCCGTGGCACTGAACTTCGCGTTCCTGGAAAACGGTCTGCCGACCCTGAATCAACGCCAGATCCTGGCCGGGGAAGTCATCCCCGAGCTGGTCCAGGGGCGGGTGGTCCTGATGGCAACTGCCGACCCCACAGCCTCCCCGGGCTATCAGGTACCCGGCGCCGCCGAGCCTCTGAACAACCTGCAGATCCAGGGCCTGGCCTGGGCCACGGTGGCTGCCGATGCCGAGCTGAGATTCCCCGCGCCCCTGTGGATCGGGCTGGTGGTCGGCCTTATCTTTCTATTCAACCTGTTCGTGTTCCAATGGCTGTCGGTGGTAAACGGCGCTCTGTATTCCCTGGTTGTGGTGGTCGGCTTCGGGCTGCTGGGCTGGTGGTTGCTCGAGGCCTTTGACACGCTGCCGCCGGTGGCGGATGTCACCGCCGCACAATTGGTGTCACTGCTGTTTGTGTATCAGGCCCGCCGGTACACCGAAGCCAAGACCCTGACCACCATGCTCGGCATCACCCATTCCGCGCTGTTCGAACGGTACGTGCCGGAGGCGTTCAATGACAGCGAATCGCCCTGGCCCAAGCTGGTGGTGTTCATCAACCAGCAGCTCAACTTGAGCCGGACCATCCTGCTCGAACGGGTGTCCGGCGATCACCGGGTGCGGGAGATCCAGGCCCTGAACTGCAGCATTGACGATATTGCCGAGCAGCGCCGGGACTATGAACGCACCCCCTACAGCGATGCGCTGCAGCACCGGGGCGCGCTGCAGTTGCGCCGGGCGTTTCTGGAGCGCAAGGGCGATCAGGAGCTGGAGTACCTGACGCCGCTGATCTATGCCGGTGAAGTGCTCGGGTTCTGGGCGCTGTCGGTGGTGCCGGAGGAAAATTGGAGCCAGGAAGCCTTCGAAAACAACATCGCCAGTTTCGCCAGCCAAATCAGTGAACTGCTCTACCATCGGCAGCAGCTGGAGCGCGAGCGGGCGCGTCAGCGCCGCCTCGGCCGACGGATCCTGGCCCTGAACGTGGGTCGCACCCCCCATGAGCAGCTGCGTTCGGCCCAGGAACTGCTGGGCAACCGGCTGCTGTCGCTGGAGGCCATGTTCGACAACCTCGATACCGGCGCCATCATGTACGACCTCTTCGGCCAGGTGCTGCAGGTCAACGCCCGGGCCCTGGAGATTGCCGGCGAGGCCAAGCTGTCGGTGTACCGGATGACCGCCCTGGATTTCCTCTGCGGTCTGTGTGACCTGACCCAGGATGATGCCCGGCGCCAGCTTCGTCATGCCACGCTCAAGCGCGCACTGGTGCGTCTGCCGGTAAAACCTATCAATGGCTACCAGGGCCTGATTCTGCTCATCCGTCCCATCAGCGAGCACAGTGACCGGCCGGATGGCCGCACGGGGCCCGGTCTGTTCATGCCGTTCAAACTGCTTGGCCTGTCGTTCGAGCTGGTCGATATGAGCCACACCCGCAAGGCCCTGGGCTTTCGGGATGACCTGCTGCACCAGTTGGCGCTGGCGATCCGGGATCGACTGTCCCGGGCCACGCTGGCGGCGCGGCTGGCGGCGCCGGAGCTGACGCCCCTGGCCTCCGGCCAGCGGGTGCTGTCGGCCCTGCGCGGTACGGTCGAAGGCATTGAAAAGGCCCTGACCCAGGTGGAAGAGCAGATGGAAGACCGGCGGGAGGCCCTGAGGCTGGCGTCCACCACCCCGGTCAACCTGGTCCGGCTGGTGGAGGATGCGCTGTTGCGCAATCAGTCGCCGTTGAACGAAAAACGCATCGACCTGGCCTCGGACTGGCCCTACGCGCCGTCCCTGATCTGGGCCGACGCCGAAGTCCTGTCCCGGGTCCTGGACCGGGTGCTGGTGCTACTCTTAAAGGATGCAACGCCGGACGGGCGATTGTTCATCACCCTGAGCGAGCATCTGGAGCCGCGCCAACAGGCGCGCCTGGTGTTGAGCAACGAAGGCTATGGTCTGCCCCAGCAGACCCTCGACCGGATCTGGAACCAATCCGTGGCCGATCTGGTGGACAGCGATGATCCGCTGGAAGAGACCATGGGTATGCTAAAGTCCCTCGAAAGTTGGGGCGGACGAGCTCAGGTCAGTACGCGGGTTGGCAAGGGTTTTCGTCTGGAGATGGACTTCTCGACCTTGGGGTTCAGGGATGAGCACATTCTCTCCGAACGGGGACATGGCCCTGTAGGAAACCAAATGCAGAGTGGTCATGACAACGACAACAGCTGACAAGACACCGGGCCCCATCCTCATCGTTGAGGATGACTCGCTGATCCTCGAATTGATCGAGGAATTGCTCGCCAGTACCGGCCGGTCGGTACTGGCGGCCAGCAATGGCGTGGAAGCGCGGGACCAGGTCGAGCGGCATCCGGAGCTGGCGGCGGTCATAACCGACCTGGCCATGCCCGAGATGGACGGCACCAAGCTTATCGAGTGGCTGGCGCAGGAGCGGCCGGGCCTGCCGGTGCTGGTGGTTACCGGCACCAGTGCCCAGCAAAGCGGCGGGGTGCTCGACCGTTACAACCTCCTGGGCGTGATCCGCAAACCCCTGACCGACGACAAAATCGACCAACTTCTGGAGACCCTGGACTCTCTGGATGCTTGATAGCCTGTTCCCCCTCGCGCTGTTTCCAACTGGCGGTCTGTCCAGTTCGGTCATCACCACCGTCTGGGTGGGGGTGTGCGTGGTGGTGTTCCTTAACCTGCGGTTTGGCACCACCCTGTCGGGACTGGTGGTTCCGGGCTACGTCATTCCCCTGCTGATCGTGCGCCCGATCAGTGGCTACGTGGTGTTGTTCGAGGGGGTGGTCACCTACTTGCTGGCCCGCCTGCTGGCGGAACAGCTGCCCAAGGCCCTGGGCTACGCCGAGCTGTTTGGTCGTGACCGCTTCTTCGCCCTGATCCTGCTGAGCATTCTGGTGCGCCTGGTGTTCGACGGCGCGGCCTTCCCCTGGCTGGAGGGCGTGCTGGCGGAGCAGGGGATCGACTACAGCGTACGCAATAACCTGCACAGCTTCGGGCTGATCGTGGTGGCCCTGATCGCCAACCAGTTCTGGAACGGCGGACTGCGGTTTGGCGCCGTCTCCCTGGCGCTCTACCTGGGCCTGACCTACGTGTTGGTGCGCTTCGTGCTCATGGAGTTCACCAACTTCAACATCAACACCCTGAGCTACATGTACGAGGACCTGGCCAGTTCCATCCTCGCCAGTCCCAAGGCCTACATCATCCTGCTGGTGTCGGCGTTCCTGGCGTCGCGGATGAACATTCGCTACGGCTGGGAATACAACGGCATTCTGGTGCCCTCCCTGCTGGCGCTGCAGTGGTATCAGCCGTTCAAGCTGCTTGCCACCTTCGTGGAAACGTTCGTCATCTTCTTCCTGGCCCGAATGCTGTTGACGGTGCCTTTGCTGCGGCACCGCAATATCGAAGGCGCCCGGCTGTTGCTGCTGTTCTTCACCATCAGCTTTGGCTACAAGATGATCCTGGGCTTCGCCCTGATTGAGTGGCTGCCCCAGGCCAAGATCACCGACTATTACGGCTTTGGCTATCTGCTGGCCACCCTGATTGCGCTCAAGATGCACCAGAAGGAAATGCCTGCGCTGGTGACGCGGGCATCGCTGCAAACCTCGGCGGTGGCGGTGGTGGTTGCCAGCGTCATTGGCTTCGGCCTGACCCTGATTCCCGAGCGGGATTTCGCCCAGGTGCCGATCGACGAACGGGTCCGGGTGGAGCGGGTGACCAGCGCCCAGCCCCTGGACTATCTGCATCGGCGGTACGCGGACCTGTACGAATCGGAAAACCAGGCGCTGTTCCAGGCGCCCACGCCGGTGGAGCTGGATCGCATCGAAGCCGGCTTTGCCTGGCTTCGGCGGTTCAGTGAGCAAAGCGATTCCGAGGCCCTGGCCCGGGGCAACGCCTTGCTCGCCGCCAACGGCTTTCAGCTGGCGCTGGTGAACGAGCAGATCCTGGCGGTGTTCGACGCCAAGCCCGAACGGGGCTGGGGCGCCTATTTTCTGAACCTGGCGCCGGACATCCCGCTGATGGTGCAGGTGCCCGCCCCCCTGGACGAGAGTGCGGCGGCCGAGGCCGGGCTCTGGATGTTTGTCCAGGATCGTCCCCGGGCGCTGGCCATGGCCGGATCCCGGCGGTTCGCCAGTGCCGACGGTGCCGGCGATGCGCTGTTGAATCCGGCCACGGTGTTTCAGGCCTTCCACCGCACCTTTGCCGACGACAACGTGCTGCAGTTGCGCAACTACACCCAAGCCAACCTCCGGCCCCTGTTGGGGCTGCGGACCGAGGGGTTGAGCCTGGAGGCCCGGGTGCAGCAGTCCATGCTCTGGATCAAGCAGAGTCTGCCCGAGGGGCTGAACCTTCGGGACATCAAGGAGCGCACCGAGCAACTACAAGTGAATTGGCGGCCGTCGCCGCTCAACAACCGGCAGCGGGATGCGGTGGCGGGCGGCTTTGCCGAGCTGTTCATCGGCGCCGGGGACCTGAGGCGCTGGATTGCCTACAGCGATCAGTACCGGCTGCAGACCCAGCTGCAGAACGAACGCATTGATGGCTACCTGCAGCGCTGGCTGAGCGACAACAAAACCCTCATTGCCCGGGCGGGAACCAACGCCTTCCAGGCGCCGGATCTGGGTACCCTGGCGTTTTTTGACCAGCTGGTGCTCAAGCCCCTGTTCGAGCTGATCCACACCGACCTGCGCCAGGGGTGGGAGCCCCGCTTCGAGCCCCAGCTGGTGCGGCTGTCGGTGCTGGCCCAGAGCCAGGGCTACCGCATTTCCCGGTACCAGCACATTGAAACCCAGGCCAACTACCTGATCCTGGAGCCCGGCCCCGGGCTGGATAACCCGGCGCGCTACTGGGGTGTCTACGTGTTTCGGGTCGGGCAGGCGGCGCCCCTGATGGTCCAGGTGCCCCGGCCCCTGTACGAACTCAACACCTTCGAATTCGGCGCCACCTTTTTCGAGGAAAGCGGCGCCCGGACGCTGATGATTGCCGGTACCCACCCCTACGCCAACGCCGACGGCCGGGCCGACGTGGCCCACCCGGCCAATCAGCAGAATCTGTTCAACCTGGTGCACCAGGTCTGGCAGCGTGAATCCGGATCGGAGCCGATGGAAACCGTTCAGATGCGGGGCCTAGGGGATTCGTGGACCCTGGCGAACAGCGCCGCCGATGTCGTGGTGTCGTCCTATTACGGACTGGACAACCAGCCGCGCCGGGCCCTGATCGAATCGACCCTGGGCCAGTTCGGGCTGACCGTCGCCCGGGTCCAGGGTGACCTGTCGACCCTGGGGTACGAGACACCGCTCAATGCCCAGAGTCTGTATCTGCGGCTGGCCGACAACAAGGACTTGACCAGTCTCTGGCTGACCCCGGACACCCGCCGGCTGTTCCGTTCCGGGGAGAACGACCGCCAGCAGGAAAGCCAGTTCAAAGCGTTGGGGCTGCCCAGCGAGCTTGCCTCCCTGCCTGGCTACATCCGGCGCCAGGGCCTGGCCAATCTGGCGCCAGGGCAGGCGCAGGAGCTGATGGCAACGCTGGCGGACTATCGGCGCAGCGGCAACATCAGCTTTTTGCACACTCTGGTGCATAAGCATCCGAACCTGGCTTTCCGTCATCTGGTGGACCTGAACAGCCAGCAGGCTTTCGTGCTGGTCCAGAACGCCGCCAGCCAGGTGGTTGCAGTCGCGAACCTGCAACCGAGCAACGAGGAGCGAGCGCTGATCAATGGCGACCGGGTCGACGCCGCTGAGCTGGCGGACGCCGTGCGCCAATTCAGCAGCAGGCGCCAGGCCTTCCTGGTCGGCCGGGGAGCAGAACCATGAGGCTGCTTGGCCGACTGTGCCTGTTGGCGCTGGTGGTTTTCCTGGTGTGGCCGCTGGCCCAGCGTTATGTCCTGGCGCCGGTGACCGGCCTGTTCTGGGCCTCAGGCCCGCAACGGGCGAACCTGCCGGAGGAGGCGGAGCAGAGCACCGTCTTCTGGCTCGAGTCCGCGGATTGGTTGCGCTTCTCGCTGGCCGAGAACACCCCGACCCTGCGCATTCTGTCGCACCTGCAGATGCAGCCCGAGCAGAACACGGACGAATCGCTGGTGCGTTACGCCCTGGATTACCGGGTGCTGGCCAGGGATGGCGAGGTGCTGACGTCCGGGCGCTACCATTACAAGGCGGTGACCCTGCCGCCCCGGCCGCTGGCGGATGGCCGTGAGTTCCCGGCGCGCTTTTACGACGACCCCACCCTGGTGGCCAGCGCCCCGGAAAACCTGTTCGTTGACCTGTCGGCGCTGACGGGGGCGGTCACTCTGGAGCTGCGTGCGGCGTATCTGCCCGAGCCCCGGAACCGGGTCGGCGTGCAGGTCACCGGCCGCGAAACCCGCTCCCGGGAGGAAGTCGGACGACTCTGGCCCCGACTGAAGCCGGAGACCCGCGACCGCCTGCTCAGGCCGCACGTCTATCCGCCGCATCTGGTCAGCTCGTTCGAAATCGAGAACGCCCTGCAGTTGCGTTGGGTTCCCCTGGGGCCGGAAGGGGTCGCCGGTGATGATTTCGCCAGCGATTACCTGTACACCCTGTCGGTGCCACCGGCGCCGCCGGCCGAGGCGGAGCAGGCGCTGCCGCCCGGGCTCTACGCCGATCCGAACAAGTGGGTCACCCTGCCCGTGGACTATGACGGTAGCTACCGGCTGGAGATTCAGTCCGCCGACCCGTTGGTGACCGACGTCAACGTGAGTCTGGCGCACCAGCGCAACCAGGATCTGGAGACCCGGCAACAGCTGCTCACCGGTACCGCGCCCCGGTTGACCTGGACCGGCGACCTGGAACCGGGGCTGCTGCAGTTGATCCCCAGTGCGCCGGTGACGGTTCGGCTGTTTGACGTCACTACCGGCGCCGATGTGACACCGGACAAACGCTACCTCCTGGCGCACCCGGTGGCCGCCGACCAACCGGTTCGATTTGCGCTCGATCCGGACAGCGCCGAACCCCAGCCCGTGCGCCTGGATGTTCGAACCTTCAGTCACCCGCAGCGGGCCGGCTCCGGTCCGGACCCGCGCGTGCGCCTCGAGATCCGGGCTGCCGACGGCACGGTGTTGCAAAACTTCGAACAGTCGATCACGCCGGCCCCCAGCTTTTACCAGCGTTTCAGCCAGGACGCGTCGGACAGCGGGGTATCGGAAGGCCAGAGCCTGTTCCTGGAAGCCAGCTCGGGGGCGGCCGAGGTCGCGGTGATCAGCAACACCCCGGTGCTGGTGACCGGCTATACCAGACTGGCCAGTCTACCCCTGGTTCGGGCATTGCCCGAATCGCGCCGGCCGTGGCAGAGCTACGGCGATCGGGTGCCGAGCTGGTTCCTGATGAACCCCGTGGCGACTGCAGCCAGTGGCCAGGGTCCGGTTTCCCTGCAGTGGTTCTTCCAGCCGATCGAGCGCAATGAGGCCCTGCTCAGCGGTCAGTACGACTGGCAGGGCCTGGACATTAAGGGCGCCAGCCTGCAACGGGACGTGCTGTTCCCGCACCAGCTCAGTGGCCCCCTGCGGGACACGGCGGTCGGCAGTGTGTTTCGCGCCTTGCCCGAGGGCGCGGTCTCGTTGGAGTTGGTGCCGCCGAGCCCCGGTCTCCCGTTCCGGCCCGAGCTGATCTATCAGCGCAACGGGGCGCAGCCGACCACGGTTACGGTCCTCAAGGACGGGGCCGTCTGGCTCAGGCGAGGCATCGCCGGGCGTACCGGCCGGTTTTCATTGCCGGTGGTGGCGCCCGGCCAGTACCGGATTGAAGTGCAGGGGGACGGTCAGTGGTTTCTCAATCACAACCGGCCGCCGGTCGGCGCCGGCTATCTGCAGCGCTCCGTCTACAGCCTGGACGGCGCGGGCCTGACCTTCGAGCTGGACAAGACCGAGGCCCGGGAAGTGGTTAACTTTGACGTGGTGGCGCCGCCCGGGGTGGACCGGTTTGCGGTCGAGGTGGCGGTTGCTGCGGACCGGCGGGCGACGGGGTTGCTGACCGATTACAGTGTCCTCAAGCGCCGGTTCGAGTTGGAGGTGCAGGAGCGGACCACGCTGGTGCTGGGCACCCAGTCCCAGCCCGCGGCCGCGCCCATGAGTGTCGCCTTGCCACTGGGCGAGGATATGCCGCCCGGGCGCTACCGGATCTCGGTCCGAGCCGATCGGGCCGGGGGCCTGGTGTCCGCGTACACGGTTCGGGAAGGGCAGCGACAGACATACCGTTTCTTCAGGAGATCCTTGGATGGCCACTAAGTTCGCATCGAAAGCCTGTTGTGTGCTGCTGGGGCTGCTGGCGGCCTGGCCCGCCCTGGCGATGGAGCCTGGCGACCTGAGGGACGCCCTGCAGCGCAAGTCGGACCGGTATCTGGTGCTGGACGCCGAGGTCCTGCTTGAACTTGAGGCGCAGTTTCGCACCCTGTTGAGCCGGGACGACGACCGGGACCTGGATTCGGTGCGTTCTCAGCTGGAGCAGGTGGGTTTCGGCTGGCATCAGCTGGATGATGGCGTGCTGCTGCTGACCGACGCCGACGAACGCGGGCTGGGACACTATCTGTTCCGGCTGACGTCCGACTCGCCGCTGATGGTGCAGGCCCCGCATCAGTTTTTCGACCGGCACTCCGGCGAGTTGGCGCTGAATCTGTTTCTGGCCGGCCGTGGCTCGGTGCTGGCACTGAACAGTGCCCATCGGCGCACGCCCATCCGGCATCGCAGTGGCAAGGCCGATCTGGCCCACCTGGAGGGCACGGTGTTCGATGCCCTGACTCGCGCCTTCAATCAGACCCGCCCGGACGCCGCGGTGGTCCAGTTGCATGGCTTTGCCGCCGGCAAACGGAAATCGCCGGAAGGGCGCCGGGCCGACCTGATTGTCAGCAGCGGTCAGCGCTGGCTGCAGCCCCAGGCCGCCGAGTTCGCCGCCTGTTTTGCCGAATCCGGCCGCTGGCAGGTACTGCGCTACCCGGTGGATGTCGGGGAGCTGGGCGGCACCACCAACGTTCAGGGCGCGTTGCTCCGGCGCCTGGGCAACAACCGGTTTGTGCACCTGGAGCTGTCGCGGCCGTTGCGGGACCGGCTGCGGGTGGATCGTGCCGAGTTTGATCGCTTCAGTGGCTGCGTTCAGGCCCTGGCGGGCGGTCGTCCATGATGCCTCGGTGGCTGCCGGCGCTGCTGGGCTGCCTGCTGGTGCTGCCAGCCAAGGCCGGACTGGCGGTGGATAACGAACTGGTTGGACCCGACCAGCGCGCGCCCCTGGTCTGGCAGATTGTCCGGCCTTTTCAGGGCGCCGTGCCCGGCAACGAAGTCGCCAGTGCCGGCGCCATTACCGCCTTGGAGCCGGGGCAGGGCGCCCGGTTTCTGGTCGAGTCCGGACGCTACCTGCGCCTGCGGCCCTGGGGCGAAACCTCGTCCCTAACCGCGCTGGAGGTGCTGCAGTCCCGGACCGGTGGCTGGTTTCAGCCGCTGCCCCTGACCCGGCTGGCGGTCGACGGCAGCCGGGCCAGCACGGCGCCCCTGCCGGCGGACCGGGAAATCTGGCTGACCAACACCGGCGCCGAACCGCTGCAATTCCAGGTGGCGGAAGGTCGACGGGTGCCGACGCCGGAAGCCTTCCGTTGGCATCCCCGGTCCATCGAGGGCCTGCCCGAGGTGACGGTGGGCCAGCACCCGCAACAGGCCCTGCAGCGTGGCCATTGGCTGCACCACACCGAGCCCCACGAGTTCCGGGTGCAGGGCCCGGGTCTGTTTGCCGTCGAGCTGCGCGACGTTCGCAACGACCTGGCCGATGCCCGCCGGCATCGACTGGCTGTCGGTCTGGACGACGAACCGCTTGAGCGCCATTACCTGCATTTCGCCGACGACAACGATCATGTCTATCACCTGAAGCGGCGCTCGCTGTTGTTGAGTCAGCCCGAGCGCTTGTACCTCTGGGTGCCGGAAGGCGACCACCGGGTCACCCTCAAGGCCGATCACGACTTGTTGCTGGCCTTGCTGCAGGCCCAGCCCGACCGAATCAGTTCGTCGGCGTCGGAGCGGCCCTGGCGTGAAACCGAGGCGATCCTGCGCGACCGCTTGCTGTTCCAGCAAAGCCAGCGCCAGCGGGCCACGGAAGCGGTGCTTGAACAGGGCGCCGGCGCCGCCCATCTGGCGGCTGCCAGCTTCGATTCCGAGGCCGCCCCGGGCTGGCCGGGTGGCTTTCTGAACAACCGCTTCAGTTTGAGCTACACCCAGGACCGGCTCCTGTGGCCGGACCAGGGCGCCCCCCAGAAACGGCTGGTGGCGCAGACCGCGGAACTGAACCTCACGCCCGATGACGAGCTGCGCTTTGTGCCGCCAGGCCCGGTTGACCTCGAACCGGAGACCTTCTTCCAGGTCGCCCATCGGCCCCTGACCCTGGCCCTGCCGGAAACGCCGGGCCCGACCGAGTTGCGACTGACCCTGGCGTATCCGGAGCAGTCCGCGAGCCTGAGGCTGAGCGCCGGCGATCGGCAGTGGCTGCTGCGCTTCTCCGACGCCACCCTGGCGCACGGTGGCCAGCTGCGACTGACTGGTCAGAGCCAGGCGCAGCAGGGGCTGCCGACCGCCGCGCCCAAGGTCATGACCGGTGACCTGACCCTGGATCTGCCGGAGGGTACGTCGACCGTGCGGATCGAAGCCCTGGAAGGCGCCACCTGGGCCCGTGCGACGGTGCGCGAAGGCCGTCACCCGGCCCTCACCGAACCGGAATATTGGGACTTCCTGAGGGCGTCGGACATGGCGGGCTTGGCCCGCAGCTGGCGTGCTCCGGTTCCGGGACAAACCGACGCTCAGGCACCGGTGCCAGCCTCGCTGTGGCGGGACAGTCAGTTCCTGCGAGACTGGCTGAACAGTCGCTACCACAGCTTCATCGACGATCTGTCGCCGGCGTTCAAGGTGCCCTCAGACGCCGAGGCCCTGGCCAATCTGGACGGGCTGGTGGCCAGTGGCGAAGACACCCTGGCGGTCAGCTATGCCCAGGGCCTGTACGTGTATTCAAACAGTGCCCGGGTTCGGGGCCGGGCCTACCGGTTCCTTACCCAGACCTGGCGTCGCGAGGACAATCAGTACGGACTGGAAAGCCTGCTGGCGACGGCGTTTCTGCACCATGATGACGATCGGGTGCTGCCCGAGCTGGCGCTGATGCTGGAGCGCCAGGGGCTCGATACCGAAGCGCTCAAACTGGCCCTGGTCCTGTACCGGTCCGGGCGCTACACCGGCCAGCAGGTGCAATTGCGGGAGCAGGCAATGCGACTGGCGATACAGGCGGACTGGCCGCTGACCCTGCACGAATTGACCCAGGATTTGCCGGCACCGGAGCGCTCGGGCTGGCGTCAGCTGTATCTGGCCGAACACTACAACGTAGCGCCGGAGCCCCAGGACGAGTCGGTGGCGCCTCCGGTCCTGGCGTTTTGGGCCAGTCTGCCGGAGCGCGAGCACCTCACCGCCTCGGCCTGGCTGCGACAGTTTCATGAGCGCTATCCCGGCCGCTGGCGCTGGCAGGACTGGCCTGGGGGTTTTGCCGGGGAGCTGGACCGGGTCAACCTGTACAACCCGGACCTGGATCGTTTCTACCAGCGTTACCGGGTGGCGCCGGACCGGCCGCTGGCCCTGACCGTCACCGGGCCTGTGCGCCTGCGCCTGAACGCCCGGCTGCTGCATCAGCAGCGCGACAGCCGGCTCAACGATTGGCTCAGGGTCCGACACAACGGCCGGGCCTACCGGTTTCCCGTGCTCAACAGCGGTGTCTTCAACCGGCATCGGATCATCGGTTCCGACACCGAGTTCCCTGGCCGCCTGGCACAGGTCGAACTGGAACTGGGGCCGGGCCAACACCAGCTCAGCGTGGCCCCGGAGCAGCACCGCGCCCTGGTGCAGGCCGAGATCGAGACCTCCGCGATGTTTGCCGCCAGCTACCTGTCGGCGCAGAACCGGGACTGCTTTGGCGCCGGCGCCCGGCCGGAACCGATCAGCGACCGTCAGCAGCCGATCCCGGTGCCCCTGATCGCACCGCCCTGGGCCGAGGGCACAGAATCCCGGGGTTGGGTCGGGGGCTGTGCCGAGTTTGCCCGGGAGCGCGAGCATGACGCTGCCAGGGTCCAGGGTGCGCCGGACTGGGGTGAGGTGGTGTTCACGCCCGCGCCAACGCCGGCGGCCGCATCCAGCGCACCGGCGCCGGACCGTGCCCAGGACGCGGTGGTGGTGGCCCGTTACCTGGACCAGGTGCTCAAGACCGACGGCTTTGCCCGGAATCCCGGGCTGGTGGCCCGCAGCAACGCCTTGGCGGCGCAGCATCCGGATGACACCGGCATTCAGCAGCGCCTGGCGCTGATCAATGCCGACCACTACTGGGAGCGCGAGGAGCTGGTCATCGACAGCGCCGGTATTCGCCAGTTCGATGCCAGTGGCTGGCCGCCGGCCTTGCCCTATCTGCGCCAGCGCCAGCAACTGCTCAGCCAGCAGCCTGCGCCCTCGGAACTGGCGATGAGCGGGCCTGAGCCGGTCGTGGTCGAGATCAACCAGGGCGAGCGGCGCCGCTATCGTCTGGATCTGCGGCTAGACAAGGTAGGCTTCCAGCGGGTGACGCCGGTGGCGGTGGATGTCCGGGTTGATGGCCAGTGGTACGCACGCCAGACCCTGAGCGAAGCCGCGCCCAGTGGCCGGGTGCAGATGCAACTTCCGGCCGGCGCGAGCCAGCTTGAACTGCAGTTGGTGGCGCCAACCAGCCGGCACTGGGTTTATGCCCAACTGTCGGCGCGCGCGGCGGCCAACGGCCCCTGGCAACCGGTAGAGCGGCCCGAGCGCCGGGCCTACCAAACCAGTCTGCCGGGCCAGCCCCTGGTCATTTACCTCGACCAACCGTCCTGGCTGCGTCTGGAAGTCTACGATGGCCAGCAGCGGGTCCAGCGCTACCGGTACGTGGCGTCCGCCGGCAATCTGGTGTTGCGCCAACGCGATCTGGGTGGGCCCTATGTCCGGGTCTATGCCCTGCGGCACCAGCCCGGCAAGCTGACGGCTCCACCGCCGGTATCGACCCCGGTGCTGTCGCCCTGGCCGGAGCCGGTTCAGAAGGCGGACGTGGCGCGCCCGGAGGCGTTGATGTCGGACGCCCTGGCCATGCCCACTCGTGACGACGGCACCCAGGGCGCATACGCCGAGCTGGCGCAGCGCCGGAATTTCGATGGTGGCGCCGACGCCCAGACCGAGCGCTATCTGGAACTGGGCTGGCGGTACCAGCAGCAACCGCTGTTTTCACGCTGGACCTGGCAGTCTGATCTGTTCCTGCGTGAACACAGTGGCGACGAGAGTCTGGTGCTGGGGAGTCAGCAATGGCTTACCCTGCGACCGGACAACCGGCACTGGCGCCTGAATCTGTTTGCCGGCGGTTACTGGCAGCCACGAGAGGGCGCAGGCAGCCTGTACGGACAGGCCCAGTTGCACGCCAACACCCCGCTGGCCTACCACTGGAGTCTGGACAGTGAGCTGACCGGGTTCGGCCGCTGGCTGTCGGTAAGTTCGAACCCACAGCGCCAGGCCTACGATGACGACGTGTTTACCGAGTACAAAACCGACCATCGCCATGGCCTGGAGTGGCAGGAGGCCCTGAACTACCAGCCCTGGCAGGACAGCCGCTGGCGCGCGGTCGTGGGCGTCAGGACCAACGAGGATTTCAGCCCGGACCGGTTCGGCGTGTCACTGCGCTGGGACGAATTTTGGCACCGGGACACCCGCACCTATGTGGGGCTGGAGCAGCGCTGGTTGATGGCCGATGACGACCGCGCGGGCGCCGGTACTCAGCAGCTGCTGAGTGCCGGCGTCGACTGGCGACTCTGGGAACGCCACGGCCGGCGCTGGTCCCTGGGGTTCGACCTGAGCATGGATCTGGATCAGTCCCAGCCGGCCCTGGCGCTGTCCCTCGGGTTCGACAATCCGGGAGCCAAGCGCCTTGAGGACTTCCGGGCCGAGCGCTTCCCGTTTTTCCCACTGCAGGAAATCAACGCGGCCCGGGCCGTGGACACGAATGAGCTGAACTATGTCGAATAACTCCGATCTGGCGGACATGACGCTCCGGGAACACATGCTGCTGGGGCTCGCGGGCGAATGGCGCCGGGTCTACGACCACCTGGCGCGCCAGCTCGAGCGGGAATTCCAGGGCTGGCAGCAGGCCGGTAACCGGCCAGAGACGCTGGCGGCATCCCAGTGGCGGGTGCAGCAGGTGGCCAGTTTTCTGGAATATCGGGTCAGCCAGACCCTGGACAGTCTCGGTGAGTTGCACGCTGGTTACCGGGCCTTTGTCGCCCGGTACCAGGGCGCCAGCAGCGAACTGGAACGGCGCCAGCACAGCCTGGCCTATGCCGCGGAACTGGGCCAGAGCCGGCGAGGCCTGCGCGCCGATCGTCGGGCCCTGGACCGGTGGCTGGACGCCTCGGCCCTGCGGGACCGGTATCGGCGCAAGGTCAGTGAGCAGGAGCGACTACTGACCTTCTGCGTCCACCGGCTGAACGCCAACATCTGCTTTTTCATCGGGCAGTTCACCCAGGGCCGGGAACGGTCGGCAAGTCTCGAGGCCATCAGCAACAACGCGCTGATGGAACGTTTGCTCACCAGCAAGCTGGATCATCGGGCCACCCTGGCGGGGCTGTCGCTGATGTCCGGTTTGCTGGCAGTCAGTGACGGCGAGTTCGGCGAGCATATCGAGCCGCAGCTGCTGCAATATTGCTATCGGCTGTGTAACGACCCGGCCCAGCCGGTCTGGCTGCAGGTGCAGGCGTTGGATGTCATTACTTGGCTCGATGGCAGTGCGGCCCTGGACATCGTTCAGGAACGTTTCAACCGGGGTGAGACCGGCGATCAGATCTTCTTCCGGGCGCGCGCCCTGAAGGTACTGACGACCGTTCAGGCCCAGGCTGACGCCCAGGAGCTGTTCCGTCAGGCCTGCACCGACACCAGCGAGCACGTGCGCCAGAGTCTGGTGCGGTTGCTGCCGGTTCTGGAGCGGGCACTGGGCCGGCAGCTCATCGATCTGCTGCTCGAACAGGAGCAATGCGACCGGGTCCGGGCCCGGGTGCTGCAGGTGCTGCCGGTGTTGATCGAATCGGATCTGTGTCCGCCGGCGCAGGCGCTGGCCCGGGTGACCGCTGAATTGACTCCGGACGGCCCCGGGCTGGTCGCGCGCGCGGCCTTTGAGGTCCTGGTGGCACTGGGGCAGGCGGGCGCCTTGTCCGGCGAGCAGCTGACCGAAGTCGCCGGTGTGCTGACCCGGCTGAACCTGCAGCATCAAGACACCGCCATACGCCGGGCCGCGGCCCAGACCCGGGAACGGCTGTGGGCCGGCCAGCAAGCCCTGGCCCAATGGCCCAAGTTCCAGTTGCTTGAGAGTCTGGACTGGCAACAGCGGTCTCGGCTTCGGCTCCAGCACAACGTCAGCGATGAGGAACTGGGGCGCTTTTTCGCCAGCCTGGCGGGCGACAGCTTCGGCTATGACGTCCGGCGCCGGGGCGCTCGGCTGCGTCTGACCAGCGGGTCCCGATACCAGTTCCGGACCTGGCGCCTCCTCCATGAGTTTCGAACCAGCGCCAGCGACAAGCGGCAGAACTACAACCACACCAAGGGGCGGGTGTTCCACGGCCACCTGCAGGCACCGGCCTGGCACCTGGCTGAACTCAGCCAGACCACCGTGCCCGGCGAGCCGGTGCACATGGCCGAGGACGGCGACTGGCGCCCCTACCTGCCGCTGGTGGACCAGGTGCTCTCGGCCCTGGACCAGGGCTGGCCGACCCGGCCTGTGGACATCTACACCCCGGAGGGCATTACCCGCATCCACCCGCCGCGGGGACTGTTCGCCCGGCTGCGGGCTCGCAGCCTGATCACCCTGCGGTTTGCCCGTCTCAGCCGAATGCGCAACTGGCGCTCGTCCAGCGCCCAGGCGCCGGAGCGCTATCTGGCGGAACTGGAGAAGCTGGGGTTCCGGTTCGAGCTGCTGGGCCATCGGGATCCGGCCGGCGAGCGCTACCAGACCGACCCCCGGGTGCGGCGGTTTTTCCCGGGCCTGGCCAGCATTGCGCCCTTGCCGGTGCTGTGGTCGGATTTCAAAACCTATTTTTACTCGGTCTACGAAAACAACCTGCAGCATCTGGTGATCTTTCTCGGCGCCGCCGCGGCGGTGTTCTTCGGCCGGCACGTCTACATTGGCCGCCAGATGAAACAGGCCCGGGCCACGCTGCCGCTGGTCGTCGGCGGCTGGGGCACCCGGGGCAAGTCCGGGACCGAGCGCCTGAAAGCGGCGGTATTCAACGCCGAAGGTCTGGGTGTGGTCTCGAAAACCACCGGGTGCGAGGCGATGTTCCTCTACAGCCCGGCGCACGGCAATCTGCGGGAGATGTTCCTGTTTCGGCCCTACGACAAGGCCTCGATCTGGGAGCAGGTGGATCTGGTCCGACTGGCCTCGCGGTTCCGGGCCGATGTCTTCCTGTGGGAATGCATGGGGCTGACGCCTCGCTACGTCCAGATCCTTCAGGAACAGTGGATGCGGGATGATCTGGCCACCATCACCAACTGCTACCCGGATCACGAGGACATTCAGGGGCCGTCGGGTATCGAGATTCCCCGGGTCATGCGCAAGTTCGTGCCAAAACGCAGCAAGCTGATCACCACCGAGCACAACATGTTCCCGTTCCTCCGCGCCGCGGCGCAGGACAAGGGCAGTGCCATCATCAAGGTGAGTGACCTGGACGCCGAGCTGCTGCCGGCCGATGTGCTGGCGCGTTTTCCCTACGAGGAACACCCCTCCAACATCGCCCTGGTGCTGAGGATGGCCGAAGAACTGGGTCTGGAGCCGGATTACGCCCTGAAGGAAATGGCAGACCGGGTGGTACCGGATCTGGGCGTGCTCAAGATCTATCCGCGCGTCACCGTGGACGGCCGCCACCTGACCTTCATCAACGGCATGTCGGCGAACGAGCGCCACGCCGCCCTGGCGAACTGGCGCCGCCTGCGGTTTGACCAGTACCACCCGGCCGACAAGCCGGACGCCTGGGTGGTCACGGTGATCAACAACCGCGCCGACCGGGTCCCCCGATCCCAGGTGTTCGCCCGCATGCTGGTGGACGACCTGAGCGCCGACCGCCACTTCCTGATCGGGACCAACCTGGACGGGCTGAAGGCCTACATCGATCAGGCCTGGGTCGACCGGCTCGGGAACGAGAATTTTGCCCAACAGAGTGGCCCTGCGCTGGCCGAGCGACTGGCCGAGTACGCCCACCAATTGCGGGTGAGCACCAGCGAGTCGATGCTGGCCGGACGTATCCGCGCCATGCTGTCTGGGCTGGGGCTTGAACCCGGCTCCGACGCCCCCGATGGCACCGACATCGACGCCCTGGAGATATACTGCAACGAGGCCGGCCTGGCGCCAGAGCAGGCCCGGTCGGTGCTGGCCCAGGGCCGGGCCGATGCCCAGGAATGGTTGGACTACCGCGACCTGCAGCAGCGCTTGGCTGCCGGGTCCGCCGGCGCGAGCGAGCTCGAGCAGGCGCTCACCGGCTGGTTCGAGCGTCGGATCGTGGTGCTGCCCAACAGTCACGCCACCGGCGACCAGTCGATCCGGGACATGGTCAATGCCACGCCCCCGGGGCTCGACACCCACATGATGGGGATGCAGAACATCAAGGGCACCGGGCTCGACTTTATCTATCGATGGCAGGCCTGGGACCGGCATTACCAGGATGGCCAGCAACTGCTGGCGGACGATCCCGAACGCGCCCTGGCGGCCGCCCGCAGCCTGGCCGCGGTCGAGGATTTTGGCTGGCTGGATTTCGACTACCTGACGCCGCTGCTGACCCGGGCGGCGGAGCTGCCGGGCAATCAGACCCAGGCTATCCAGTCGGAACTGGCGTTGATCCGCAGTCAGTTGGACCAGTGTCGCGATCGTCTGCAACGGGCCGATGCAAGCAAGCGTGAGAGCAGCCGGGGCGAGCGGCTGATCGATGCCTTGGAAGCGGTGCTCGATGCCGGCGCGGCGGTCCGGCGGCGCAAACGGGTCGGGCAAATCTACCGGGACCTGGCCGGCCAGCGCATCAGCCATGAACGGGCGGCGCTGGAGTTGAAGCAGATCAACCGGTCGCAAAAAGGCGGCTGGCTCAAGGAGCGTTTGTTGCGTGGCAGGTCCGGTTTTGCCTGAGCGTCGGTGGCGCAATATTCGCCCGGACCGGGTTGGTTTTGGCATTCACCGAAAAAATGCCGAATATAGATCATATAAATTTCAATTATAAAATCGTAGGGACTAAAGTGGTCGTCAACGTCAGCACCAGACTGTGACACGGATCGCGGATGCTGGCTTCGGAGTTTGCTTCGCGCACCGCTCCATCGAATTAGAAAACCAACGTAGAAAGGATAGAGACCATGCCCTACGCACAAGACGTTGACCAGATTGCTTCCATCCTGAAGCAGCACCCGACCTGGAACGCTATCAACCCGAAGCACGCAGCTCGCATGCGCGCCCAGAACAAATTCAAGACCGGCCTGGACATCGCCAAGTACACCGCCAAGATCATGCGCGAGGACATGGCCAACTACGACAAGGACACGTCCCAGTACACCCAGTCCCTGGGTTGCTGGCACGGCTTCATCGGCCAGCAGAAGCTGCTGTCCATCAAGAAGCACTTCGGTTCCACCAAGCGTCGCTACCTGTACCTGTCCGGCTGGATGGTTGCCGCCCTGCGTTCCGAGTTCGGTCCGCTGCCTGACCAGTCCATGCACGAGAAGACTGCCGTTTCTGGCCTGATCGAAGAGCTGTACACCTTCCTGCGTCAGGCCGATGCCTGGGAACTGAACCACCTGTTCCGCGCCCTGGAAGAAGCCGAAAACGCCGGTGACAACGCCAAGGCCGACGAGCTGATCAAGCAGATCGACAACCACGAAACCCACGTTGTCCCGATCATCGCCGACATCGACGCTGGTTTCGGTAACGCCGAAGCAACTTACCTGCTGGCCAAGCAGATGATCGAAGCCGGTGCCTGCTGCATCCAGATCGAAAACCAGGTGTCTGACGAGAAGCAGTGTGGCCACCAGGACGGCAAGGTAACCGTTCCGCACGCTGACTTCCTGTCCAAGATCAACGCTGTTCGTCTGGCGTTCCTGGAGCTGGGTGTGGACGACGGTGTCATCGTTGCCCGTACCGACTCCCTGGGCGCTGGCCTGACCCAGAAGATCGCCGTAACTGAAGAGCCGGGCGACCTGGGTGACCAGTACAACAGCTTCATCGATGGCGAAGTGATCGAGAAGGCTGAAGACATCAACAACGGCGACGTTGTTATCAAGCAGAACGGCCAGCTGGTACGGCCGAAGCGTCTGGCATCTGGCCTGTTCCAGTTCAAGCCGGGCACTGGCGAAGACCGCGTTGTCCTCGACTGCATCACCAGCCTGCAGAACGGCGCTGACCTGCTGTGGATCGAAACCGAGAAGCCGCACGTTGGCCAGATCGCTGGCATGGTTAACCGCATCCGTGAAGTGGTGCCCGATGCCAAGCTGGTTTACAACAACAGCCCGTCCTTCAACTGGACCCTGAACTTCCGTCAGCAGGTGTTCGACGCCTGGCAGGAAGAAGGCAAGGACGTATCTGCCTACGACCGCGCCAAGCTGATGAGCGAAGAGTACGACAGCACCGAGCTGGGCCAGCTGGCCGACGAGTGGTGTCAGAACTTCCAGCGTGACGCGTCTCGCGAAGCGGGTATCTTCCACCACCTGATCACGCTGCCGACGTACCACACTGCGGCCCTGTCTACCGACAACCTGGCCAAGGGCTACTTCGGTGACGAAGGCATGCTGGCCTACGTTGCGGGTGTACAGCGTAAAGAAATCCGTCAGGGTATCGCCACCGTTAAGCACCAGGACATGGCTGGTTCCAACATCGGCGACGACCACAAGGAGTTCTTCGCTGGTGACGCGGCCCTGAAGGCCGGTGGTAAAGACAACACCATGAACCAGTTCGGTTAATCGACCGGTTCGGTTGTCGCTCCCGGGTTTGCCCGGGAGTCACGTCAAAGAAAAGCCCCGCCATTGGCGGGGCTTTTTTGTGCCTGCGATTCAGGGAATCAGTGCGCGGCCTCCCGGAACCGGCGGATGCGTTCCGAAGTCCCCGGGTGGCTGGAGAGCAGGTCCTCAAGTGCCGCCCAGCGGTCGTCGGAGTCGTCGCCCGTGTCGGCGGCGGAGCTTTCGGCCTGGGCGCTCAGGCGGGCCATGATGTTGGCGAAGTGGGCGGGGTCTATACCCCGCAGCTGCAGGGTTTCCAGTGCATAGTCATCGGCCTGACGCTCCATGTCCCGGGAGTAGGACAGGCTCATCAGCACCGCCGGCAGGACCACGGTGGTGTCCGAGAAGGCCGACAGATCGCCGGTCATCATCACGATCAACCAGAAGGTCAGCGACGATTGCACCATGCCCTGCATGCCATGGCGGTGGGCCACGTGGCCCACCTCATGGGCCAGGATGCTGAGCAGCTCATCATCGTGTTGGGCCAGCGCCACCAGATCGTCGGTGAAGATCAGGGTGCCGTCGGGCAAGGCCAGGGCATTGGCGCCGATGGCCGGTGAGTCCCGGAACTGAACGTTCAGGCGCTGGCCCGAGACCGGCTCCAGCAGCGGTGCAAAGTGGGCTCGCAGTGCCTGCTGGCGCTGCTCAGGCAGGGTCGTGGGTTCCAGCCAGGTGCTGTCCAGGGACGCCAGGGTGGTTGCCCCGACCTGCTCGGCGATGCTGTCCGGCAGCGCGTGAGCCACGGCCTTGGCGGTCCAGGGCACGCCGTAGACAAAGGCTCCGGCGGTCACGGCGAGGGTGACCACCGCGGCCACCAGGATCAGGCCCAGGTTATGCTCCAGTCGATGCAGCAGACGGCCCCAGCGGCCGCTGGCCGAGCGCCGCCCCAGGGCGTCGACTAGGTCGTTGTCGGTGGTCTCAAAGACACCGTCTTCCGGCAGGTGCAGGTATCGGGGGGTGTTGCCCACCCGAGGCGAGATCGTCAGCTCCTGCCAGGTCAGGGTCCGTCGCTGCGAGGCGGTGATCAACTCCAGCAGCGCTCCGGACGAACGCAGCAGGGCGTCCTCCCGGAGTGAGCTGCCGCCGGAGTAATACTGCCCTTCAATGACCAGCTCAGATGGCGGCGAATTCGACATCGAAGGCGTCTCCAAGCTCCTGACCCAGGGCGCTGGTCCGGTTCTGCTCGGCCGCCACGAAGTGGTCCAGGTCGCCGGCAATCAGCATGGTGGTGCAGGCGGCCCGATAGCGCGCCATGCGCACCTTGGCCCAGGGCGTGAACAGACCCAGGGTCAATGCCACCAGCAGGCTGTTGCTCAGATAGATCCACACCATCTGCCCGGGTTTCAGGGTGGATTCGAAGTGGTGCTCAGCCAGTTGGGTGGAATTCAGGAACAGGTTGGCGACACCGGCCATGAAGAAGCCGAACAGAGTCAGGTAGCCGACCGCGCCGATCACCGCACCGAGTACCGGCGAGGCAAAGCGCGCGCCGGCCCAGGCCGCGACACCGAAGCCCAGGGCCAGCAGCAGGGCCTTCCCGAACAGCAGGTAATAGGCCTTGTTGGGCGCTGCCAGCTCAAATTCCGTGGTGCCGTAGCGACTGCCATCGGCCACGAACTGATGGGTTTTGCGCAGTACCAGCGGGGTCAGCAACAGCAGGCACAGCAGATTCAGCAGCGGCCAGACGAAGGCCACCATGAAGGCCTGGCCATAGCGGCCCTGAAAATCGAACCGGATGTTGCGGTAGGCGCTGTTGATGGCGCGGAAGCGAAGCGAGCGGATCATGATCCAGGGCACCAGGAACACAAAACCGACGGCAAAGGCGATCGCCGCCTCAAGAAACAGCTCGGACAGCACCACGTAGGCCACCAACACGGCCAGGGCAATCAGGCGGCCTTTCAGGATGGTGATCGGGCTGGCCAGGTACTGGAAGCTGGCGTCGTTCAACCGGGTATGGCCGTAGAAGTACTGGTTGTTGCGAACCGTGGCCCAGGCCGAGTAGATGCCCAGGGTCAGGATGGTGAGCAGGATGTTCACGATCCAGATGCCAAAGTACTCACCGCCCCGGCCGGTGAACGTCAGTGGCGCTCGCTTCCGGTCGTCGGTGCCGGCACTGGCCACGGGGGCGTCGGGTGTGGCGGGCCCAGCCGGGGTGTCGGCCGTCGGCTCCGATGCCGGGGCCGGCGGAACCGCGGAGCGGGGCTGTTCGGTGATGCGGACCTCGACGCCGGCGGCCGTCAGCCGCTGGTGGTAGATCAACGCTTCGTCGTGGCTCAGGTTGGATTTGATGGTGGACGAGGCGGAGGGTGAGAACAGGCGCTCGATCCGTTCCCGGGAGGCATTGAACAGATCCTGCAGGCTGGTTTTGACCTGTTCTTCCTCGAATCCGTCCAAGACCTGACCGGTGAAGACGACTTGATACGACTCGGTCGACATGGGTGCTCCTTTTTACGTTTCCTGGGTCATCGGGGCCGCAGCCCCGCCGATGCTTCCGTGCTGATACAGGACGGTAACTCCGCGACATTACCAGAGTTTCATGTCGGCGGTGTGAGCAATCTGGCATTTCATGTATCGGTTTGTGACGGGCGTGCCAGCGGTTTGCCTCTTGGTTTTTTTAACACCACTGGTGCCATCTAACTTTCTGAAATTGAAACTGAAACCCTTTGGAGCTCCGTGCCGTCGGCATTTCCCTGTTTCAGCCCTGAAACAGAACCCTCCGCTTGATGGGTCCTCTAAGTCGACCGGTTTTCAGAAAAATCATTTAATAACATAAGTTTGCGATGGGTTGGTAAAAGCTGGCACGGGAATCGCTAAAGCCCGATTGGGTCAAAACCCTGGGGTGTCCGGCACAGCGCAGGTTGGGTGAGATCCAGTGTGACCAACAACATCAAAGGAATTGACGCTATGAATACCAAGAAGAGCTTGCTAGCAATCGCCGTCGCCATGGGCCTGGGTTTCTCTGGTGCAACACTGGCTGATCCAACCCTGGGGGGAGATGGAGATCCGAACACCAACGCCAATGACGGTTCCGCCGCGCTGAACGATGTGGCCAACACCGACATCGCCGATTCCGGCAACACCGACGCCAGCACCAACAACACCGCCACCGACTCGTTCAAGATCAAGGACAGTGGCAATGACAACTCCGACAACAGCGTGGATGTCACCGACTCGTTCAAGATCAAGGACAGCGGCAATGACAACTCGGACAACAGTGCCCACGTGACCGACTCGTTCAAGATCAAGGACAGCGGCAACGACAACTCGGACAACAGCACCCACGTGACTGACGCGTTCAAGATCGCCAATAGCGGCAACACCGATGACAACTCCGACAATAGCACTGACCTGGATCTGTCACTCAACGTGTTCCTGAACAATGCGGATCTGGATGGCACTGTCTCTGGCACTACCGTAACTTACGGCAGCGGCATTGGCGCCGACAACGACACCTACGCCAAGCACTACAACAAGATCTCGGATAATTCCGCGAACTTCACCGGTGTTGGTGCAATTGCCCAGAACAACGGTCATGGCTCGGTCAACCAGGCCAACGTGAGTGTGCAGTCCAATCTCTCAGCAGGCGGTAATTGAGGAACATGGGGTAGCGCCCTCTCGGGCGCACCCCGGTTACTGCCGGGAGGCATGTCATGGCTGACATAGTCAAAGGGATGCTGAACACGGGGAGTGCCCTGGTCCTGCTTGGACTGGCAACGGTGGTCTCGGCGGACGACTTTCTGGATCTGGCGCCCCTGAGCGCCGACCAGTTAGACAGCGCCAGCGGCCGGCAGGGGGTGCCCCTGCAGCTGCAGTTGAACGACACCGAGCAGAACGCCGCCGTCATCGGCAACGTGATTTCCGGGCCGTCCATGACCGGAGACAACATCATCTCCGACCAGGCGTTTGGAAACATGAGCGGGATTGCCACGGTGATCCAGAACACCGGCAATCAGGTCGTGATTCAGGACAGCACTCAGGTCAACATTCACATCAATCATTAACCGGAGGTGGACCATGGTGACACGGAGGCTTGGGGTACTTGCTGCCGGCGCCGCCATGCTGTGGTCCACTGCCTTCGCCGGTTCGGTTGCCATCCCCGGGCTGGGTGGCGGGATTCAGGTGGAAGTGGAGAGTTACCAGGCCAAACGGTTCAGCTCGGTGCTGCGCCAGCAATACGATTTCAGTTGTGGATCCGCAGCCCTGGCCTCGCTGTTGTCCTATCACTACGACCACCAGGTCACCGAGATGGAGGTGTTCAACGGCATGTTTGCCCTGGCGGACCCGGACAAGGTGCGCAACGAGGGCTTCTCCATGCTGGACATGAAACGCTACCTGGAGTCCCAGGGCTATCGGGCGGATGGCTTTCGGTTGCCGCTGGAGGGCATTCGGGAACAGGTCCGGCTACCGGTGATCGCGCTGGTGAATCTTGAGGGGTTTCGGCACTTCGTCGTGATCAAGGGCATCAGTGAGCGTGAGGTGTACGTGGGCGATCCGGCGCGAGGCCTGAAGGTCTATTCGCACCGGCAATTCCAGGATTACTGGGACGGTACGGCCTTTGTCATACGCAGCCACGTTGAGCAGGGGCGCAAGGCCTTCGAGATGGATGGCGACTGGGCGCAGTACGTGCGAGCGCCCCTGAACCGAAGCCCGGCTGGGCCTTCTCTGGGTCATACCCTGCCGACCTGGCCCACACCAAGGGAGTGGTAACATGATGATCAAACCCGATGGCAGCGCCGCCCTGGCGCTGACCTTCATGGTCGGGCTGGCGGTGGCGCCGGCGTTGTCGGCGGCGGTGTTTCCGGAACCGGCCCTGAGCGACGAGGAACTGGCGTCACTGCGGGGTGGGTTCGTGCTCGATAACTTCGAAATTCGCATCGGTCTGGAACAGGTGGTGTCCATTGACGGAGAGACGCTCGCGGTCAACCGCCTGACGATCCCGAACCTGAACCGGGCCACCAACGGTGCCAATGTGCCGCACACGGTGGAAACGGTGGTCACCGGTGGGGCTGGCGGACGCGGTGGTCAGACCCTGGTGTCGTCGAAGTCCGACAATGGCGGCTGGCTGACCCTGATCCAGAACAGTATGAACGGGACGGCAATCCAGAACAGTCGGAAGCTGAACATCGAACTGAACAACTTCGGTGCCAGCTTCAACCGGTTGCCTGACAGCATGCGCGACCCAGTGCTGCAACTACTCAATCATCACTAGCGGGGGGCGGCGCAGCAGCGCCGCCCCATTGGCAACTAGAGCGTGATGGGCAGCTTCAGAGTCAATTCACTGCTGGGGGCGTTTTCGGTCACCCCAACGTTGACGGTCAGGTTCAGGGAGGTGTTGGCCGTCAAGCGTTGGGACAGGCCGAAAGCCAGGGAGCCGACCTGAATTCGGTCGAAGTTGGCGTCGGTAATGCCGCTGTCGGCCTGGAAAAAGGTTCTGCCGATGATCGAATGGTCGTAACTCAGACTGAACGAGGTGCGCTCATTGAAAGCGAAGCCCATGCCGAAGCCGAATCGGAAAACGTCCCCTGGGTTGTATTTACCTCCGCTTCGGGTGCCTTCATCCTCCTCGGGAGTCCAGACGTAACTCACGTTACCAAACAGCACCGCTGGGTCAGAGGGGTAGATGAAGGAAAGGCCCGGCTCCAGTGACCAGAAACCGGAGCCGGTGGGCCGTTCCTCGAGTTCGACACCAATGGGGTTGCCCTCGCCGTCTTCTACTATTCGTTGATCGACATCGTAGGGGCCCTTCCCGGTGGGGGCCCTTACCCGAAATACGCCGATCACGTAGGGCCAGCCATCCAGACCGTCGTTCAGCTGATAACGGGCGGACAGCTCTATGTCGCCGAGGCCCTGACCCGAGGACTCGTTCAGAGTATCGACTGGCGTTCCTTCAAAGGCTTCCCGTTCGCGGAGGTCTTCGTGAACACTTAACCAGGGAATCCTGATGTCCGCTTCCAGCCGGCTGGTAAAACCGTATTTGAAGGTCAATGCTCCGACAAAAATATCCCGCTGAATTTCCGAGATGTTGATCAGGCCCACCAGCAGCGCCGGAATGATGGTGTAGCCCTCAATGGCGACCCGGGTGGCGTTGCTGTGGGCATGGGAAATCGAGGGTTCGATGGTGAGCCGCCCCGGCCGGGTGACGATGCCCCGGTCGGTGGTAATGGAGGCAATGTCGGTTACCTGCTCTTTCTTCGCTTCGGCGTCTGCGGCCGTGGTCTCGCTACTGCCGGAGGAGGGGGCTTGCGCCCAACCCAGAGCGGGTGCCAGGCAAACGCTGGCGAACAACGGAAAGAGTCCTGGTTTGGTCATGGCAGATCTCCCTTCTGATGCTGGCCCTGCCGGTCCTGTCCGGACTGTGGGCCGGTGTTGTACTTGTCCATAAGCCGATAGAACGACACGCGAGAAATCTTGAGGATTCGGGCCGCGGCCGAGATGTTGTGGTGGGCCAGAGCCAGGCTGCAGGACAGCGCCTGCCGGTCGGCCCGGGCCCGGAATTCCTCCAGGCTGAGGTTGGAGGTGGTGGCGTCGGTGGTCAGCCCGGCGGGGCTCAACCCCAGATCGTCCGGTTCGATGGCGTCCTGGTCGCACAGCAGCAGCCCCTGGCGCAGCCGGTTTTGCAGCTCCCGGAAATTGCCGGGCCAGGAATGATTGACCAGGCTCTTGATCGCCGCTTCGCTCAGGGGTTTCTGCTCGCCCCCGAGGGCCGAGGCCGCCAACAGGGTTTCGGCCAGGGCGGGAATGTCTTCCCGGCGTTCCTTCAGCGGCGGCAGTTTGACCTCCAGGCCGCCGAGCCGGTAGTAGACGTCGCTGCGGAACTGGCCTTCACTGATCAGGTCGGTCAGCGGCTGACTGGTGGTGGTGATGATGCGGCTGTCGATCCGAATGGGTTCGCTGCCGCCCAGTCGCTCGATTTGCCCTTCCTGCAGGAATCGGAGGATGGCCGACTGCTGCTCGAGATTGAGCTCATCGATGGAGGCCAATATGAGCGAGCCGCCGTTGGCCTGCTCCAGACGTCCCGGGTGGGCGCTGAGGGCATGGGTGAAGGCGCCCTTTTCGTAGCCGAACAGCTCGCTCTGGGTCAGCGAGTCGGGCAGGGCGGCGCAGTTGACCGTCACCAGGGGCCCGGCGGCCCGGGTCGAATGTTCGTGAATGAACCGGGCCGCGGCGTCCTTGCCGGTGCCACTCTCGCCGGTGATCAGCACCGGTTCGCCGGTCACCGAGAACCGCCGAAGCAGGCTGCGCACCTGGCGGATGGCGAGGGAATTGCCCTCCAGTACCAGGCTCTGGTAATCGTCCCGGGGCAGGCCGCCGCTGGATTCGCGAATGCTGGCCATGCCCCACAGGTGGCCCAGCACCGTATCGATGCGTTCGTGGTTCACCGGCAGGGTGTGGAAGTCGGAGCAGTAGCGGGTGATCAACTGGGCCGTTCGGGTTCCGGTCACAGGCCGGTGCGGAACGATGCCGACCCAGTAACTCAGGCTCAGCGCCTCCAGCCATTGTTCGAGCCAGGGCAGGTCGTCCGCCGCCGGCCGGGTGAGATCCAGAACGCCGACCTTGGCGGCCCTCGGGGGTGACAGAAGAATGGGCACCGGCTTTTCCGGGTTGTAGTCCAGCAGGTCCCAGCGGGAACCCAGCGCCGTGCGAACGTTGCTATAGCGGTGTGCCGCTGACAACCAGACGAGCGGTCTCTTTTCCATCATGGCAAACCTCCGTGAGAGTGATGCCTGGGAAACGGGACTGCTAGTTGTGCAGGGAAGTCCGGTAAGCCGGTAAGGCAAGTGGTCCGGTCACGGTCCTGTGACCCGTCACAACGGCCAGATGTCGGTCTGGCGTTTCCAACCCCGTATTCAGGATGTATGCCATATTTGGTTTCGATTGCGCTTTCAGGTGCTTGCAAGATCCGGCTGGAGATGGATTCGTACTACTGTAAAAATCACCGACAGTGGCTCCCGCAGCCGCCGGTGAGCGCATCTGATATGCTGAACGAAAAACCGGAAGGCTAAGGGCTTATGGGCGACATGCAACCTCTTCATCTGGCACGAATAACACCGGACGACCTGTTACGGGAGCTGGAACGAACCCGTGAGCGCACCCGGGCGCTGATCACCGCCCTGCCGGAAGACAAGCTGGATGTGCCCTACCACCCGGGTGTAAACCCGCCGCTGTGGGAAATGGGGCACGCCGCCTTTTTCTACGAGGTGTTCGTGTTCAATTTACTTGATGGAACACCCAGCTTTGACCCCGCCATGGACGATCTCTGGGACTCTTTTCACGTCGATCATCGCGATCGCTGGAACCGGGATCTGTTTCCCGCCCGGGCCGAGACCCTGGCGTATTTCGACACCATTTACGATCGGGTGGCCGACCGTATCCGTTCCCAGCCAGTGGACGACCGGACCCTGTATCTGAATCGATACGGCATTTTCCACCAGAACATGCATATTGAATCCTTGATTTGGTGCCGGCAGACCGTGGGCTATCCGGCCCCGCCCGACGCCGATGGCGCTCGCCCGGCGCCCGGTGCCCCTGTCGGTGGTGATGCCGAGATTCCCGCCGGGCGCTGGGTCATCGGCATGCCTGGGGCATCGGAGGCCTACGCAGATGCCGACTTTGCGTTTGATAACGAAAAGCCCCGGTTCGAGGTTGAGCTCGATGGCTTCGCCATTTCCCGCGAGCCGGTGTCCAACGATCAATTCCGCGCCTTCGTGGAGGACGGCGGTTATGACAAACCGGAGTTCTGGTCGTTTGGCGGTCGCAAGTGGCTGCGCACCGAAACCGACGTGTCACTGGTGCACGGCGGCCAGCACCGGGACCTGAAGGCCCCCAAGCATCCCCTGTACTGGCGCTGGCATGAGAACCAGTGGCAGCAGCGCTGGTTCGACCGGTGGCTGCCCCTGAATGGCGAGGCGCCGGTGGTCCACCTCAGCTATTGGGAGGCCGAGGCCTACTGCAATTGGGCCGGCCGCCGGCTGCCGACGGAATACGAGTGGGAGGTGGCGGCCCTGGGGAACCGGCCGGGTGAGGCGTTTCGCCGTTTCCCCTGGGGTAACCAGTCGCCCGATCGGCAGTTGGCGGACCTGGATGGTCAGGGCCTGGGACGCTACCCGGTGTACGACTTCCCGCAGGCGGATTCGCCGTTCGGCTGCCGGCAGATGATCGGCGGTGTCTGGGAATGGACCAGCAGTCAGTTCTTCCCCTACGACGGCTTCAAGGTGGATATGTACCCGTTCATGTCGACCCTGCAGTTCGGGGATCACAAGGTGACCCGGGGCGGCAGCTGCGCCACGTCGTCCTGCCTGATTCGAGGCACCTACCGCCAGGCCTACCTGCCCGAGCGCAACGACGCCTTCACCGGTTTCAGGACCTGCGCACGCTGACGCTGGCGGCCCGGTTCAGTCTGGCTGCTCGTCCGCCCGGTTCATGATGTGGCTGGCCAGGGCCACCCCGGTCTCGTTCATGGTCAGGTAGGCATCGTTAGCGCCGGCCTCGCGGATCTGGTGGGCCTCGTCCGCGTACATGGTGTGGGCCACGATGTAACCGCGAAAGCCCAGCTTTCTCAGCATGCGGGCGGCGATCAGCTTGGCCTCGATATCGCCCAGGGCCAGGATTACCGAATGCACCTCCGGCATGTGCAGGCCGTTCCAGAAGGACGCGTCCTCGGCGTCGGCAAACACCACGTTGCGTCCCTCCCGTTGATGCTTGGCGGCCTTTGCCGGGTCGGAATCCAGGCCCATGAGTTCCGCTTCCTGGGGCTGGATCCAGTCGTAGGCCGCGGTGCCGGTCCGGCCCATGCCCATGATCAGGACCCGGGTATTGCCGAGGGAGAGCGGCTGTTCGTCCGGGTGGTGCCTCTGGCCCTCATAGCGGCTCAAGCCAGAGCCATAACGCTCGTAAATCACGTGGGCGAAGCGGTTCAAGGGGGCGGAAATCAGGAACGACAGGGCGACGGAGATGGCCAGGGGCACCAGCCAGTCGGGCAGGGCCACGCTGGCCACGATCAGGCCGAACTCGCTGTAGTTGGTCAGCGCCAGGGCACTGAGAAAACCGCTGCGGGCCCGGAGCCGGAACAGCAGCAGCAGGAAGAAGAACAGGATGCCCTTGAGCGGCAGCACCAGGGTCGCGATCAGGGCGAAGACCATGGCTTCGTTGTCGGGCAGGCCACCAATGCCGATCTGCAGGAAGAAGCCGACCAGGAAGACTTCCTTGACGCTCCACAGCGACTTCGACAGCTCCTGGGAGCGCGGGTGCTTGGCCAGCATGGCGCCAAACACCAGCGCCCCCAGCTCCGAACTCAGGCCCACCGACTCGAAGCCAAAACCGCCCAGCACCAGGGCCGCCAGCAGGCCCAGTAGCACCAGCAGTTCGTCATGGCCGCTGGCATCCAGCAGCCGGAACAGCAGGGGCCGCAGCAGGGGCAGGCCGAACACCACCAGTGCCCAGTGGGACGGGGTCTGGCCGGCGGCGAGACTCATCACCACCAGCGCGATCAGATCCTGCATGATCAGGATGCCGATGGCGACCCGGCCGTGGAAGGCCCGCAGTTCGCGTTTGCTTTCCAGCACCTTGGCCGCCAGCACCGTGGAGGAAAATGACAGGGCGACCGCCAGCATCAGCGCGGTCGGCCAGGCCAGGTCCATGAGCAGGTAGAGTCCGGGGGTGAAAATGGCGCAGGTAATGCCGAAGTGCAGCAGGCTGCCGCCAATGACTTCTGGGCTGACAATGGATTTCAGCTTCAGTTTGAGACCGACGGTGAACAGCAGCAGCAGGACGCCCAGGTGGGCGATGTGGTTCAGGGCGTCGGTGGCCTCAATGGCCAGCCCGGTGACCGCGGACACGCTGCTGAGCAGGAAGCCGGCCGCCAGGTAGCCCACCAGGGGCGGCAAGCCGAGGCTCCTGACCAGCAGGCCAAGAGCGAAGGCAAAAGAAATCCAGAGAGCTTCAGGCATGGGGCGGTTTGTCTTGAAACACCATCGTTGTCTGAAAGGCTAGCGCGTTTTGCCCGCCCGGTGTAGTCGATAAACGTGGAAACTCACTGACTTTTCTGGGAAATCGGGGTTAGTCCGAGGTCGCCAGAAAGATCCGGAACAGCTGCGCCGAGCGTTCCGGCGCCTCCAGCATGGGCGCGTGGCCGATGCCGTCCAGCAGTTCCAGGCGGGCGTCGGGGATGGCCTCGACGAACAGCGCACCGTTGCGATAATCGATGATCCGGTCCTGCTTGCCCCAGACCACCAGCACCGGATCCTGGATCCGGGTGATCTGCTGCCGGAACGCCGGTTCAAAGCCGCTGTCGCGAATGGCGGCGAAGATCACCCGGTTGATGTCCTGATTGGCGATGGCCTTGTCTTCGAGCACCCCGAGAATGGGCCAGGGGACAAACGGCTCCTCCTCCAGGGCGAAGTCCATCAGACGCTTCAAATCGCCCGGCTTCGAGGGGATCAGGGGGTTGTCGCCCTCGCGGACCAGGTCGACCAGCTCGCTCTCGTGCTCGAAGATGCCGGCCGGATCGAACAGCACGGCCGTCTTGATGCGTTCGGGGTAACGGGCGGCGAAGAGCGCGGTGATGGCCCCACCCATGGAGTTGCCCATCATGTGGAACCGGTCGATGCCGAGCGCGGTCAGGATACCGGCCAGATGCTCGGTCTGCTCGTCCAGGGTGTAGCCCAGATCCAGCGGTTTGCTGCTGTCGCCGTGCCCCGGCAGGTCGATGGCATAAACGTTGAAGTCGTCGGTCAGTTGATCGGCAAGGCGGGTCCAGTTGTCCTTGTTGGCGCCGAAACCGTGCACCATCACGATGGTGTCGCCCGGATTCGCCTCGGCATTGCGCAGGTAGGCGATGTCCAGGTCACCGACCCGGGTGGTGGTGGCTTCCAGACCGGAGCTGGAGCGCTCCAGCTGGATCGCGGCCTCATACAGGCCCTGGCGGGAGCAGGCGCTGACCAGCGCCGCGACAAGGACGACAACGAGCAGTTGGAACCGGGGACGGCGTGGCATGGCGGCATTCCTGAGCAGTGAACGGGGTGGGTCTCGAGATCAGGCTGCTACCCTAGCCCAAAAAAAAGCCCGGTCAATGACCGGGCTTGGATTCCGTGGACTGGCTCAGCCTTGTTCGCGGCTAATGGCCCGAAATGCAATGTCCTTGCGGCAGAACACGCCGTCCCACTGGATTTGGCTGGCCAGCCGATAGGCCCGTTGCTGGGCCTCGGTGACCGTATTGCCCAGGGCAGTGGCGCAGAGTACCCGGCCGCCGTTGGTGACCACCTGGTCGCCATTCAGGCGAGTGCCGGCGTGGAACACCTTCTCGCCCTCGGTTTCGGCCTCGGGCAGGCCGGTAATGGCGTCACCCTTGTTGTAGGCGCCGGGGTAGCCGCCGGCGGCCAGTACGATGCCCACCGAGGCGCGGTCGTCCCACTGCGACTGGCACTGGTCCAGCTTGCCATCGATGGCGGCGCCGCACAGTTCGACCAGATCGGACTGCATGCGCAGCATGATGGGCTGGGTTTCCGGGTCGCCGAACCGGCAGTTGAACTCGATCACTTTCGGGGCGCCGCTGCCATCGATCATCAGGCCAGCGTACAGGAAGCCTTTGTAGGGATGGCCCTCGGCGGCCATGCCGCGCACGGTCGGGTAGATCACCTCGTCCATGATCCGCTGGTGCACGTCCGCGGTCACCACCGGCGCCGGGGAATAGGCGCCCATGCCACCGGTGTTCGGGCCGGTGTCGCCATCGCCCACGCGCTTGTGGTCCTGGGACGTGGCCATGGGCAGCACATGCTCGCCGTCCACCATGACGATGAAGCTGGCTTCCTCGCCGTCGAGGAACTCCTCGATGACCACGCGGCTGCCCGCGTCGCCGAAGGCATTGCCGGCCAGCATGTCGCGGATGGCGTCCTCCGCCTCGGCCAGGGTCATGGCCACGATTACGCCCTTGCCAGCAGCCAGGCCGTCGGCCTTGACCACGATGGGGGCGCCCTGTTCACGGACATAGGCCAGGGCCTGATCAACGTCGGTGAAGTTGGCGTAGGCCGCGGTCGGGATCTTCTGGCGCGCCAGGAAGTCCTTGGTGAAAGCCTTGGAGCCTTCCAGTTGGGCCGCGCCGGCGCTGGGGCCGAACACCCGCAGGCCACGCTCCTCGAAGCGGTCGACGATGCCGGCCACCAGTGGCGCTTCCGGGCCGACGATGGTCAGACCCACGTCGTGGGTGGCGGCAAAGTCGGCCAGGCCGTCCAGGTCCATGACGTCGATGTCGACGTTTTCCAGACCCGGTTCCCGGGCGGTGCCGGCGTTACCGGGGGCGACGAAGACACGGTCGGCGTCCGGAGACTGTGCCGCTTTCCAGGCCAGGGCGTGCTCACGGCCGCCGTTGCCGATTACAAGAATGTTCATGTCAGTAATCCTCAGACGGGTCCCGAATCAGTGGCGGAAATGGCGCATGCCGGTGAATACCATGGCGATGCCGTGTTCGTTGGCGGCGTCGATCACTTCCTGGTCACGCATCGAGCCACCGGGCTGGATCACCGCGGTGATGCCGGCCTGGGCGGCGGCGTCGATGCCGTCCCGGAACGGGAAGAAGGCGTCCGACGCCATCACCGAACCTTTCACCTCCAGGTTTTCGTCGGCGGCCTTGATGCCGGCAATCTTGGCGCTGTAGACCCGGCTCATCTGGCCGGCACCGACGCCGATGGTGCGACCGGCCTTGGCGTAGACGATGGCGTTGGACTTGACGTACTTGGCCACTTCCCAGGCGAACAGCAGGTCGTTCAGCTCTTCCTCAGAGGGCTGGCGTTCGGTGACCACCTTGACGTCTGCCATGGCCACCATGCCCAGGTCCCGGTCCTGGACCAGCAGGCCACCGGTGACCCGCTTGTAATCCATCGACGGGGCGCGTTCGCCGTTGAAGTCACCGCAGGCCAGCAGGCGCACGTTCTTCTTGGCGGCCACCAGTTCCACGGCGTCGGCCGCCACGCTCGGCGCGATGATGACTTCGACAAACTGGCGATCGATGATGGCCTTGGCGGTCTCGGCGTCCAGTTCCCGGTTGAAGGCGATGATGCCGCCGAACGCCGAGGTCGGGTCGGTGGCGAAGGCCAGGTCATAGGCCTGGCGGATGTCCGCGCCAATGGCGACACCGCAGGGGTTGGCGTGCTTGACGATGACGCAGGCCGGATCGGCGAAGGGCTTCACGCATTCCAGGGCGGCGTCGGTGTCGGCCACGTTGTTGTAGGACAGTTCCTTGCCCTGCAGCTGCTTGGCGGTGGCGACGCAGGCTTCCTTCGGGTTGCGCTCGGCATAGAAGGCGGCGCGCTGGTGCGGGTTTTCGCCGTAACGCATGTCCTGCACCTTGACGAACTGGGCGTTGAAGGTGCGGGGGAAGTCGGCGTTGTCGTTGTCCGGGGTACGGCCACCCAGGTAGTTGGCGATGGCACCGTCGTAGCCGGCGGTGTGCTCGAAGGCTTTCACGGCCAGGTCAAAACGGGTGCTGTAGGTCAGTTGGCCGTCGTTGTCGGCGAGCTCGTTCAGTACCCGGCTGTAGTCGGAGGCGTTAACCACAATGGCCACGTCATTGTGGTTCTTGGCCGCGGCCCGGACCATGGTCGGGCCGCCAATGTCGATGTTCTCGATGGCCGTGGCCAGGTCACAATCCGGGTTGGCCACGGTTTCCTCGAACGGGTAGAGGTTGACCACCACCATATCGATCGGGTTGATGCCGTGCTCACCCATCACCGTGTCGTCGGTGCCGCGACGGCCGAGGATGCCGCCGTGGATCTTCGGATGCAGGGTCTTAACCCGGCCATCCATCATTTCCGGAAAGCCGGTGTAATCGGACACTTCGGTTACCGGTACCTGGTTTTCCTTCAGGAGCCGGAAGGTGCCTCCGGTGGACAGCAGTTCAATGCCACGCTCGCTGAGGGCGCGACCAAATTCGACGATGCCGGTCTTGTCACTGACGCTGATCAGTGCCCGACGGACGGGGGAATTAGCCTGGTTTGCCATGAGTCACTTTCTTTGCTGGGGATGAACGAATAAGGGCCTCGCGAATGGTTCCGGGAGGCCCTTATCAAGTCAGGGTGTCTGGATTATAGCAGACCGTATTGCTTCAGCTTCTTACGCAGGGTGCCGCGGTTCAGGCCAAGCATGGTCGAGGCTTTGGTCTGGTTGTTGCGGGTGTACTTCATCACCTGCTCCAGCAGCGGCGCTTCGACCTCGGACAGCACCAGCTGGTACACCTCGGTGACCGGCGCGCCGTCCAGTTGCGCGAAGTAGTTCTTGAGGGCGACCTCGACGCTGTCACGCAGGGTGACGCTGTTGCCACTCCCGTTCACCGTCTGCAACTGGTGAATGTCCTCGTTGGTCGGGGTGCTCAGGTTATCGTTTGCCAAAGTCTCAGCGGTCATGCTGCGAATACCTCTCCATTTCGTAAGCCTGCAAAGTACTGTTGAATGCTGTCTGTCTGCTCCAGTGCCTCGTCGATGGCATTGAAGCGTTTGCGGAACTGTTTGCTCTGGTCGTGGGACTGCAGGTACCAGCCCACGTGTTTTCTGGCGATGCGCACACCCATGGTCTCGCCGTAGAAGCTGTGCAGTTCGGCCAGGTGGCCGAGCAGGATCTGCTCCACTTCGGTCATCGGCGGGGCCGGCAGATGCTGTCCGGTCTCCAGGTAATGGAGAATTTCCCGGAAAATCCACGGCCGCCCCTGGGCGCCCCGGCCGATCAGCAGGCCGTCGGCACCGGTGTGTCGAAGTACCTGTTGGGCCTTTTCCGGGGTGGTGATGTCGCCATTGGCGAACACCGGAATCCGGACCTGGGATTTGACCTCGGCGATGGTGTCGTACTCGGCGTCGCCATTGTATTTGTCTGCTCGGGTCCGACCGTGGACCGCCAACGCCTGTATGCCGGCATCTTCCGCCATCCGGGCAATGATGGGGGCGTTCTTGTTGTCCCGGTCCCAGCCGGTGCGCATCTTCAGGGTCACCGGAATGTCCACCGCGCTGACCACCGCGTTCAGGATCTCGCCGACCAGCTTCTCATCCTTCATCAGCGCCGAGCCGGCGGCCTTGTTACAGACCTTCTTGGCCGGGCAGCCCATGTTGATGTCGATGATCTGGGCGCCGAACTCGGCGTTCTGCCGGGCGGCATCGGCCAGCATGTCCGGATCGCCGCCGGCGATCTGCACCGAGCGCGGCTCCGGTTCACCGTCGTGGTTGAGTCGACTCCGGGATTTGCGCGTGTGCCAGAGCTTGCTGTCCGCTATGACCATTTCTGACACCGCCAGGCCCGCCCCCAGTCGCCGGCACAACAGCCGGAAGGGGCGATCGGTCACGCCCGCCATGGGCGCCACAATAAGCGGGTTGGGCAAGGTGTACGGCCCGATTTTTGCCGTTGGCAGCATGATCTGAGTCCGTGTCACAGCGAATTGAGCAAGGGTCGGATTCGTCGGTCTGATCAATAAGTGACCGATCGAGGTTCCGAAGGGCGCTAATGATACCGTCGGGTGCGGCCTGATTGAAGGGGCTGGATCGCGAAAAAACTGATTATTTTTCGTGCTTTCTGGTTGACTTTTGTTCTCTTTGATGACGGTCGACGCCCTGTGTCGAGTGAAGACTCGCTTACGGGGTCAGGGCGTGTACGGGCGAAAGTTCAGGTTGTAATTGACCGCATCCTTGCCGGGGTCGCGGATGTCGATGGCAATGCGGACCGGGGTACCCTTGGGCATGGCGGTCAGCTCGCGGCCGTCACCGGCCAGGTACTCGTCCGGGGTGAAAACGCTCTGGGCGACCACGTCGCCGTTCAGGTTGGAGAAGGTCAGGGCAATGGCCGGGAAGGGCTGCTCGAAATCGGCGCGGTTGATGATGACCGCATCGACCACCAGCTGGCTCCGGTTTTCCGGGTCGGTGCGCACCACCAGCTTGCGGCTCTGGATGGCATCGACATTGACCAGGGGCTTGAGTTCACAGCCAGCCAGTTCGCAGCCTTGCTCGTAGAACGGGCGCAGTTCCGGGATGGCGGAGAGCCGATCGAACTGGAACCAGGTTACCTGGGCGACCAGGACGCCGACCAGGGTCAGGACCACCAGGGTCCAGGCCAGGGTACGCCACCGGCCCGAGCCGCCGTCGTCCACCGACACCGGTTCCCGGCGCAGATCCTCGAACGGCAGGGTCGCGGCCATGGGCTCGCCCGGCTGATCGCCCTGGTGGTCAAAGTCGTACCGGGTGTCACTGCTGAACGACTCGTACAGCTGGTCGTCGGTCGCCTCGGTGGCCGTGCTCCGGTCGGTGGCGGAGGTGGGGGTCAGCTCCAGATCCGGCGCCGGTTCGGGGGCCGGCTCGGGTTCTGGTTCAGGCTCGGCGGTAACGGAGCTGGGGTCCGGCTCGGGCGATGCCGGTTCGGACGGCAGCGCCGAGGCATCCGAGCGTTTGGTGTCCTGCAGGATGGCTTCGGCCCAGCTTTCGTCAATGTCCCGGTCCGGGCGCTCCACCTCGGTGTCCCGGAATTCCGGCTGGCTGTCGCCGCCCATGCTGCGGAAGCTGTCGCTCAGTTCGTCGTCGGAGAAGGTCAGCTTGCTGCCGGCGTAGGGGCCCTCGGCGGCATCTTCTTCCGGATTGTCGGCGAACACAAAATCGTCGTCCGCGCCATGCCCACCCGGGGTCGGATCGGCCGCCGGGACGGACCGGGCCCTCGGGCTAGAGGGGATCACCTGGTGTTCAATGGCATTGAACACCGCCATGCAATTGCCGCAGCGCACCTTGCCCTTGGCGATACCAAGTTGTTCCTCGGTGACCCGGAACCGGGTCTGGCATTTTGGGCATTCTGTCTGCAGGCTGCTCTGACTCATGCATGGTTCCTGAAAGCGACGGGACTACGAGAGCGGAGTTTAGACCTTAAGGACCGGTTCGTCATCTGCCGTGGCGTCGTCCCGTGAGGCGTATCCAGTCTTCCCGTTGTTCCGGTTCGTCCATGACAAACCAGGGTTCGTAGGCGGCCATGACCTCGCGGGCCTGGTGCGCCAGGATGCCGGACAGGACCAGGTCGCCACCGGGTTTGGTCAGTGCCGCCAGGTGCGGTGCCAGGCCAACCAGCGGCTGGGCCAGGATGTTGGCGAGCATGACGTCGGCCTGGGTGTCCGGTTCGTCGGCCGGGAGATAGAGGTCGAGCCGGCGGTCCTCGACGCCATTGCGCCGGGCATTCTCGCGGCTGGCTTCCAGGGCCTGGGGATCGGTGTCGACACCGACCACGTGGTCGGCACCCAGCAGCAGGGCTGCCAGGCCCAGAATGCCGGAGCCGCACCCGTAGTCGGTCACCTGCTTGCCCTGGACGTCCTGGCCGTCGAGCCATTCCAGGCACAGCGCGGTGGTTGGGTGGGTGCCGGTGCCGAAGGCCAGGCCAGGGTCGAGCATCAGATTGGCAGCGTCGGGGTCGGGGGCGTCGTGCCAGCTGGGCACGATCCACAGGCGTTCACCGAACTTCAGGGGGTGGAAATCGTCCATCCAGGCCCGCTCCCAGTCCTTGTCCTCGACCAGGGTGACGTCAATCTCGGGCAGGGTCTGCTGGGTGGCCTGGTGCCAGGCGTCGCGGACATCGGCGCACAGCTGTTCGATGTCACGATCAGACTGGAACAGGCCGGTCACGGTGGTCTGGCTCCACAGGGGGGTGGTGCCAGGGTCGGGTTCGTACAGGGGCTGGTCGGCCGCGTCTTCCATGGACACGGCGTCCGCGCCCAGCTCCATGAGCAGATCCTCAAGCTGATCCGCGTTGTCCGGATCAGCTGGGATCTGAAGTTGTATCCAGGGCATAGAGATTCCTGCAGTGATGATGCAGGGCGTTACTCCCGCATCAGTTTTTCAAGGTAATGGATGGTGAAGTCTACCTGTTTAAAGCCACCATCGCGTACCAATCTGCTGTGCAGGGGTTGGTTGGTCTTGATGCCCTCGACCACCAGCTCGTCCAGCGCGTTCTTCATGCGCCGGCGGGCAATCTCCCGGTCATCGCCCCAGGTAATCAGCTTGGCCACCAGGGAGTCGTAGTAGGGGGGGACCGTGTAGCCGCTGTACAGGTGCGAGTCCACACGCACGCCGTTGCCGCCCGGAGCATGAAAATGCTTGACCTTGCCCGGGCTCGGCACGAAGGTCTTGGGATCTTCGGCGTTGATCCGGCACTCGATGGCATGGCCGGAAATGCGAATGTCGTCCTGGCTGTACTGCAGTGGCAGGCCGCTGGCAATGCGCAGCTGCTCGCGCACGATGTCCACCCCGGTCACCATTTCCGACACCGGGTGCTCGACCTGGACCCGGGTGTTCATTTCAATGAAATAGAACTCGCCGTCCTGGTACAGGAACTCGAAGGTGCCGGCGCCCACGTAGCCGATTTCCTTGCAGGCATCGACGCAGGCCTGGAGCGTGCGCGCCCGGGATTCCGGGTTGACGTTCGGGGCCGGGGCCTCCTCGATCACCTTCTGGTTCCGGCGCTGCATGGAGCAGTCCCGGTCGCCCAGGTGGATGCAGTTGCCGTGCATGTCCGCCAGCACCTGCACTTCCACGTGCCGCGGCCGTTCCAGGAACTTCTCCAGGTACACGGTCGGGTCACCGAAGGCGTTGCGGGCTTCGCTCTGGGTGATCTGCACCGCCTTCAGCAGCGCGGCCTCCGAGTGCACCACCTGCATGCCCCGACCACCGCCGCCGGACGCGGCCTTGATCATGACCGGATAACCGATCTCCCGGGCGATGCGCAGGGTGCGATCCTCGTCATCGGTCAGCGGGCCATCGGAGCCGGGTACCGTCGGAACCCCGGCCTTGATCATGGCGTTGATGGCAGACACCTTGTTGCCCATCAGGCGGATGGTTTCCGCGCGCGGCCCGATGAAATGGAACCCGCTCTTCTCCACCTGCTCGGCGAAGTCGGCGTTTTCCGCCAGGAAGCCGTAGCCCGGGTGTATGCCCACCGAATCGGTAACCTCGGCGGCGCTGATGATCGTGGGGATGTTCAGGTAGCTTTCCAGTGCACTGTTGGGCCCGATGCAGACGGATTCGTCCGCCAGGCGCACGTGCATGAGGTCGCGGTCGACCTTGGAATGGACCGCCACGGTCTTGATGCCCAGCTCTTTGCAGGCGCGCAAGATCCGGAGGGCAATTTCACCCCGGTTTGCGATCAGAACTTTCTCTAACATGGCCATGGGTAGCAATCACCGTGTTCAGGAAATGACGATCAGGGGCTGATCAAACTCCACCGGCTGGCCGTTCTCGACCAGGATTTCTGTGACGGTGCCGCTCTTGTCGGCCTCAATCTGGTTCATCATCTTCATCGCTTCCACGATGCAGATCACGTCACCGGCTTTCACGGACTGGCCAACTTCCACGAATGACTTCGCGGTGGGCGACGGGGCACGGTAGAAGGTGCCGACCATGGGGGATTTCACGGAGTGACCGCTGGGCGCTGCCGGTGCGGCCGGGGCTGCGCTGTCGGCGGCGGGGGCCGGCGCGGATTCCTGGGCCGGTGCCGCCTGGGGTGCGGGCGCCGGATAGTGACTCACGTACTGGGTGCCGGCGGCCTGCTCGCGGCGGCGGGAGATGCGAACGGAATCGTCGCCCTCATGAATCTCCAGCTCCTCGACATCGGATTCCTCGAGCAGCTCGATCAGTTTTTTGACTTTGCGAATATCCATAATTAATCCAGTCCCGTTGTGTCTGATCTATCGTTGAATGCGTTGCAGGGCGGCCTGAAGCGCAAGATCGTACCCCTGGCTGCCCAGCCCACAGATAACGCCCTCGGCGATATCGGAAAAATACGAGTGATGGCGGAAGGGTTCCCGCGCATGCACGTTGGAGAGATGCACTTCGATAAAGGGAATGCCCGAGGCCAGCACGGCATCCCGCAGGGCGATGCTGGTGTGGGTGAAGGCCGCCGGATTGATGATGAGGTAGTCGACGCCTTCCGCCCTGGCTTCGTGAACCCGTTCGATCAGCTCGTACTCGGCATTGGACTGCAGGTGCATCAGGTGATGACCCTGGGCGGCCGCCGCCTGTTTCAGCCGGTCGTCGATGTCGTTCAATGTCTCGTAGCCGTAGACGTCCGGCTCGCGGGTGCCCAGCATGTTCAGGTTCGGGCCATGGAGCACCAGAATTGTCGACATGGTTCAATCTGCCTTACGGTGTTTTTAAACAGGATCGCCGAAAATAACGGCACGTTACCCCAATGGTGCGTGCTTGTTTTGCTCAGATCAACACTTTTTGACAATCCTGCCTGTTGGCAATTGGTCGTAAAAAGTCGGCTTCTGCATCGAAGTGGAATCTTTCTTCCAACCTGAATCATTGTGGTAAAGGCAGCGGAATTCCGCCATACGACGTTGGTTTCATAACGCCGGGCGGCGGCGGGCGGACCTCAGGTCCGCCCGGAGCGGGCAGGGATCAGTCGTTGGCCAGGGTGACGCAGTTGCGGCCTTCGGCCTTGGAGGTGTAGAGCGCGCGGTCGGCGCGTTCGCACAGGGACTGGGAGCTTTCATCGCTCCAGCTGGCCACGCCGCAGCTGAAGGTGACCTTGAACTCCTGGTCACCGGCCGGCTGCTGCAACTCCGAGAAGCGCTCGCGGATCTCGTTCAGCACGTTGCGGGCGTCGCTGGGCCGGGTGTCCGGCAGGATGATCGCGAACTCCTCACCGCCGTACCGGCCGATGTGGTCGGTCTTGCGCAACCGCTGCTTGAGGAACATCGACAGGCTGCGCAGCACACGGTCGCCGATGGGGTGGCCGAAGGTGTCGTTGACCTTCTTGAAGTAGTCGATGTCGATCATCGCGAAACACAGGGACTGCCCCTTCTGCCGCGCCCGCACGATCTCCTGGTCCAGCAGGTGCAGGGTGTGGGTATGGTTGAACAGGCCGGTCAGGCTGTCGCGGATCATCAGCGCCAGCAGCGACCGGGCCCGTCGTCCCCGGTTGTGGATGGTGGCAATCAGGTGCTTGGGGTCGATGGGTTTGGTCAGGAAGTCGTCGCCGCCCAGGCTCATGGCGTGCAGTTGTTTGGTGACGTCTTCCTCCGCCGACAAGTAGATGATGGGCACGCTGTGGAAGCGGTCCTGCTGGCGGATGACCCGGGCAATCTCCATGCCGGTGCAACCGGGCATGTACATGTCGAGGATGATGATCTCCGGCGAGAACTCTTCCAGGGCGTGAATGATCTGCATCGGGTCGGTGATGATGTGGGCGGTCATGCCGGCCTTGCGCAGCACCGTTTCCATGTACTTGGCCTGGGCCCGGGAGTCGTCCAGCACCAGCACCTTGTAGGGCTCGACCGTGTTGCCGTGGGTGTAGGTCTCGATCTTCTCGATCAACTGGCCCGGGTCCACCGCCGGGTAGAAGAACTCCTCGCCGCCGCAGCGGGAGGCCCGCAGCCGGGTTTCGATCGAGCCGTCCTCGTCGCTCATGAAGATGATCGGGATCGGGGTGTCGTGCCGCTCCTGCAATTGCTCGATAGTGGCCAGGCCGCCGTTGGTGCTGCCGCCGAAGTTGACATCCATCAGGATGGTCTCGGGTTTGTGCAGGGCGCAGGCTTCAATCAGCTCGTCCCCGGTGGCGAAGGCCGACGCCCGAAACCCAAAGAATTCCAGTTGCCGGATCAGGCGGCTGGCCATTTCCTCATTGCCCAGGGCGATGTACACCGGGGTGCGCCGGAACTGGTGCGGGGCCTCGGCGTTCTGGTGGTCGGTGCGGCGCAGGGTGCTGCGGGACAGGGTATCGATGGCGTCCTGAAGCTGCCGTTCGAGTTCGTCACCCAAGTTGGTGTTGGCCGGCCAGTGCTCCAGCAGCGCCAGTATCCGTTTGCCGGCGTCGGCGTGAGCCGCCATCTCGAAGCGCAGGGCGTAGCGCACCAGTTTGTCCGCGGCCGCGGCAAATTCGTTGCGGAGGGCGCCGGACAGGGCCTTGTCTTCGTGAATGTTCTGCCAGGTGTCCAGAACCACCCGGGCCTGGGTGGTCACGCGTCGTGCGAAATGCTGCCTGAGTTTTTCTTTCTGGCTTTCGTCGTTCATAACTCTGGCCTGTCTCTTCTCGTTATTTGGGCGGCGGTTCAGGTCTGGGCTGTTTTTCCAACTTAGTTCCTTTGCAGAGTCTATAGTGTTTAATGTTGTCGGCGTAGGTTGCTTCATGTAAATGTTTGTCAACTCTGCGGTCCAGGTCACAATCCACCGGTCGGCTGGAGAGCCGCCTCCTGGCGCGCGCTCTTCGGGCAGGGAGATCCAAGGTGATTGATCGCACGCAGGCCGGCGTTGCCACTCTGCGCACCCTTCTGCTGTTGTTCACCGGCACCCTGCTGGTGGCGGTCCTGGTGGTCAGCTTCGTCACCAGCTATGGCTATTTCCGTACCTATGTCTCCGAGCAACTGGCCGGCCACGCCCACGATGGCGCCACCGCCGTTGGCCTGTCCCTGTCCAACGCCATTGATGCCCGCGACCCGGTGGCCGCCGCGTCCCTGATCGACGCGGTGTTCGACAGCGGCCGCTACCTGTCGGTCCGCTACCTCAACCACGACGGCGAGGAAGTGGCGGGCCGGACCATGACCCTGGCCGACAGCCGGGTGCCGTCCTGGTTCCGGTCCGTCGCGGACCTCAAGCTGCCCGTGGCCGAGGCGGAAGTGGTGCGCGGCTGGAGCCGCCTGGGCAAGGTTCAGGTCGTCAGCAATCCCGGTCGGGCCTACACCGACCTGTGGCGCATCACCGTCGGCCTGATCGCGAGCACCGCGATCATCGGTGGTCTGGGTTTGTTTGCGCTGTTTCTGCTGCTCAAGCGAACCCTGCGCCCACTGCGCGCCCTGGAGCGGCAGGCCAAGGCGCTGGGCCAGAGAAACTTCCGCCAGCGGGTGACGGTGCAGTCGACCCGGGAGGTCAATCAGGTGACCGCCGCCATCAACCAGATGGCGGATGACCTGGGCCAGCTGTTCGAGGGCCAGGCCAAACTGATCCAGCATCTGAGGCGAATGAATAATGAGGACCCGGTAACCGGGCTGGCCAGTCGCAGCGCCTTCGATCAGCGCCTTAAGGTGGAGGTGGAATCCGAAGAGAAGGCCGCGCCCGGTGTGCTCATCTTCGTCAAGCTGGCCGGCTTCGCCGGATACAATCAGGCTTACGGCCGGGTCGAGGCCGACCGGGTGCTGCTGCGCGCGGCCGAGGTGATCAACAACTTTGTCGCCTCCCACGTGGGCTCTTTCGCCGGGCGTCGGACCGGCGCCGAGTTTTCCGTGTTCGTGCCTGGTGCCATGCCGGCCGATGCCGACATCTGGTGTCGGGACCTGGTGGCGGAGCTGGACGGCATCTACGCCGATCTGGCCGCGCCGCTGGACACCGCGGTGCATGCTGGCCTGGCCCGAACCGCCGAGGGCCTGTCGGTGCGGGAGGTGCTGGCGGCCGCGGACGAGGCCCTGCGCCTGGCCCAGGAGCAGGAGGAGTCCGGCTGCCACCTGGCCGAGCCGGATCGGGAAGGCCACCACAACCTGGAGACCTGGCGGGTGATCATCGCCCAGGCCATTCGCGAGCAGAAACTGTCGTTGTGGTTGCAGCCGATGGTCTGCGAGGCCCAGAGCCAGCCGGTGTACCACCAGGTGTTTTCCCGCATCGAGGGACCGGAAGGGCCGCTCAAGGCCGGGGCCTTCATTCACATGGCCGAACGCTTCGGGCTGATATCGGACATCGACCAGCTGCAGTTGCAGCGGGTGTTGGCGCGCCTGAGCGAACGCCCGGACGAGCCGCTGGCGGTGTCGGTGGGCAGTGCCTCGGTGGCCAGTGAACGCTTTCGTCAGGAGTTGCTGAGCCGGCTTGAGGCCGCCGGTCCGGTCGTCGGCCAGCTCTGGATCGGGATCTCCGAACACACCATTCACCACCACCGCACCGCCGTCGGCCTGCTGGTACGCGCCCTGGTGCGGCTCGGAGTGCCGGTGCTGGTGGACCGCTTCGGTGTGGGCGGGGTGCCGTTCAGCTACCTCAGGAATCTGAGCGTCCAGGCATTGCGTATTGATAACTCCTTCATTCACGATATAGACACCCACGAGGACAACCGCTTCTACCTCGAATCCGTGGTGTCCATCGCCCACAGCCGCGGCGTGAAGGTATTCGCTACCGGTGTGGAAACCGCGGCCGAATACTCGGTACTGTGCAAACTGGGTATTGATGGGGCCATGGGTTACCATCTTGGCCGACCATTTGCTGCGGACCATCAACAGACAGGGGAATGACAGTCTATGCCAGGCAAACTCAGACAGTATTTCAGGGACAAGAAAGACGACGTGCAGGATTACGCCGGCGGCAGTGGCGCCGTGGGCAAGTTCATCCTGCTGGTGCTGGTTGTCTACCTGCTGGTCACGGTGGTGCTCGGCATGTACTGGAGCAGCGAGCCCGAGTCCTTCTCGGTACGGGAGCACACCCGCTCGGTGGCCAACAGCATGGAACGGGAACCGATCACCGGGTTCGCCACCACCGCCACCATGATCCGCATTGCTGAGACACTGCTGGACAAGCCCGGCGGCTACATCTCCAACGACATCTTCCCGCCGGGCCTGTGGATGGACAACATGCCAAACTGGGAGTACGGCGTGCTGGTGCAGTTGCGGGACCTCAGCCGGGCGTTGCGCAAGGACATCAGCCGGTCCCAGTCCCAGTCCGCGGAGGACAAGGACCTCACCATCGCCGAGCCGCAGCTGCACTTCGACAGCGGCAGCTGGGCAATCCCATCCACCGAGGCGGAGTACCGCCGCGGTATCCGGGCGCTGAAGCGCTACCTCAACCGTCTGACCGATCCGCAGCAGGCCGACGCCCAGTTCTTCGCCCGGGCCGACAACCTCAGCAACTGGCTGGCGGACCTGGAAACCCGGCTCGGCAGCCTGTCCCGAACCCTGGGTGAAAGCGTGGGCAAGGCCTCGGTCTCGGATGCGGTCGCCAACGTCAACCAGGACAACCCGCTGGAAGAGGAAACCGGCGCGATCGACGTGAAAACCCCATGGACCCAGATTGACGACGTCTTCTACGAAGCCCGCGGCAGCTCCTGGGCCCTGCTGCACATCTTCCGGGCCATCGAGGTGGATTTCCGCAAGGTGCTGCAGGACAAGAACGCCATGGCGAGCGTGAAGCAGGTCATCATCGAGCTGGAAGGGGCTCAGGGCGCCATGTGGAGCCCAGTGGTGCTGAACGGCAGCGGCTTCGGCGTGCTGGCCAACCACTCGTTGACCATGGCGGCCTACCTGTCCCGGGCCAACGCCGCCATCAGCGACATGCGGGACCTGCTGTCCCGGGGCTGATGAGGTTATCCGAAGACGAAAAAAAAACCGGGCCAGTGCCCGGTTTTTTTATGCCTCGGAGACGGTCCGATCAGCCCTTGTAGGCCTTGATGGAGTCTTCGATGGCTTTCTTGGCAGCGGCGGCGTTGTCCCAGCCCTGCACCTTGACCCACTTGCCCGGCTCAAGGGTCTTATAGTTTTCGAAGAAGTGCTTGATCTGGTCGCGCAGCAGCTCAGGCAGGTCTTCGATGTCTTTCACGTTCTGGTAGGCGGTGGTCAGCTTGTCGTGCGGAACTGCAACCAGCTTGGCGTCGCCACCGGCTTCGTCTTCCATGTTCAGCACGCCAACCGGGCGGCAGCGGATCACGGAACCGGCCTGCACCGGGTACGGAGTGACCACCAACACGTCCAGCGGGTCGCCGTCGTCGGCCAGGGTGTGCGGAATGAAGCCGTAGTTGGCCGGGTAGAACATCGGGGTGGCCATGAAGCGGTCAACCAGCAGGGCGCCCATGTCCTTGTCCAGCTCGTACTTCACCGGGGAGCTGTTGGCCGGGATTTCGATGGCGACGTAGATGTCTTCCGGCGGGTTCTTGCCGGCAGGGATGTTGTCAAAAAGCATAATCGGTCCTTCCTGTACGTAAGGTACGTTTAACTGCGTTTAAAAAGTGCGCGCAATTATACGGAAGTCCCGACGAGTTCGAAACTAAACCTTAGTGCTTGCCCTTTGGCTTTGGTGGAAGCGCTGGTGGGGAAGACCTTCCCAAAACACGCCCACAAGTACGTCCCTGTAGGCTCGGGTCGGGCCGTCCATGGCCCGACACGGTTTTGGAAAGGTCTTCCCCACCAGCGCCCAGAGCTACAGGGGGAGGCCGGTAAACTGGCAACGCTGAGTGCCTGAATGCTCGAATGCGAGAAGGTCCGAGCTAGGTTTGGTGGGTCATTTCAGGGGCCGTGGCCAAAACTGTGCGCAGCCATGGATGGCGGAGCCCAAGCGTCACATGGACGTGCCGCCAGGAGCGTGTTTTGGCCACGGCCCCTGAAATGGCCCCTCCCGCATAGTAGACCTGTTCCGGGCTACAGGTTCAGCTGCTTGGCAATCAGTTCCTTCATGATTTCGGTAGAGCCGCCGCCTATGGACAGAATCTTGGCATCCCGATACAGGCGCTCCACCACCGATTCCCGCATGTAGCCCATGCCGCCGAACAGCTGCACCGCTTCACGGGTCACCTTCTCGCACACGTCCACCGAGAAGTTCTTGGCCATGGCCACTTCCTTGATCGGATTCTTGCCTGCCTGCATCAGGGCCGCGCAGCGGTAGGTGTACTCGCGGGCGACGTCGATCTGGGTCGCCATGTCCACCAGCTTGTGGCGGGTTACCTGGAAACCGGCCAGGTTGCGACCAAAGGCCGTGCGCTGTCGGGTGTACTCCAGGGCCGCCTCGTAGGCCAGTTGTGCGGTCATGTAGGCCATGATCGACAGCATCAGGCGCTCGGCCAGGAAGTTGCTCATGATCACCACGAAGCCTGCGTTCTCGGCGCCGATCAGCCGGTCGGCGGGCACCCGGCAGTCCTCGAAGAACAGCTCGGCGGTGTCGCTGGCCCACCAGCCCATCTTCCGGAGCTTCTTGCCGGTGGAAAAGCCGGGCATGTCCCGATCGATCAGCAGCAGGCTGATGCCGCCGTGGCCCTCACCGCCGGTGCGCACCGCCACCGTGTAGTGGTCGGCGCGCAGGCCGCTGGTGATGAAGGTCTTGCTGCCATTGACGATGTAGTGATCGCCGTCCCGTACCGCTCGGGTTTTCAGATTGGCGACGTCCGAGCCGCCGCCGGGTTCGGTAATGGCCAGGGCGGCGATTTTCTCGCCGCGCAGCACCGGTGGCACGATCCGTTCGCGCAGTTCCGGTGTGGCCCACTTGGCGACCGGTGGCAAGCCGATGTCGAGGGAGCCGAGGCTAGCGACCAGGCCGCCGGAGGTGGAGCGCATCAGTTCTTCGGAAATGGCCACCCGCAGGAAGATGTCACCTTCGCCCGTGCCCCCGAGTTCCTCGGGAAAGCCGATGCCCAGCAGGCCCGCCTCGCCGGCTTTGCGGTAGAGGTCGCGAGGGAATTCGCCCGCCTCTTCCCAGTCGTCGATATGGGGCAGTACATGAGTCTGGATGAACTTCTGCGCGCTCAGTCGCGCCTGTTCGTGAATGTCGTTGAAGTAATCGAACACGCCGGATCTCCCTGTGAGCGAAAATCATGGGGGCAGTGTTGCGCAATTGACGACCCCAAGCAAGCGCTTGGTTGATGTTTTTTCGGGCAAGAAAAAAGCCGGCACTGGGCCAGCTTTTCAGGGTGCTTGTCAGCGCGCGGTTCAGGCGCCGGGGCGGGGAATGCTCTGCACGCCATTGGCGGTGCCCAGCAGCAGAAGATCGGCCGGCCGGCGGGCGAACAGGCCATTGGTCACCACGCCGACGATGTTATTGAGCTTCTCTTCGATAGCAATGGGGCGGGAGATGTCGAGGTTGTGGACGTCGATGATGATGTTGCCGTTGTCGGTGACCACACCCTCCCGGTATACCGGGTCGCCGCCCAGCTTGACGATTTCCCGGCCGACATGGCTGCGGGCCATGGGGATGACTTCCACCGGCAGCGGGAAGGCGCCCAGGATGTCGACCTTCTTGGAGTCGTCGGCAATGCAGATAAAGGTGTTGGCCACGGCCGCCACGATCTTTTCCCGGGTCAGGGCAGCGCCGCCGCCCTTGATCAGTTCAAGGCGCTCGTTGGTCTCGTCGGCGCCGTCGATGTAGAACTCGAGGGAGCCGGCGCTGTTCAGGTCGTACACCGGAATGCCGTGACTTTTCAGGCGCTCGGCGGTGGCTTCGGAGCTGGCGACGGCGCCGTCGAACTCGGTCTTGAGCTCCGCCAGCATGTCGATGAAAAAGTTGGCGGTGCTGCCGGTGCCAACGCCGACAATGCTGTCGCTGTCGAGGCGGGGGGCGATGTAGTCAATCGCGGCCTTGGCCACGGCTTTCTTGAGTTCGTCCTGGGTCATGTTCAGCTCCGGGGGAAATCTTCATGAGTTTCGCGCCATTATAGCCTCTCAGGGTGGCGTGCTTATAGACGGCTGCCGTGCAAACTTTCTACACTGTCGGTTTTCCCCGATGACAACCCGAACGGAAGCATCATGCCGCAACGCTATATCAAGAAGATCCTCGATGCCCGCGTCTACGACGTGGCGATCGAAACACCCCTCACTGAAGCCCGCAGCCTGTCCAAGCGCTTTAGCAACAACATTCTGCTCAAGCGGGAAGATCTTCAGCCGGTGTTTTCCTTCAAGATTCGCGGCGCCTACAACCGGATTGCCCATTTGTCTGAGGAGCAGAAGGCCAAAGGGGTAATCTGCGCCTCTGCTGGCAACCACGCCCAGGGTGTGGCCCTGGCCGCCAAAAAGCTGGGAATCAAGGCGGTGATCGTGATGCCCCAGACCACGCCGGAGATCAAGGTACGCTCGGTGCGCGACCACGGTGCCCGGGTGGTGCTCAAGGGCGACGCCTTCGATGAGGCCGCAACCCACGCCCACGAGCTGATCGACAAGCACGGTTACACCTACATCCCGCCGTTCGATGACCCGGACGTGATCGCCGGCCAGGGCACCGTGGCCATGGAGATCATGTGGCAGTTCAGCCAGCCGATCCACGCCATCTTCATCTGCGTGGGGGGCGGTGGCCTGATCGCCGGCATGGCCGCCTACATCAAGTACCTGCGCCCGGAGGTCAAAGTCATCGGGGTGGAGCCGGAAGACTCCAACTGCCTGCAGGCGGCCATGAAAGCCGGCGAGCGGGTGGTGCTGGACGAGGTGGGCATCTTCGCCGACGGGGTGGCGGTCAAGCAGATCGGCGAGCACCCGTGGGAGATCTGCAAGGATTACGTGGACGAGGTCATCACCGTGTCCACGGACGAAATCTGCGCCGCCATCAAGGACGTGTTCGAGGACACCCGGTCGATCGCCGAACCAGCTGGGGCCTTGGGCGTGGCCGGCATCAAGAAGTACATCCAGCGCGAGCAGATCGAGAACGAGAACCTGATCGCGACCCTGAGTGGCGCCAACATGAACTTTGATCGTCTGCGCTACGTGTCCGAGCGCACCGAGATCGGTGAGCAGCGCGAGGCGATCCTGGCGGTCACCATCCCGGAGAAGCCGGGTGCCTTCAAAACCTTCATCAATGCCCTGCACAAGCGCAGCATCACCGAGTTCAACTACCGCTACGCCGATTCCGACGAGGCCACCATTTTCGTCGGCATCCAGGTGCAGTCCGGTGGCCACGGCCGGGAAGACCTGGTGCAGGATCTGCGCGAGGCCGGCTATGGCGTCATCGACCTGACCGAGAGCGACCTGGCCAAGCAGCACATCCGCCACATGGTCGGTGGTCACGCGCCGGCCATCACCAACGAGCGGGTGTACCAGTTCGAGTTCCCGGAACGCCCGGGCGCGCTGCTCAAGTTCCTGATGTCCCTGGGTACCCGCTGGAACATCTCCATGTTCCACTACCGCAACCATGGCGCCGCCTACAGCCGGGTACTGCTGGGTGCCGAGGTAAACGACGACGAAGTGAAAGACTTCGAGAAGATGCTCGACAAGGTCGGTTTCCGCTACGAGGACATGACCAACAACGAGGCCTACCAATTGTTCCTTGGGGCCGGCAACAACCGGTCAGAGTGACCAAGGCTGCGAGCCGGGCGGGAAGGGCGATCCAAAACTGTGCGGAGCCATGGATGGCGGAGCTCAAGCGTCACATGGACGTGCTTGAGCGGGTTTTGGATCGCCCTTCCCGTTCGGCGTCTGCTCCCAGCTCGGGAGTTGTCATAAGTTACCGAATAGTAACCTGTCAAAAATTGTAAAAATCGGAATGCGTGTTAGTCTTTCGTCTAATTCTCGAAAACAAGAATAGTTGACTGATTTCTCGCCAATTTAACCGCAGAACGTGAAGGAAGTAGAAGCGATGGGTGGCAAGCCTGACATTATCAGAGCCGTTGTGCTGGTCTTTGCCGTCGGCCTGGTGGTTACCGGGTTCACCTCCATTCAGGCGTCTGAGGACAAGCCGCGGGGCCAAGCCGCCGCGTCCGTCGGGGCCATTCAGGCCATTGAAGAACGTCTGAACCGGTAACACCGGCGATCGGTGACCACGCCGTGCAGGGGCACGTCCCAGGGTTCGGTGGGTAGCCGTGTCACTTTCTGAAAATCATGGGCCAGACCGATCAGCTTGGGCGCCAGCCCCGGCCGCAGCCGGCTGAATGCAAAGGTCCGGTCGTAAAATCCCCCGCCCATGCCCAGGCGTCCGCCGCTCTCGTCGAATCCCACCAGGGGAAACAGCACCGCATCCAGCGCCCAGGCCGGTCGTTTCAGGCCTTTGCTGAAGTCCGGCTCCGGTATGCCGAACCGATTGGCGGTGAGCTCGACGTCATCGGTGTAGGGGCTGAACACCAGTTTGCCCTCCAGTATCGGATGTAGCACCGGCAGGTAGAACTGGATGCCCTTGCGCCGGGCAATGTCCCGGTACAGCAGGGGGTCGATTTCGCCGTCGTTGGGCAGGTAGATGGCAATGTGCCGGGCCCGATGCAGATCCGGGTGGGTCAGCAGGTTCAGCGCCAGTTGCTCGGTGGCTTGCTGCTGCTGTTCGTAACTCAGGGAGCGCCGTTGCTGACGTAAACGCTTGCGCAGTTCGCTGCGGGAAAGGGTGTCGGTGTGAGTGTCGAACGGGCGGGGCGTTTGGAACTGGGTCAAGATAAAGCTTCCCGGGCTGCCGTTATCGGATGTGGCCCTTGAACCCAAAGTTCAAGGTCGGTGGCCGCTGTGACATATTAGGCTTTCCCCTAGCGGGGACGTGCTCACAATGCCCTGAAGTAGCCACCTGGGTAATGCGCATCGGCTCGAGGACGTATCCGAATATCCCGCACAGCCCAGGAAGTTGGACTCATTATACGGGTACCCGAGGGGCCAATTGCAACACCTGTTTCGGATACCCCCAACCTCCAGGGCCGGGAATCACTGGCCGGAATTCTCGCCCAGTGCGGTGTCCAGTTTGCTGCCCATGGCCTTCAGGATGGAGCTGGTGGCGTCTGACATGGTGTCGCGCTCCAGCAGCTCGTGCGTGATGTTCAGCGCCGCCATGACCGCGATCCGCTCGGCCCCGAAGACCTTGCCGCTGGCGCGGATCTCGCGCATCTTGCTGTCCAGGTGCCGGGCTGCGCGAATCAGGGCCTCGCGCTCCTCTTCCGGGCAGGCAACCAGAAAGTCCTTGTCGAGAATCTTCACCTCAACGGTGGTGGATTGCTGTGACATCAGTGGTGCTCCAGGGCCCGCAGTCGGCCAATCATGGCTTCGATCTTGTTTTTGGCAAGATCGTTCTTGTGCATCAGCTGGGCCCGCTCCCGGTTCCAGTCGTCCTGCAGGTCTCGCAGCGTCGCGTTGTCCCGCTCCAATTTCTGGCAGTGCTCGAGCAGCTTGTCCAGCTTGTCTGCCAAGGCCTGTACTTCGGACTGTTCCATGAGGTGCCCAACATCGGTTGTTGTGGTTGCAAGTAACTATAAGTGTGGACGCTAAGTCGGTCAATTTACAGGGTTGTCATTGCAATGCCAGCGTGATGCAGGTCACTGGTTGGCGGCCTCGCCGAAGCCCAGTCGACGGCTTTTGCGCCAGGTGTTGAAGGCCGGAATCAGGGCCACCACCATGGCCGCCAGCGGCACCGACGCCAGCAGCGCCCATTCCTGCGGGTTCAGCGGTCGCAGATTGACCTGCAGGCCGTAGTTGGCCAGCAGCCAGGGGCTGGCCAGTGTAATCCCGGCGGCCCCCAGTGCCAGCGCCAGGGCGCAGGCCACCAACGCCAGGAACAGGCATTCCAGCAGGTACAGCGAGCCGATCAGCACCGGCGAGGCGCCGGTGGCCCGGAGGATGGCCACTTCCTGGGCCCGTTGGGCCTGCAGTGTCAGCAGTACCGCCATCAGGCCGATCAGGCTGGTCACCACCACGAAGCCGGTGATGCCCAGCAGCGCCCGCTCGAACTGGCCCATCAGGCGCCAGAGTTCGCTCAGGGCCACGCCCGGCAGAATCGCCGACAGGGGCTCGTCGGCGAACTGGTTGATCTCCCGCTGCAGGCGGAAGGTCAGTACCTTGCGCTCGATGCCCACGAACGCCGCGGTAATGGCGTCCGGGGTGAAGTCCCGGCCCGCCGCGGTTTCCGGGGTCAGGGTACGGCCCGGAATGGCAACGCCCGATTGCCAGCCCACGTGCATGGCCTCCATGCCATCCAGGCCAATGTAGATGGCCTGGTCCACCGGCGTTCCGGTCGGCTCGAGAATGCCGGTGACGGTGAACGGGGTGTCGTCGTGGTTGGAGAAACTGGTGCGGCCGCCGCCGTGGGACAGCACGATCCGGTCGTCGAGCCGATGCCCAAGGGCATCGGCGACGCCGGCGCCCAGCACCACCTCGAACACGTCCTCGAACCAGCGGCCGTCGCGGAGCGCCAGGGCGCGGTCCTGGCCGTGGCGGAAGTGGGCCAGGAAGTTGTCATCGGTCGCCACCACCCGGTAGCCACGATAGCTGTCGCCCAGGGAAATGGGGATCAGCCAGTCCAGGCGCGAGTCCTGCTTCAGGCTCTGGTAGGTGGACCAGCGGATGTTGTTGGTGGCGTCGCCAATGTGGAACACGGTATACAGCAGCAGGTTCAACTGGCCGCTGCGGGCGCCGACGATCAGGTCGGTGCCGCTGATGGTGCTGGTGAACGAGTGCTTGATCTCGGTGCGCAGGTACTGGATGCCCAGCAGCAGGGACACACTCAGGGTCAGGGTCAGGCACACCAGGGTCAGCACCCTGCGGCGGTGCCAGAGGCCAGCGAGGGCAAGGGACAGGGCAAGGCGCAGTTTCATCCGTGGGACCCTCCCAGTTCCAGGTGGTGGTGAAAGTGGCTGGCCAGGGTGTGGTCGTGGCTGACGAACAGCACCGAGGTGGCGTGCCGGTCGGCCAGTTCCAGCAGCAGGTCGAGAAACCGGTCGCGGTTGTCGGTGTCCAGCGCCGAGGTGGGTTCGTCCGCTAGGATAATCCCGGGGGCGCCAATCAGGGCCCGGGCAGCGGCGACCCGCTGTTGCTGGCCGATGCTCAGTCGATTGACCTTGCGGTGCCAGTGATCTTCCGGGATGGCCAGGCTCGCCAGCAGGCGCTCGGCCTCGGGCCCGGCACCGGGCTCGGTCAGATCGCGGCGCCGGGCCGACAGGCGGCAGGGCAGGGTCGCGTTACCCCGGGCGGTCAGGTAGGGCACCAGATTGAAGTGCTGGAAAATCACGCCCAGGTGGTCGGCCCGGAACCGGTCCCGGGCGCGGGTCTTGAGTCGGTACAGGTCGGTGCCCTGCAGGTGGACGTGGCCCTCGGCGGGCTGCAGCATGCCGGCCAGCAGGCTCAGCAGGGTGCTCTTGCCGGTGCCGCTGGGACCATGGACAAACAGGTGCTCGCCCTGGGGCAGGGTGAAATCCGGAAAGTGCAGCGTCGGCTGGGCTTTTTGCCAGGCAAAGCCGAGCCCCCGAACCTCGATGGCCGGGGGTGGGGTGCCTGGCTGGTGGCTGGCTGGATCTGTCGTGTTGGTCATGTTGGTTGCTGTCTGCCCGGTGTATGATGGCGGCTGAGTGAATTCGACCCTGGGAGTTGTTGTGTTGTTGACTGTGAATCCGGCCCGGCCGTCTGTTTGGGTAACCCTGGTCCTGTTGCTGGTGACGGCGTTGCCCAGCCTGGCCGACACCCGGGAACTCGACTGGCTTGAGCTGATGCCGGCCGAGGACCTGGCGCTGCTGGAAAATATGCCAGAGATTGAGCATCAGGGCGATGGCCCGGCGTTGTTGCCCGACGAGATCATGACCGGGCGGGTGGTGCCGGAAATGGACGGTGTGAATGCCCGCATCCCCGGTTTTGTGGTGCCCCTGAAAACCACTCAGGACATGCGCATCCTGGAATTCTTCCTGGTGCCCTACTACGGCGCCTGCATCCACGTGCCACCCCCGCCGCCGAACCAGATCATCCACGTGAAATACAAGGAAGGCTTCACGCTGGAAGCGCTCTACGATCCAGTCTGGATCGAAGGGACCCTGGAAATCGAGCGCACCGAGAACGACCTTGGCACCTCCTCCTATTCCATCGTCGCCGAGCAGGTCTCACCCTACGACGGATGAGCAGGCAGCCCACCCGTTCGGGTGGGCTGAGCGTATTCCTCAGCGCCCGCCCAGTTCGAACTCGTTCTCGCCCTGTCCAAGTCGGGCCGCTCCTTGCTGGCCATTGAAGATCCAGGCGACCGCCAGGGAGTCCAGCTCCGGGAACTGATCGTTCAATGAGGTGGCCAGGCTCGATGCCTCGGCCAGGCTCGGGCAGGTCAGGGTTTGCGCGGCCTCCAGTTCGCTGTGACCACCGGCGTGACCGTGATCGCCATCGTGGTGGTCGTGGTGGTCATGATCTTGATCATGATGGTGACCCTCGTCGTGGCCATCAGTCGCATTGCCGGCCTGATGGGCGATGGTAACGTCCTGAATGGTGCAGTCACCCGACGGCGTGTTGACCAGCGGGTTGGTTTCCAGCCAGTTGGTCGCTGCCTGAATACGCGCCCGCTCGGATTCGGTACGGGCCCGGTGCTCGAAGCCAAACACGTTGTGGGCCGGCGAGAGGAACAGCAGGTCAACCTGGTTGCCGCTGATCGCCACCTGCAGCTCGGCATGGCCGTGGCGGTGTGCGCCGGGGTTGTCGCCTGGGCCCGCGGCCCAGGCGGGCAGGGCCAGGGCCGTGGTGCCGACCAATAGCGCAGTACAAAGGTTTTTCGTCATCGTGGGAACTCCTGCCCGGGGGTGATCAAAAAGTTATGTTATAACATTTTGTGGCCTGCCCGCCTGGAAAGCAACTATGTGTGTCTTGCCAGCGCCTGAATGCTAGGATAGAGGCCTCATTCAACAACACAGGATTCGCCTGTTTCATGTCAGAAACCGACACTTCCGGCGCCGCCCGCGCTGCCGAATTCGAGCGCTGGGCCAATGTCTTTACCGCGCACAAAGCCTTCAGTCACCCGTCGGAACTGCATGGGGTGCTCTGTGGTCGGTTGGCCGCCGGCGCTCGTATCCAGGAGCCGGAATGGCTGACCATGGTGTGTGAACACATGGGGCTGCCGGGCAGCGCCGCCGAAGAGTCTGACGATCTGGCGCCGTTCATGAACCGGGCCTACGATCAGACTCTGGCGCTCTTGAAATCCGCCGACATGAGTTTCCATCCTTTATTGCCGGACGACGATTACGCCATCGAGCAGCGGCTTGAAGCCCTGGTGGCCTGGGTCCGTGGTTTTCTCGAGGGCATGGCCCTGTCGGCGGGCGAGGCCCTAGGCCAGGCGCCCGACGAGATTCGCGAACTGATCGAAGACATGGTGGCGATCAGCCAGTTGTCGGAAGATGAAGAAGCCGACGAGGAAAGCGAGCAGCAGTTGTTGGAGATCACCGAATACATCCGGCTTGGGGCGCTGGCGGTCTTCACCGAATTCAACGCCCCCGAGCAGCCGGCGTCTGACGCGCCGACGCTGCACTGAGCCGGTCGAACACTGCGGGAGAACCTATGGTGTCCATGATACCCGTCAAGGAATTTGCCGAACGCCGTCGCAAACTGATGGAGCGGATGGCCCCGGACAGCATTGCCATCATTCCGGCCGCGCCGGAACGGGTGCGCAATCGCGATGTCCTGCACCCGTTCCGTCAGGACAGCGATTTCCAGTACCTGACCGGCTTCGGTGAACCCGAGGCGGTGCTGGCGCTGATCCCCGGCCGCGAGCACGGCGAGTCGGTGCTGTTCTGCAAGGAGCGCAACCCCGAGAAGGAATTGTGGGACGGTTTCCTGGTGGGGCCGGAGGGTGCCATCGAACGCTACGGCCTGGACGACGCCTTTCCGATCTCCGACATCGACGACATCCTGCCCGGCATGATCGAAGGCCGCAGCCGGGTCTATTACCCGCTGGGCAAGGATCAGCAGTTCGACAGCAGGGTGATGGCCTGGGTCAAGACCATACGCAGCAAGGTCCGCACCGGCGCGCACCCGCCCGGCGAGTTTGTCTCTCTGGAGCACTTCCTGCACGACCTGCGCCTGTTCAAAAGCGCGAGTGAAATCAAGGCGATGGCCAAGGCGGCCGAGATCAGTGCCGAGGCCCATTGCCGCGCCATGAAGCGGGCCCGGCAGGGTGGCAGTGAGTACCACCTGGAGGCCGAGCTGATCCACACCTTCATGAGTCACGGTGCCCGTTCCACCGCCTACCCGTCCATTGTCGGCAGCGGTGCCAACGGCTGCATCCTGCACTACATCGAAAACAGCGCGCCGCTGAAAGACGGCGACCTGGTGCTGATCGACGCCGGTTGCGAGTACCAGTGCTACGCCTCGGACATCACCCGGACCTTCCCGGTCAGCGGCAGCTTCAGCCCCGAGCAGCGGGCCCTGTACGAAGTGGTGCTGTCGGCACAGTACGCCGCCATCGATGCGGTGCGACCGGGTAACCACTGGAACCATCCCCACGAGGCCGCGCTGCGGGTGCTGACTCAGGGCCTGATCGATCTCGGGCTGCTGTCGGGCAGCCTGGACGACGCCATCGCCAGCGAGGCCTACAAGCCATTCTTCATGCATCGGACCGGTCACTGGCTTGGGCTGGACGTGCACGATGTCGGCGACTACAAGATCGGCGACGCCTGGCGCCTGCTGGAGCCGGGCATGGCGCTGACGGTGGAACCCGGACTGTACATCGCCCCGGACAACACCCAGGTCGACGCCAAGTGGCGTGGCATCGGTATCCGCATCGAAGACGATGTGGTGGTCACCAAGGACGGCTGTCGGGTGTTGACCGACGGCGTGCCTAAGACCATCCCCGAGATCGAAGCGCTGATGGCAGACTGACCCCGTGAGCCAATTCGATACCGACCTGATCATCGCCGGTGGCGGCCTGGCCGGCGCCACCCTGGCACTGGCCATGGCCAGGGTGCTGCCGGAGGTTCGGGTCACCGTGGTCGAAGCCTTCCCGCTGGCCGCCGCCGCCCTGCCGGCGGCCTACCAGCCCAGTTACGACGCCCGATCCACCGCCCTGGCCTTCGGCTCCCGGCTGATCTACGAGGAGTTGGGGCTCTGGTCGCGGCTGTCCGAGCACGTCACGCCCATCCGCCGCATACACGTGTCCGATCGCGGCCGCTTCGGCGCCACCCGCCTGGACGCCACGGAGCACGGTCAGGACGCCCTGGGCTACGTCGCCGACAACCGCTGGATGGGGTTGTGCCTGATGCGCGAACTGCTGGACAGCCAGGTGCAATGGCGGGCCCCGGCCGAGGTGGTGGATATGACCGCCGAGGCCGATGGGGTCAGGGTGGTCCTGAACGACAGCCAGGGCCGTCAGAGTCTGACCGCCCAGTGCCTGGTGGTGGCGGATGGTGGTCGGTCCGGGCTGCGGGAAACCCTGGGTTTTCAGCCCCGGCATCACGATTACGGTCAGAATGCCCTGATCGCCAATGTCTCCACGAGTGACAGCCACCAGTTCTGTGCCTTTGAGCGCTTTACCGACGCCGGTCCCATGGCGCTGCTGCCCCAGGGCGGCGGCGTCCGGCCCGGGCACCAGTCGGCACTGGTCTGGACCCTGTCGGACCAGGCGCTGGCGGATCTGCTCGAGCGCTCCGACGCCGACAAGTGCCGGCTGCTGCAGGAACGCTTTGGCTGGCGCCTGGGCCGTTTCACCCGCATCGGCGAATGCAGTCATTACCCGTTGAAGCTGACCACGGTCGACGAACCGGTACGCCCGGGCGTGGCCCTGGTCGGCAACGCTGCCCACGCCCTGCACCCGGTCGCGGGCCAGGGATTCAACCTGGCCTTGCGGGGGCTGATGACCCTGGTCGAACAGTTCCGCCTGGCGACCGAGCAGGGCCTGTCCCTGGGGGACGCCCGGGTGCTGCGGCGCTACCAGCAGCACCATCGCCAGGACTGGCAGCAAACCGTGCAGTTCTCCGATTCCCTGATCCGCCTGTTCGGGCCGGACCTGGCCCCGGTCGCGGCGGTCCGGGACGCCGGCCTGGTGGGGCTGGATCTGCTGCCCGGCGCCAAACGCTGGTTCGCGCGCAAGGCCATGGGCCTGGGTGGCCGGCGGGCGGTCATCCATCGCCCGGGTGGCCCGAACCGGGAGTCCAGCGACCATGCCTGAACCGCGTGTTTTCCAGATCCTGGTGGTCGGCGGCGGCATGGTCGGGGCCGCGCTGGCGCTCGGGCTGTCGCGACAGGGTTGGCAGGTTGGCCTGGTGGAGGCCGGCAATCGCGCCGCGCTGCAACAGGCGCCGGCGCCCGCCCACGGGGTGGACGATTTCGAGGCCCGGGTCAGCGCCCTGTCGGTCGCCAGTCAGCAGTTGCTGGAGGCGTTGGAGGTCTGGTCGCAGGTGTTGGCCGGGCGCCACTGCCCCTATCAGCAGATGGTGGTCTGGGATGGCGATGGCACCGGGCGCATCCAGTTTGACGCCGCCGAACTTCAGGCCCCGGCACTCGGCACCATAGTCGAGAACCGGAGTCTGGTCCGGGCCCTGTTCCTGGCCCTGGACGCCAGTTCGGTCGAGGTGTTGGACGGCGTGCAGGTGACTGGCTGGTGGCAGGACGGGGAGCGCCGGGGGATCGAGTTGGCGGACGGTGGCCGCATCGGCGCCGAACTGGTGGTCGCGGCCGACGGTGCCAACTCCCGCCTGCGCCAGTGGGTCGGATTGCCGACCCGGGAATGGGATTACGACCAGCAGGCCATCGTGTGCACCGTACAGACCAGCCAAAGCCACGATTTCACCGCCTGGCAGCGTTTCTCACCGACCGGACCGCTGGCGTTCCTGCCGCTGCTGCCGGAATCCGGCGCCGAGCATTTCTGCTCCATCGTCTGGTCCCAGGACACCGCCGAAGCCCGCCGGTTGATGGCCCTGGACGATGCCGCCTTCAGCGCCGAGCTAGGCGCGGCCATTGAACAGCAGTTGGGGCCGGTGCGCTCGGTCTCCGGTCGAACGGTGTTTCCGTTGCGCCAGCGCCACGCCAAAGACTATGTCGCGCCCGGCTTCGCCCTGATTGGCGACGCCGCCCACGCCATTCACCCCCTGGCCGGCCAGGGCGCCAACCTCGGGTTCAACGACGTGCGGGCCTTGCTCGACGAGTTGCAGCGGGCCAGGGCGTCGGCACTGTCCCCGGCCGAACCGTTGGTGCTGGAGCGCTATCAGCGCCGGCGCAAGGCCGAGAACCTGGCGATGATGGCGGCGATGGATGGCTTCAAGCACTTGTTCGGGCGCGACGAGTTGCCCGTACGCTGGCTCAGAAACACCGGCCTGCGCTGGCTCAACGGGCTCGGGCCCATCAAGCACCGGATCGCCGCCGAGGCTATGGGCCTGCCGCGGTAACCCTCACTTGCTCCCATTCAGCACAAGGACAGCCGACCATGGCAGGAAGCAGTCTACTGGTACTCCTCGACGACATCGCCACGGTGCTGGACGACGTCGCCCTGATGACCAAAACCGCCACCAAGAAAACCGCGGGGGTACTCGGTGACGACCTGGCCCTGAACGCCCAGCAGGTCACCGGGGTGAAGCCCGCGCGGGAATTGCCGGTGGTCTGGGCCGTGGCCAAGGGCTCCATGGTCAACAAGGCGATCCTGGTGCCGGCGGCGCTGGCGATCAGTTTTTTCGTACCCTGGCTGGTCACGCCCCTGCTGATGCTCGGCGGCGCCTTCCTGTGTTTCGAGGGCTTCGAGAAACTGGTCCACAAGTTCCTGCACCGCCAGGAGCACGAGGCCCATCAGCACGAGCTGCACGAGGCCCTGAAAAACCCGGACACCGACATGAAGGCGCTGGAACAGGAGAAAATCAAAGGTGCCATTCGCACCGATTTCATCCTGTCGGCCGAAATCATCGCCATCACCCTGGGCACCATCACCGGCCAGAGCATCGGCATGCAGTTTCTGGTGCTGTCGGTAGTGGCGGTCATGATTACGGTCGGGGTTTACGGCCTGGTGGCCGGTATCGTCAAGCTGGACGACGGTGGCCTGTACCTGAGCCAGAAGGACAGTGCGCTGGCCCAGAAGGTCGGGCGGGGCGTGCTCTGGCTCGCGCCCTACCTGATGAAGACCCTGTCCATCCTCGGCACCCTCGCGATGTTTCTGGTGGGTGGGGGCATCCTCACGCATGGGGTGCCGCCCCTGTACGAGGTCATTGCGCACCTGGCCGAGGGCATGGGTGGGGTGTCAGCGGCCGTGCTGCCGACCCTGGCTGACGGGCTCATCGGGGTCTTGGCGGGTGCCGTGTTGGTGGCGGTCATCACCCCGTTGCAGAAGCTCTGGGCGGCCCGGGCGGCGTGATCAGAGGCAGGCGTCGAACAGGCGGCTGACCAGCACCGGCACCGCGGTTTCCACCCGCAGGATGCGCGGCCCCAGGTGCACGGCCTCGCAGCCGGCCTCTGCCAGTTTGCCCACCTCGTAGGGGGTGAAGCCGCCTTCGGGACCGATGCACAGGGCCGTGGCCTGGTTCAGTTGGCTGGGGCAGGGCGTGTCGGTACCTGGGTGTGCCACCAGGGCGCGCTTGCCGGCCAGCAGGCCCGGCAATTCGTCCTCGACGAAGGGTTTGAACAGCTTGCGGATCTGAACCCTCGGCATGACCGTGTCCCGGGCCTGTTCCAGTCCCAGGGTGAGATTGTCCCGCAGCGGTTCGTCGCCCAGCCAGGGCGTCTGCCAGAAGCTTTTCTCCACCTTGTAACTGTTGATCAGCCACAAATCTTTGACCCCGAGGGTGGCGCAGGTCTGCAGGATGCGCCGGAACATCTTGGGCCGGGGCATGGCCAGTACCAGCGTCAGCGGCAGCGCCGGGGGTGGTTGCCGATCCAGGCGAACCCGCAGCTCGGCGACGGCATCGGTCAGGTGCAGAATCTCGCCGGTGCCGATGTCTCCGTTCACCCGGCCCACCGGGATCTCGTCGCCGGTGTCCACTTTCAGCACCGAATGCAGGTGCGCCAGCCTTCGTCCGGTCAGCCGGACCCGGTCGTCGGCAATGAAATCCTCGTCGAACAGCAGCGCCAGATTCATTCGCCGGCCGGTTCGCTGGCGTCGGCGTCGTCGGTGCGTCCCCGGGTGGCCAGGCGGCCGAACAGGATGCCGAACTCAAACAGGATCCACATGGGCACCGCCAGCAGGGTCTGGGAAATGATGTCCGGCGGGGTCAGCAGCATGCCGATGATGAAGCAGGCCACCACCACGTAGGGGCGCTTGGCGGACAGGCTGGCTGGGGTGGTGGCGCCGGTCAGGATCAGCAGCACGGTGGCTATGGGAATCTCGAAGGCCACACCGAAGGCGAAGAACATCTTGAGCACGAAATTCAGGTAGCTGCTGATGTCCGGCAGCTCGACAATGCCTTCCGGGCCGATGGCGGTAAAGAAACCGAACACCAGCGGGAACACCACGAAATAGGCGAACGCGGCGCCGGCGTAAAACAGGATCACCGAGGTGAAGAGCAGGGGAAAGGCCAGTCGCTTCTCATGGGCGTACAGGCCGGGCGCAATGAAGCTCCAGAGTTGGTACAGGATCACCGGGATGGCGGCAAACACCGCCAGCACCAGGGCCAGCTTCAGCGGCGCGAAGAACGGCGAGGTCACGTCGGTGGCGATCATGGTCTGGCCGACGGGCAGCAGCGAACGGATGGGCTCGGACAGCCACAGGTACAGCTCGTTGGCGAACGGGTAGATGGCGGCAAAGCAGATCACCACCGCCAACACCATTTTCAGCAGGCGATTGCGCAGCTCCAGCAGGTGCTCGATCAGGGGCATTTCCTGCTGGTCCGGGGTCGTTGGGTTGCCGTCTGGCTTGGAGGTCATGAACGATTTTCCGAGGATCCGGCGGTGGAGCCTGGCGGCTCGCTGCCTTCGGGCTCACTGGTTGGTTTCGGGGGAGTGGCTGGCGAGCTTGGCTCTGACGCCGCGGAGCTGGCGCTGTCCTGGGTTGGCGAGGCGACGCGACGGGTTGCCGGCGCCGGCCGGCTGCCGCCGCCATCCTTGGGGGGCTGAATCATGTGCTCGTAGCGCTTGGCCTCTTCCAAGGCATCGCGCACCGTGCCCTGAACGTCCTCGAGGCCGACGTCGCCGGCCTTGCGGAGTTCCTCGCGCAGTTCTTCAGCCTTGAGCTGGCGGTCCAGTTCCGAGGTGAACTGGCTGACCATGCGCCGGGCACCACCGATCCAGCGACCGGCGGCGCGCGCCGCGGTGGGCAGCCGCTCGGGACCCAACACCAACAAGGCAATGACGCCGCAGATCAGCAGCTCCAGAAAGCCGATATCGAACATTCAGCCTGCTCTCAGCTGGGGGACTTGTCCCGGGGCTTTTCTTCGGCCTTGGCCTGCTGGTTCTGGGGCGCGCCGGTGTCTTCCAGGGTCTCCGGGTCGGCGGGCTTGTTGTCTTCGTCATTCATGGATTTCTTGAAGCCACGAATGGCACCGCCCAGATCGCTGCCGATGTTGCGCAGTTTCTTGGTTCCGAACAACAGAATAACGATGCCGAGTACGATAAGAAGTTGCCAGATACTGATGCCCATCACGGGGTCCTCACGTTGCTTTTGCTGTTTTGTGTCATTGTACGGTAACTGAGCGACATAGGGTTAACCCCAGTCGTCCACCGGCCTCACTTGTTGCGGGCCGCTTTCTCCTCCAGCCCGGACAGATCGAAGCGCCGGGCCAGTTCGTCCAGCACCTCGTCGGGGCCCAGGCCCAGCCGGGACAGCATCACCAGGGTATGGAACCACAGGTCGGCGGTTTCATACACCAGCTCCGAGGTGTTGCCGGAGCGTTCCGCGTCTTTCGCCGCCAGCAGGGTCTCGGTGCACTCCTCGCCGACCTTTTCCAGGATCTTGTTCAGTCCCTTGGCGTGCAGGCTGGCCACGTAGGAGCTGTCCGGTGCAGCCTGTTTGCGCTCTTCCAGTACCTGTGCCAGGCGTGTCAGTACGTCACTCACCTTCAATGCTCCTCACTGGTTGCCGTAAATGGCGTCGGGGTCCTTGATCACCGGCTCCACGCCGACCCACTGGCCGTCCTGCAGGGAGCGGTAAAAACAACTGCGCCGGCCGGTGTGACAGGCAATGCCGCCCTTCTGTTCCACCTTCAGCAGCACCACGTCCTCGTCGCAGTCCAGGCGGATGTCCTTGACCACCTGCTGGTGGCCCGAGGTTTCGCCCTTGCGCCAGAGCTTGCCGCGGGAACGGGACCAGTACACGGCGTGGCCCTCCTCGGCGGTCAGTCGCAGCGACTCCCGGTTCATCCAGGCCATCATCAGGATGTCGCCGGTGGCGGCGTCCTGGGCGATGGCGGGCACCAGCCCGTCGGCGGTCCAGCGAATGCTTTCCAGCCAGTCAGGGTTGTCGACGTTATCGGGCGTATCTTTCATTTCTGTGAATCCTGAGTGCAAATTCATTTAGCGGCTGCCGCGCAGCACCAGCCCGCCGGCCCCGGCCAGCAGGGCCCAGCTCCACAGCGGTACCGTTTCCACCCAGGCCCGGGCCTCGGGTTGGGTGCCGATCACCGCCGCCGCGGCCAGCAGGACCGCGGTCAGACCGCGCCGCCAGCGCCGGTCGGAGCGCACCTGCTGCTCCCGCAGGAGCTCCAGTGTAGCCTGATTCTGCTGCTCGGTGGGGCCGGACTGGCGCAATTGCAGCAGGGCATCGTGCACCAGTTGCGGCATTTCCGGGGATTGTTCGAGCCAGGACGGCAGGTGCGTCTGCAGAGACTTGATCAGTCCCGACGGGCCGATGCGTCGGCGCATCCAGCTCTCCAGGAAGGGTTGCGCGGTGCTCCACAAGTCCAGGTCCGGGTAGAGCTGGCGGCCCAGACCCTCGACGTTGAGCAGGGTTTTCTGCAGCAGCACCAGCTGGGGCTGCACCTCCATGTTGAAGCGCCGGGCGGTCTGGAACAGGCGCAGCAGGAAGTGGCCGAAGGAAATGTCTTTCAGCGGTTTTTCGAAGATCGGCTCGCACACGGTGCGGATCGCCGCCTCGAACTCGTTCACCCGGGTGTCCGGCGGCACCCAGCCGGACTGGATGTGCAGTTGCGCCACCTGACGGTAATCCCGGCGGAAGAAGGCGAGCAGGTTGCGGGCCAGGTAACTCTGGTCGTCCGGGGCCAGGGTGCCGACTATGCCGAAGTCGATGGCGATGTATTTCGGGTCGGCGGGGTTGCTGATGTCGACGAAGATGTTGCCCGGGTGCATGTCGGCGTGGAAGAAACTGTCCCGGAACACCTGGGTAAAGAAGATCTCGACGCCTTTCTCCGCCAGCACCTTCATGTCCACGCCTGCCGCCTTCAGCGCCGGCACGTCGGCGATGGGCACGCCGTGAATGCGTTCCATCACCAGCACCGACTGGCGGGTATAGTCCCAGTCGATGGAAGGGATGTAGATCAGTGAGGAGTTCTCGAAGTTACGGCGCAGCTGGCTGGCGTTGGCGGCTTCCCGCTGCAGGTCGAGTTCGTCGTGGATGGTGGCGTCGTAATCGGCCACCACCTCGACCGGATGCAGGCGCTTGCCCTCGGACCAGTATTTTTCCAGCAGCCCGGCCATCAGGTACATCAGTGCCAGGTCCTGACGGATGACCCGCTCGATGCCCGGGCGCAGCACCTTGACCACCACTTTCTGGCCGTTGCGCAGCGTTGCCCCGTGCACCTGGGCCACCGAGGCCGAGGCGATCGGGTCGGGGGTGAACTCCAGGAACAGCTCCGCCACCGGCGCGCCCAGGGACGACTCGATGATGTCCCGGGCCACGTCACTGGAGAAGGGCGGCACCCGGTCCTGCAAGTTCTTCAGGGACTCCGCCATGTCGTCCGGCAGCAGGTCGCGCCGGGTCGACAGGATCTGGCCGAATTTCACGAACACCGGCCCCAGCTCCTCCAGGGCCAGGCGCAGGCGGTCGCCCCGGCTCAGCTTGGGCTGGGGGAACAGGTGCCAGGGCGCCAGCAGGAAAAACAGTTTCAGCGGGGCGGGCAGTTCCGCCAGCGGCAGGAAGGTGTCCAGTCGGTACCGACAGAAAACCCAGGCGATTCGGAACAGGCGTTGCAGGCGGGTCACGGGGTCTCCGGTTGGTCGGTGCGGGCGAGCTGCTCTATCTGGTCGATGCGTGCCTGCAGACGTTCGGTGCGCAGGCTGAGCTCGTCGATGTCGGCAAAGGTCGCCTCCAGTTCCCGACGGCCGGGCAGGGCGCGGCTCTCCTCGTGCACGTATTCTTCCACGTTGGCGTTCAGGGCGGCGAAGGCGTGGCGGCTCCATTTCACCGCGGCGCGCACCCGCTGGCCCAGGAAATGGGCCGGCACATCGCCCAGGTGCCGGGCCAGGGCCGCTTCCCAGTCCGGGCTGAGTCGGTTCAGGGCGCGCTGGAGCTGGTGCGCCAGGGCGGTATCGCCCTGCACCGTCAGCCGGCCGTCGCCGATGACCCGGTCGTCACCGGTTGCCAGGGCGGCAAAGGCGATCGGTCGGCCCCGAATGATCAGCGCCGGCGACTCGACCGGCTGGCTGCTGACCCGCACCCGCTCGGCGCCGCCCTCGAGCGTGACGCTCAGGGCCAGGGGCGCGGTGAGCTCGATCTGCACCGCCCCGTCCAGGGCCGCCAGCAGATCGCGCCGGCTCGCCGGGTCCAGCTCGAGGGCATGATTGAGCGCGCTCTCGATCACGCCGGTCAGGGCGGCCAGCAGGGTGGGGCCGGGAAACATCAGGGTTTGATTCCCACGTGCAGGGCAACAATGCCGCCGGTCATGTTGTAGTACTTGCAGTTCACCAGACCGGCGTTCTCCATCATGCCCTTCAGGGTGTCCTGGTCCGGGTGCATGCGAATGGACTCGGCCAGGTACTTGTAGCTTTCGCTGTCACCGGCGATCAACTGGCCCATCAGCGGCAGGGCGGTGAACGAGTAGGTGTCGTAGGCCTTGCTCAGCAGCGGGTTGGTGGGCTTGGAGAACTCCAGCACCATCAGCTTGCCGCCGGGTTTGAGTACCCGGGCCATGTCCCGCAGGGCCTGGTCCTTGTCGGTGACGTTGCGCAGACCAAAGGCAATGGACACGGCGTTGAAGTTGTTGTCCGGGAACGGCAGGTGCTCGGCGTCGGCCTGCACATACTCGATGTTGCCGGCGTAGCCGCGGTCCACCAGGCGGCTGCGACCCACCTGCAGCATGGAGGCGTTGATGTCGGCCAGCACCACCCGGCCCGAGGGCCCGACCAGGTCGGAGAACTTCATCGTCAGGTCACCGGTGCCGCCGGCGATATCCAGCACCTGGTGGCCGGGGCGCACCCCCGACAGTTCGATGGTGAAGCGTTTCCAGAGCCGGTGGATGCCCATGGACATCAGGTCGTTCATGAGGTCGTACTTGCCGGCCACACTGTGGAAGACCTCGGCCACCTGGCCAGCCTTCTGGTTCTTGGGCACGTTGCGGAAGCCGAAATGGGTGACTTCGTCCGCGCCCGGGCTGGTCTGGGCCTGATCGGCCGGCGTCTGCTGCTCGCTCATGAAAGAGATCCTGTGAAGAGAAATCCTGTTGAGCGAGGTCCGGTGCGGGGACACGCTCAATCCGTCTGAACTACGTATTCTAACGGCTGGCGGGGTTGCTACAAGGGTGGCGGCCGGTTTAATCCGCCCCTAAACTGTAAATCCGATCATTTTCCGAGAGAAAGCCGTTTTATGTCCGTAATCGATGTACACCGTTCCCACAGCCTGGACAAGGAGCACGCCCGCGCCGCCGCCGAAACCCTGGCCAAGGACCTGTCCCAGCAGTTCGACGTGCACTACCAGTGGGACGGCGATGAGCTCAAGTTCAAACGCAGCGGCGTCAAGGGCTACCTGCACATCCAGCAGGCCGACCTGCACGTGCATCTGGAGCTGGGCATGATGCTGCGCCCGTTCAAGTCCAAGATCGAGAAGGAGATCCACTCCCAGCTCGACCAGATCCTCAGCGCCTGACCCCGCGCTCGCCTACAGGTCGCCCGGCAGCTCGAAGGGCTGCGGGTGGCCGGCCAGAATATTGGCCATCACCTGTCGCTCCCGTGTAACCAGCCGATCAATCAGCACCTCGACCCGTTCCATCTGGCGAAAGGCCGAGTGGCCCCGGTGCATGAAGCTGTGCAGATCGGCCAGGCCGGCCATTTCCGCCGGCGCCCGGGCCACCGACAGCAGCCAGCCCAGCGACCGGTTGCGGACGTAGCGGTCCAGCTCCAGACCCACCTCGGCCACCAATGCCAACTGACGGTCCCGCAGTTCCGGCTCGCCGGCGCGGAACGCCTCGCAGTAGGTCGACACCGGCATGGCGTCGGGCAGGGGCGGGGCAATCCGTTCCGCCAGCTCCAGGTCCAAACGCTGGGTGATCAGATTCAGCTCCACCAGACCGGCCAGGGTGCCGAGCAGGTGCTCCGGCAGCCACTTCACCATCTTCGGAAACACCCGGTCGATGTTGTCGTCGCGGCGGGTCATGGCCTGCGGCGCGTACAGGTCGGTCAGCAGGAAATCCAGGCCGGCGTGGTAGGCCGGGTCGTCGTACAGGTCCCGGTGGGTGGCTTTCAGCCGCTGCGCCTGCCAGTCGGCAATGACGAAGGTGTCGGCCAGGCGCGGATGGGCGGCCTTGTACTGGCGAAAATCGTGGTAATCGAGCAGCCAGCGCCGGAGCCGGCGGGCGTTGTCGGACGAGACGTCGGTAGCGACCAGGCGCTCACGGTACATGAATGCGGGCTCCATCAAACCGGGGCGGGCCCGTTCGGGCCCGATCAGAGGCCCGTCAGTTTAACGGAGCTTGGCCGCCAAGGCACCCGCAGGCCGTTCTGAGGTGGCTAGGCCTGGGCTGCAGCGGGCAGGGGCTCGAACGCCGGCACCCATTCCTTGCTGTCGAGGATGATGAAGTGGCTGGGCGCTTCGGTTTCAACAATGCGCATGGTGGTCGGGCTCTGGCGCGCGCTCGCCAGCATGGCGTTGCGGTCCAGGATGCGGTCGACCGCCGGAACCAGGAAGGTGCCGTGGCGAATGTGGTTGTAGACGCTGGTGTCGGTGCGCACCATCCACTCCATCAGGTTCTCGATGTTGCGGACGATGGTCAGGTGGTCCTGGGTCGCCGAGAACAGCTTGCTCAGCAGCTGCTTCTTGCGCGGGTTCATCCGGCCGAAAAAGGTTTGGCCATAGGCCGACGACGGTGCGGAGTTGATCAGTCGGATCAGCCAGGGCCACATGCCGTGGCTGACCGGCTCCAGCAGCATGGTAACCAGGGCATGCAACCGGCCCTGGGGCAGGACCGGGGCCTCCAGGACTACGTCCACGTCCTCGTACAGTTCCGGCCACTGTTTCAGGGCCTCGAGGATGACCGCGCCACCGCGGGAGTGGCCGTGCACACGAATGTTGGTGGTGGTCGGCAGGTTGGCCACGGCCTGGTTCAGGATGCAGGCGTCGTATTCGATGGTGCCTTCGGTGTGCTTGATTGGCACTTCCCAGTCCGGGGTTTCCGGGGTCACCCCGTTGACCGGGATGTGGTAGTTGCTGCAGGTCAGCAGGATCAGTTCGGTGTTGGGCGCCTCGTAGGCCTGGGTGAAGTAGCAGTGGTTCTCCAGAAAGCCGTGCACACCGATCACGGTCTGCTCCGCCGAACCGCTGTGATTACGCACCGACACCGCGCCTCGACCGACGCGATAAACCCGGCCGGAGAACATTTCCGAATAGGCGTTCTCGATGGGTTTGATCAGTTTGCGAACGTGGCTCGCTTTCATGTTGGCTCTCCCGCCCAGCGCTGCAATGGCATCTTGTTGATCTTGGTTTTTGCCTGTCGCTCTGTTTTACCCAGATCAGTCCGGGTATCAATTGGCGCCCTGAACATTATTTACGCTCAATCAGGGCCAATAGATGTATGCAGGTTGAACATTTATAACCAATGCATCAAGGCTTATAACGATTATAGGTCTGAACCCCTTCTCACAAGTAACTTTTTGTAATCCTGTGCGCCATCGCCTGATATGGAGACGGTATGGCTTGTCTGGCACAATGCGGAGTTCGGTTTTTACCTATCACCACCATTCACCCGGGGACCGCCAGGTTTGAGTCACGAGCCATCGCATCTTCTGTTGCCTGCGGATTCGGCCTGGTTGGCGCTGGAACGCCCGGAAAACCCGATGACCATCACCGTGATGCTGCGGGTGGATGGCCTGACCGCACCCAGGTTCCGGGAGTTTCTCAAGGTGTACTGGCTGGCCTGGGAGCGGTTCCGGTTCATGCCGGTGCAGCGTTCCCCGGGCTGGTGGTGGCAGCCCGATCCGGTGTTCGACCTCAAGCATCACCTGGATGTGGTGCTCGACCGCTTCAGCCCGGAGGACCTGCAGGACTGGGTCTCGGCCCGGCTCAACCAGCCCCTGGCCCACTACCGCCCGCGCTGGAAGTTCTGGCTCGCGCCCAACGCCGAGGGCGGCGCGGCGTTGCTGCTGCGCATGCACCACTGCTACGCCGATGGCCTGTCGCTGCTCGGCATCTTCGACCGCCTGTGCCCACCGTCTCCCCAGCAGCATCCCGCCATCTATGGCGCCGCCGAAGCCCCGGAGTTGTCCCGATGGACCAACGCCGCCAAGACCTGGCTTGAGCAACTGATGGCCAGCGATCTGCAGTCCGCCGGTACCGTGGCGGCGGCCGAATCCGAGGCGCCGGAAACCAGCGGCTCCCAGCAGGCCGGGCGCTGGCTCGATCGCGCCGCCCACAAGGGCCTGAAACTGGTGCACGAACTCAGTGAATTCCTGATCGAGCCGGAAGATACCCCCTCCGATCTCAAGCGCCCGTTGCTGGGCCGGCGCCAGTGCCGCTGGTCGGAGCCGGTGGCGCTGTCCCGGTTCCGTGCCGTGGCCCGCGCCACCAACGTCACCATCAACGACGTCCTGCTCAGCTGCGTCGCCGCCGCGGTGCGCACCCGGCTGGGCATCGAGGACGAGGCCCTGGCCGACACCGTGCTGCACGCGGCCGTGCCGGTCGATATCCGCGCCCGCCTGCCGGAAGACCTGCAGCCGGAGCCGGGCGCCCTGGGCAATTACTTCGGCACCGTGTTTGTGCCCCTGCCGGTGGATGGCGAGAGCCCGCTGGAGCGCCTGTACCGGATCAAGCACGAGACCCGGCGCCTGAAAAAGAGCTGGCAGCCCGGGCTCGCCTGGGGTCTGGCCGCCAGCGCCTCGGCCATTCCCGAGCCCTGGCGGGCGCCGGTGGCAGACGTGTTCTACCGCAAGGCCAGTACCGTGGTCTCCAACGTCCCCGGTACCCCGGAGGCCCGCTACCTGGCCGGCTGCCGCATCTCGGAGCAGATGTTCTGGGTGCCCCAGGCCGGTGACATCGGCCTGGGCGTGAGCATTGTCAGTTACGCCGGCCAGGTCCAGTTTGGCGTGGTCGCGGATGAGGCCATTCTGCTGGACCCGAGTGGCTTTCTCACCGACTGCCTGCGGGAGCTGGAGCAGTTTCCGGGCGGGGAGGTGAGCCCCAGACCGGAGCAGAAGTCGCCGGCCTAGACTGTCAAATGGATTACATTCTGGCGCGGCGGATTCGACTAGACTGATTCGTCGCGTTTATTACCCCAACAACAATAACCAGGAGTTGCCACGTGGAGTCCAGCCCGCTGATTTCGATCGGCTTACCCGTCTCTCTGTTCATCATCATGGTTGGCATTGGCCTGACCCTGACCCTGCGGGATTTTGGTCAGGTCACCCGCAACCCCCGCAGCATCGTGGTGGGCACCGTGGCCCAGATCCTGTTGATGCCCCTGGTGGCCTTTGGCATTGCCGCCACCCTGGGGCTGGCGCCGGCGCTGGCGGTCGGGCTGGTCATCATTGCCGCCTGCCCCGGTGGCACCACCTCGAACCTGTTCGTGCTGCTGGCCCGTGGCCACATTGCGCTGTCGATCCTGCTGACGGTGTCCGCCAGCCTGATCACCATCGTCACCCTGCCGTTCTTCACCAACTACGCCCTGCAGATGTATTTCGGCGAGGCCGCCAACATCAGCCTGCCGGTGGGCAAGACCATTGCCATGCTGGTGGTGATCGTGCTGCTGCCGGTGTCCCTGGGCATGTTCATCCGCACCCGGGCGCCGGCCGCGGCGCAGAAGGCCGAGGGAATTGTCAGCATCTTCGGCGGCATCGTGCTGTTGCTGCTGATCATCGCCCTGCTGTGGGGCTCCCGGGACCGGCTGCCGGAGCTGCTGTCCCAGGCCGGGCCGGCCGCATTCCTGCTGAACCTGTTTGGTATCGCCATTGGCCTGGGCGTCAGCCGGCTGGTGGGTCTGTCCCAGAAGGAGTCCCTGGCTATTGCCGTGGAGTTGGGCATCAAGAACGGCACCATCGCCCTGATGGTGGCGCTGACGCTGCTGGAATCCAGCGAAATGTCGATCCCGGCGGTGGTTTACAGCGTGCTCATGTACGGCTTTGGCTGCATCCTGATTGCCATGGGCCGACGCCTGGTGCCGTCGCCCCAGAAGGCGGTGGCCGACTGATCAGGACCGGAGCGCGAGCCGGCGTGGCCAGAGCCGGCCGTCGATGGCGGACAGCCCCAGGGCAATCAGGCCCAGGCCGGCAAACTGGGTCACCGACAGGGCCTCGTTCAGAAACAGCACGCCAAGCAGGATGGCCGACGCCGGCACCAGCAGGGTGACCAGCAGCAGGTTGGTGGCGCCCGCCGTCGCCAGCAGCCGGAAGTAGATGATGTAGGCGAGGGACGTGGAGAACAGGGCCAGCCCGAGGATGGCGCTCCAGGTCCCGGGCCCGGCCGTCGCCAGCGCGCCGGCCCCCTCCAGCCAGAACGCCAGCGGCAGCATGATCAGCCCGGACGCGGTCACCTGGCCGGCCGCGGTCAGGATCGGATGCACCCCCAGGGTCTTGAAGCGCCGACCGTAGACCCCGCCGAAGGCGTAGGACAGCGCGCTGCCAGGATGGCCAGTTGCGGCAGCCAGGGTGCGGGCTGGGCCGACGCCGGCAGCCCGATCATCACCACCACCCCGCAAAACCCGGTGATCACCCCCACCAGCTTCAAGGGCGTCGCCCGTTCGTCCGACAGCAGGCAGGTGGCCACCACTACGGTAAACAGCGGCGTGGTCGCGTTCAGGATGGAGGCCAGGCCGGAGGCGATCTGGGTCTGGCCCCAGACAATCAGTGAAAACGGAATCACGTTGTTGATGGTGCCCATGCACAGGAACGCCAGCCAGACCCGGGGCGACCGGGGCGGCGTCAGGCCCAGCACCAGGGCAATCACCCAGAGCCCGACTGCCGCCAGCCCCACCCGCAGTGCCACGATGGTCAGGGGCGGCAGCTCCTGCACCGCCACCCCGACAAAGAAGAACGACCCGCCCCAGAGTATCGAGAGCCCCAGCAGCAGAGTCCATTCCCGCACGCCCATGGTCGGGCTGATTGCTGTTGTCACTGTATTGGCTGCCTTTTATGTCGTCCGAGGCGTTTCAGGCTAGCCTTGGCGTGCCGGTTTTGCCATCCGAATCTTGCCGGGTCGTACTGCCAAAGTGGCGGTTTGGCCCCCTCCCAAATGAGCAGAAAACCAGCCCCCTTGGGTCATTTCTCCCCGGTTGTGCTTCCCCGACCATGGACTGCAGGCGGCAGATTGCGCCTTGGGCCCAGATCGCTGAGGCCCCGATCCCAGATTTTTAACAACAACCGGGGGAAGTATGAAAAACAACAACATCAGAAAGTCTGCGCTGTATCTGGCATTGTCCGTGGCCATGGGCGCAAGCGCCGGCGCCCATGCGGCGGTCGAGATCTACAACCAGGACGGCACCAGCTTTTCGGTGGACGGCTACTTCAACGCCTTCTACGTCAACCGTGAGGACAAGCTGGCCGATACCCGCAATTCCGACGTCAAGATGGGCTTCCTGCCCAACACCATTGGCTTCAACTTCAGCAAGGAAATGGGCGAGCTGACCCTGGGCGGCCGCTCCTCGTTCTGGAGCACCATCAACGACAGCCTGCAGTCGCCCACCGACACCGCTATCGATGTCCGACAGCTGTACGCCACCGTCGACGGTTCCTTCGGTCAGGTGCTGATCGGTAAGGACTTCGGTCTTTATGCGCGCTCCAACATCTTCCTGGATGAAATCCTGATGGGCTTCGGCTCGCCCGGTGCGCCCACTGGCGTGTCCTTCGGCAACATCCGCACCGGCTACCCCTATCCCAACCCGTCGGCCCAGATCACCTATCGGACCCCGGACCTGGGTGGCCTGAACATCGCCGCGGGTATTTTCGAGCCGGCCAACACCACGCCGGGGGCCGGGTCCGAGCAATCCGCACCGCGCATTGAGGCCGAGGTGACCTACAGCGCCGACCTCAACGGCGTGAGCCTGACCGGCTGGGTCAACGGTCGCACCCAGAGCTCGGAAAACGACACCGATTCGGTGGACTCCACCGGCCTGGGCTACGGTCTGCGCGCCTCGGTGGCCGGTTTCTCCCTGACCGGTTCCGGCTTCACTTCCGAGGGCGACGTGCCGGTGCTGATCAGCGACACCGCCGCCACCATCGGTGAAGAAGACGCCGACGGCTACCTGATCCAGGGCTCCTACACCCTGGGCGCCAACCGTTTCGTGCTGTCCTACGGCGAGACGGATTCGGACCAGGCCGACTACGAGACCGAGAACACCTCGATCGCGGTGTTCCACGACGTCAACAGCAACTTCAAGCTGGTGGCGGAGTACAACATGTTCGAACAGACCACCAAGTCGACCGGCGCCGACGCCGCCGACATCGACACGCTCGCCCTGGGCGCGGTGGTGACCTTCTGAGTAGGGTCTGACTGGCCCAGGCCCCCGGACCCGGCTGGACGCCGGGGGTCGGGGGCAACCGGCTTACGACTTTAGTGTCGTTTTGCCGGAGGCGGGCCTGGCAGCGCCGGAAGGGATTGATTAGGAGGGTTATTTAATCAATGACTTACGATCATTTCGGCGCGCCGATAAAAAGCACGGAAGTCGCATTGGCAGCTTACCCGGATGCCGTAGAATCGGAACAAACTCCCGAGCCTTTGGAACCGGTGATTATGAGCCCAGAGACGGTCCCGTCTGCTGTGCGGACTGCCAGCGTCCACGTGCGCGAACCGGCCCTGGCCGCCAGCCAGCTGGCCGCCCAGCTCCAGCACGAGCATCTGGGTTGCGTGCTGTTCTTCTGCTCGGCCGAATACCAGCTGGACCAGCTCGGCCCCGCCCTGGACGCCGCCTTTCCCGAGATCCGGGTCTGTGGCTGCACCTCCGCCGGTGAAATCACCCCCGAGGGTTACGGCCGCGGCTGCATTACCGCCATCGGTTTCGACCGCCGTTATTTCGCCATCGACTGCGCCCTGATCTCCTCCCTCGACCGGTTTGCCCTGCAGGACGCCCAGGGCGTCATCGACGGCCTGCTGGCCACCTGTCGCGACGCCCGGCTGGCGCCGGTCAAGGGCCACACCTTCGCCATTACCCTGCTGGATGGCCTGTCCAGTCGCGAGGAGCTGGTGCTGGCCACCCTGAACTCGGCCCTGGGCACCATTCCCCAGTTCGGTGGCTCCGCTGGTGACGACGAGCGCCTGGCCAATACCCACGTCTACTTCGATGGCCAGTTCCACTCCGGGGCCGCCACCGTGATGCTGGTCAACACGCCGCTGGATTTCCGGGTGTTTTCCACCCACCACATGGTCGATCGCCGCGAGAAACTGGTGGTGACCGACGCCTGCCCGGAGCGCCGCACGGTCAATGAACTGAATGCCGAGCCGGCGGCCCAGGCCTACGCCCGGGTGGTGGGTGTCCCGGTCGAGCAGCTCGACCGCAAGATCTTTGCCCTGCGCCCCCTGGGCGTGAAAATCGGCGGCCACTACTTTGTCCGCTCCATCCAGCGGGTCAATGCCGATGGCAGCCTGACCTTCTACTGCGCGGTGGAAACCGGCATCGTGATGACCGCGATGGAGCCCGAGGCCCTGCTCGACAGCGTGCGCCACCAGATCGAGGCGTCCGAGCGGGTGGTGGGCACGCCCCTGATCACCATCGGCTGCGACTGCTTCCTGCGCCGGCTGGAAGCGGAGCTGACCGGGGAAGTGGCGGCGGTGTCCGAGTTCATGCGCCACCACCGGGTCATCGGCTTCAACACCTACGGCGAGCAGTTCGACGGCATGCACATCAACCAGACGTTCACGGGGGTGGTGATTGGCCAGCCTGCTGCCCGTTCCTGACCCCACCCAGCCCTCGGCCGGGGAGCTGCAACAGCGCATTGACGCGCTGGAAGCGGAAAACCTGCGGTTGCGGCGCATTCGCGACGCCCTGATCGTGCGGGTGGAGTCGGGCGTGGCGCACAAACCCGAGCCCTACGCGGCGTTCGAGCACTCGGTGATCCTGGCCGAGCAGGTGCGTGAGCGCACCGACGCACTCAATCACGCCATGGAAGAGCTCAAGGCCAGCCACACCGCGGTCGACCGGGCCCGGGAAGAGGCGGAAACCACCCGCCAGCGGCTCAGTGACGCCATCGAAAGCATCGCCGACGGCTTTGTCCTGTTCGACCGTCACCATCGCCTGATTCAGAGCAACAGCCGGTTCTGCAGCTACTGGCGCGACGTCGGCGCGGTGGCGCCGGAGCCCGGTACCAGCGTGCAGGAGGTCAAGGCCCGGGCCGAGGCCTGCGGTCTGATCCTCGAGGAACACCACCACGACGACCCGGAAGGCTCGGTGTTCCTGCTGGCCAATCACCGCTGGGTCCAGGTCACCGAACGGGCGACCCGGGAGGGTGGTCTGGTGGTGCTCTATTCCGACATCACCGACGTCAAGAACAGCGAAATGATGCGTCGGATCAAGGCTCTGGAAGAGAGTGAGCGCTGGATCCGGGTGGTCACCGACCACGTGCCGGCGTTGATTGCCTACGTCGGCGCGGACATGACCGTGCAGTTCTGCAACAAGGTCTACGAGGCCTGGTACGACCGCGACGGTGCGCCCCTGCTGGGCCAGCGCCTGGACCAGATCCACAGCCCGGAGTTTTATCAGCGCCTGCTGCCCCAGATCCTCGAGGTCATGGATGGGCACAACGTCACCTTCGAACTGGAGGAGACCGGGCGCGGCGGCGAGGTGCGCTACATGCTCCGGTCCTACGTGCCCAACCTGGACGAGTTTGGCGACATCGTCGGCTTCTTCGTGCTGATCCGCGACATCACCGACCGACGCAAGACCGCGCTGGCGCTGGAACAGGCCTACGACGACCTGGAACGTCGGGTGAAGGAGCGCACCGCAGCCCTGACCGGCCTCAACCACAAGCTGCGGCAGGAAATCTCGGAGCGGGCGGCGGTCGAGGCGCGGCTGCGCGACGCCAAGCTCGAGGCTGAGCGCGCCAACATGTCCAAGACCAAATTCCTGGCCGCGGTCAGCCACGATCTGCTGCAACCCCTGAACGCCGCCAGGCTGTTCACCAGTGCGCTGCTGGAGCAGAGCTTCGGGCCCAAGGCCGAGGGCCTGGTGCGCTCGGTCAGCACCTCCCTGGACGATGTTGAAAACCTGCTCGGCACCCTGGTGGATATCTCCAAGCTCGATGCCGGGGTGATCAAGCCGGACGTGATGGCGTTCGACCTGCGCGACCTGCTCAACAACATCGCCCGGGAATTCCGGCAGATGGCCCAGGCCGAGGGCCTGCGGCTCGATTTCGTCCCCTGCTCGGCGGTGGTGGAATCCGACTCCCAGCTGCTGGCGCGAATCCTGCGCAACTTCCTGACCAACGCCATTCGCTACACCCGCAGCGGCCGCATCCTGCTCGGTTGCCGGCGCGAGGGCGAGGACATCTGGCTGCAGGTCTGGGACACCGGACCGGGCATTCCCGAGGACAAGCTGACCGAGATCTTCCAGGAATTCAAACGCATCCGGCCCAGCGGCGCCCCGGCGGACAAGGGCCTGGGCCTGGGGCTGGCCATTGTCGACAAGATCGCGCGCATGCTCGGCCACGAGGTCCGGGTGTCCTCGGTGGAAGGCAAGGGCTCGGTGTTCAGCGTGCGTGTGCCCCTGGGCCGGCTGCAGCCGTCACGGCCGGTGGTGACCGCGCCCCTGGCGCTGCCCGGGGACGGCCTGGACGGTGCCCGGGTCTGGGTGATCGACAACGACCGGGCCATCTGCCAGGGCATGCAAACGCTGCTGGAGGGCTGGTCGTGCCAGGTGGTGACGGCGGTGTCCCTGACCGACCTGGAGCGTCAGCTGGTGATCGAGACCAGCCCGGTCGACCTGATCCTGGCCGACTACCACCTGGACAACGACGAAAACGGCGTCGATGTGGTCGACGCCATCAACCGGCGACGGCGCACGCCGGCGCCGGTGTTGATGATCACCGCCAATTATTCCAACGAGCTGAAGCAGCAGATCCGTGACCTGGGCTTCCTGTTGATGAACAAGCCGGTGAAACCGTTGAAGTTGCGCAGTGTGCTGCACCATGTGGTGCACAATCGGCGGTGACGGGCGGTAGCGACGGCGCCGCCACCGCCGCCGGTCAGCGTTTCAGGTACTGGCTGAAATCGACGTCGCTGGCGGACAGGATGGCCTGGACCCGGTTGTGCACCCCGAGTTTGCGCAGGATGGCGGAGACGTGCGCCTTGACCGTGGTCTCGGCGATGTTGAGGTTGTAGGCAATCTGCTTGTTGGATTCGCCCTTGGACATGCGCTCCAGCACCAGCAGCTGGCGCCGGGTCAGTGAGTTCAGCAGCTCCGGGGAAATCGGGTTGTCGTCGTTACGGCTGCGGCGCTGCCGGTTCTCGTTGCCAGTGCGGATGATGTCCGACGGCAGGTAGACGTTGCCGTTGAGGATCTGCTGGATGGCCTCGGTCATCTGGGCCCGGGGCGAGGACTTGGTGATGAAGCCCACCGCGCCGTAGGTGATCGCCTGCAGCACCACCTGTTTGTCTTCCTCCGCCGACACGATCACCACCGGAATGCTGGGCGCCTCGTTGCGCAGGGTGATGAGGCCGTTCAGGCCGTGCATGCCGGGCATGTTCAGGTCGAGCAGGATCAGATCCAGATCGTCGTTGTTGCGAGTCAGTTCCAGGGCACTGTCGAGGTCGTCGGTCTCGATGATCTCGCTGCCCTCGAAGCCGGACGCGATCACACTGCTGATGGCTTCCCGGAACAGCGGGTGGTCGTCGGCGATCAGAATTTTGTACGCAGGCTCCATGACTGCCTCTGCCTGTTTGTTGTCGGTATCGGCGCGGGTTCCGGAATCATCATAGCGGTTTTCCGGCGAGAGTGCGGCATCAAGCTCGTTCAGCATGACAATCTCCTTGGCAGAGGCGTTCAAGCCATGCCTCTGCTTATTCTTGTGATAGTGCCATTACACGCCATTACCCCCATCGGTTGAATGCGACCATCGCACCAAAAAACAGGCACCAAAGTACTATTCTGGATGCCTGGCGGGCTTCGTATCGTGCAGGTATGAAGCAATCAACGTGCAGCGAATCAAGGTGGTGGCAACGGCCGATGCGCCGGTGGGGCACCCTGGTGGCGGGCCTGCTGCTGAGCGCGGCGGCGTCGGCCGAGCCGGTGCTGACCCTCAGCGTGTTGCAGGCCGGCACCGCCCACTGGGAGCTCGACCACCTCCAGCACGCCGGGCTCGATCGGGCCAACGGCTACCGGCTCGAGTTGCGCCCGGTGGCGAACCTGCCGGCGTCCCGGCTGGCGGTGACCAGTGGCAGTGTCCAGGGCGCGGTTGCCGACCTGCTCTGGGCCCAGGCCCGGTATGAGGCCGGGGTGCCCTACCTGTACCTGCCGTTTTCGTCCCAGATCGGTGACCTGGTGGTGGCCGAGGCGTCCCCCATCCGGTCCTTGGCCGACCTGTCCGGTCGGCGGCTCGGGGTGGCCGGCGGCCCGGACAGCAAGGGCTGGATCCTGCTGCAACGGGTGGCGGCGCAACAGGGGCTGGACCTGGCCGCCAGTGTCGACCTGCAGTTCGGCGCACCGCCTTTGCTCAGCCAGGCCCTGAAACGCGGCCAGGTCGATGCCATCGTCACCTACTGGCACTTCGCCGCCCGGCTCAAAGGCCAGGGTGGCTGGCGCTCGGCATTCCGGCTCGAGGAGCTGCTGACGGCCCTGGACCTGGATCCGAACCTGCCGGTGCTGGGCTATGTGTTTCCGAAAGCCTGGGCCGACGACCACCCGGACCTGATTGCCCGCTTTGCCCGCTCGGTGGCGCAGGCCAAGCAATCCCTGGCGGATGACCCGGACCATTGGCAGCGCCTGGCCCCGTTGATGCAGGACCCGAGCGCCGGGGAACTGGCGGCGCTGCGCGAGGGCTATCTGGCGGGCCGACCGCAACCCTTGACCGAAAAGCGCCTGGCCGACCTGCACACCTTGCTGGCCCTGACCGGCGCGAATGGACGCCGGCTGATGCCGGCCCAGCTGTTTGTTGGAGCCGACCGGTGACGGCCGGGGGCGGCCAGCCGCCGCTGTGGAGTTACTGGGTGGTGCTGCCGGCGACCGTCCTGGTCTGGGCGGCCCTGGCCGCGGGCCTGGACACGGCGCTGCTGCCGACCCCGGGTGCGGTGTTGACCACCCTGGGCGCGGAGGCGGTGAACGGCGAGCTCTGGCGCCACTTGAGCGCCACCCTGGCCCGGGTGGCGGTGGCCTTTGCCCTGGCGATGCTGCTGGGCACGGTCATCGGCAGCGCCCTGGGCCGCTCGGCCCGGCTCAATGCCCTGTTCGACCCATTGCTGGTGGTGCTGCTGAACCTGCCGGCGCTGGTCACCATCATCCTCATGTACGTCTGGTTTGGCCTGGTGGAGGTGGCGGCCCTGCTCGCGGTGATCATCAACAAGGTGCCCAACGTGGCGGTGACCGTGCGCGAGGGGGCCCGAAGCCTCGACGTCAAGCTGGAACAGATGGCCCGGGCCTACCGGTTCACCCGCTGGCAGTGGCTGCGGGAAGTCTGGTTGCCGCAGATGTTTCCCTACCTGATGGCGGCGACCCGGGGCGGCCTGGCGTTGATCTGGAAGATCGTGCTGGTGGTGGAGCTGCTGGGCCGATCCAGCGGCGTCGGCTTCAAGCTGCACATGGCGTTTCAGGTGTTCGACGTGGCCACCATTCTGGCCTACAGCCTGGCGTTCATCGCCGTGGTCCAGGTCATCGAGCTGGCCATCCTGCAGCCCCTGGAGCGTCGCGCCAGCCGCTGGCGTCGACCGGAGGTGGCCCATGCTTGAACTGAACATCGGCGGCCTCGGCTTTCAGCGGCCGGTGCTGGGCGCCATCAGCACCCGCGTCGCGCGTGGCGACCGGGTGTGCCTGCTGGGGCCGTCCGGGGTCGGCAAGACCACCCTGCTCAACGCCATTGCCGGGCTGGATCGTGACCGGCGGGGTACCGTCGCTCGCGCGGCAGAGCCGGTACGCATCGGTTACCTGTTCCAGGAGCACCGACTCCTGCCCTGGCGCAGCCTGCGCCAGAACCTGAAAATCGTCGGCGCCACCGACGGTGAGGCGGACCGGCTGCTGATGGCGGTGGGCCTGGCCGGCTACGGCCACCTGCTGCCCGACCAGGTCTCCCTGGGCATGGCCCGACGTGCGGCCCTGGCCCGGGCCATGGCGGTCAAGCCCGATCTGCTGCTGTTGGACGAACCCTTCGCCTCGTTGGACCCGGTACGAGCCGACGACCTCAAACGGCTGATCCTGGAGCTGCTGGCCCAGCATCCACGCATGGGGCTGGTGTGCGTCACCCACGACGCCCGGGACGCGGCCGAACTGGCCACCCGGCTCTGGTACCTCAACGGCGAGCCGGCGCGCCTGCAGTGGGACGCACCAGTGGCCGCCGGTGACGACGTCGGGCAAATCCTGGAAGCGCTGAGAACGCCCGAGCGGGTGGGTTGACTGCCTCGGCCCCGGGGCGACGGGGCCGGCAGCCATGGCGGCTCAGGCCGGGCGGTTGCCCAGGATGCGGGTGCGCTGGGGCTTGAAGCCGGCGGTCGCCAGCAGCGCCAGCACCAGGGTCACGCCGGCGGCAATCCCGAAGGCCTGCGGATTCCAGGTCAGGTACAGGGAGAACCGGATCGCCTCCACCGCGTGGGTGAACGGATTGAACTGGCACAGCCAGTACAGCCACGGGCTGGCTTCGTTCATCCGCCACAGCGGGTAGAGCGCCGAGGACAGGAAAAACATCGGGAAGATCACGAAGTTCATCACCCCGGCAAAATTCTCCAGCTGCTTCACCCAGGTGGCGATCAGCAGCCCCAGGGCGCCGAGCATCAGGCTGGTCAGGATCAGCGCCGGCAGCACCGCCAGGTACCCCCACCCGGGCGGCTCCACGTCCACCAGCCGCGCCAGCAGCAGAAACAGGTAGACCTGGGCGATGGAGACACCGCCCATGGCCAGCAGCTTGGTGACCAGCAGGAACGGGCGGGGCAGGGGGCTGGTCAGCAGCACCCGCATGCTGCCCAATTCCCGGTCGTACACCATGGACAGCGCCCCCTGCATGCTGTTGAACAGGATGATCATGCCGCACAGGCCGGGGGCAATGTAGGTTTCGTAGGTGATGTAGGTGTCGTAGGGCGGAATGATGGAAATGCCCAGCACCGCCCGGAACCCGGCGGCGAACACCACCAGCCAGAGCAGGGGGCGCACCAGGGCGCTGGCAAAGCGGGTGCGCTGCTGCCAGAACCTCAGCCATTCGCGGGTCTGGATCCCGACAAAGCCATGCCAGTAGTGGGACAGGTTCATCATCAGCCGGCTCCGGTGAGGGTGTGGAAAGTCGTCGCCAGGTCGCCGCTGCCCTGCTCGGCACAGAGCCGGTGACCGTCGCCGTCGGCCAGCAGCTGGCCCCGGTGCAGGATCAGCACCCGGTCGTCGTTGCGCACCTCCTCGATCAGGTGGGTGGCCCAGAGGACGGTCAGGCCGTCCTGCGCGCACAGGTCCCGGACGTGACTGTTCAGGGCATTGCGACTGGCGATGTCGAGCCCGGCGGTGGCCTCGTCCAGCAGCAGGATGCTGGGCTGGTGCAGCAGGGCCCGGGCAATTTCCACCCGCCGGCGGTGGCCGCCGTTGAGCTGGCGCACCGCGTCGTCGGCCCGCTCCAGCAGGCCAAAGCGTTCCAGTTCGCGCTGGCTGCGGGCGCGCGCGGTTCGGCGCGACAGACCGTGCAGAGCGGCGTGATAATGCAGGTTCTGGCGCACCGTGAGATCGAGGTCCAGAGCGTTCTGCTGGAACACCACACCCAGCTGGCGCATGGCCTCGGCCGGGTGCTGCTTCAGGGAACGCCCGGCCAGCAGCAGGTCGCCCTGCTGCAGCGCCAGCAGTCGGGTGAGCAGGCCGAACAGCGTGGACTTGCCGGCGCCGTTCGGGCCCAGTAACGCGTGAAAGCGGCCCGCCGTCAGAGTGAAGCTGACCTCCTTCAGCACCGGCTGCTCGCCGTAGCGGAAACCGATGTTGCGGGCGTCAATGGTCATGACGAGGGATCGATGACCACGCCCCAGGGGTAGCGGCCGACCTTGATCGACTTGAGCACCTTCAGTTCCTCGACATCAATTACCGAGACATCGCCGGACACGCCGTTGGTGGTGTACAGGTGCTTCTCGTCCTTGTCGAGGTCGAGCTGCCAGACCCGAGCACCGACCAGCAGGTAATCCAGCACCTCGTAGGTCTGGGCGTCGACCACGGCCACGTGGTTGGACGGGCCGAGGGCCACGAAGGCGTACTTGCCGTCGGAGGTCAGCTCGATGCCCACCGGCTGGACCCGGTCCTGATTGACCCCGGGCACCTTGAAACTCATCTCGTGAACCTGCTCCAGCTTGTCGACATCGATGATGTGCACGGTGCCCCCAATCTCCGCCGAGGCCCAGGCGATCTTGCTGTCCCTGGTGAATTCCACGTGCCGCGGACGCTGGCCGACGACGATGTTCTTCTCGATCTTGAAGGTCTCGGTGTTGATCCAGTGCAGCATGCTGGTGGTTTCCGAGGTGTTCACCGCCCACTTGCCATCCGGGCTGACCGCCATGCCTTCCGGCTCGATGCCCACGTCGATCTGGGCCAGGACGTCCTTGGTGTCCACGTCCACCACGGTGACGATGGCGTCGTCCTCGTTGGCGATGTACAGGTGCTTGTTGTTCGGGTGCAGGGCGAACTGCTCCGGGTCCTCGCCCGAGGGCAGGGTATCGATGATCTTCCGGGTTGCCAGGTCCAGCACCTGAACGGTGTCGTCGTCACTGGCGCAGATGTACAGCTTGGAGTGGTCCTTGGACAGCAGGATGCCCCGTGGGCGCTGCCCGACGTTGATGGTGTCCAGCACGCTCTGGGTCTCGGTGTCGATGATCGACAGGGTGTCGTCCTTCTCGTTCGAGACGTAGGCCAGACTGGCGAAGGCCGGGGTCGACAGGCCAATCATCGCGGCCAGGGCGGTTCTCTTGATCAGTGTGGTCATCGTAGTAGTCCCGATTTTATTGTTGGGGGGTCAGTGGACCCGACATTGGCTTTCGGGCCGGTCATAGCCCAGGGTGTCCATCTGGTTGTGCGGGTGCAGGAAACCGTCGAACGGTGCCTGGGCCACCAGCCCGCGGGGATGAACCAACGGGATGGGTTGGCGGAGTTGGCCATTCCAGTCCCGATACGTCAGTTTTCGGCCCTTGAATCCGGCCAGCTGGAATTGGTCGCTGAACAGGAACGAACGGATCTCGCTGGCGCTGGCGCTGTTCAGTTCGGTGACCGCGGTGCCGATGCTGCGCACCGCGGCCCAGGCGGCGTAGTCCTCGCCGGTCATGTCGCGGTCGGCCAGCTCCCGAAACCGGTTCTGTAATTGGGCCGCGCCCCAGTTTTCCACCACCCGATGCCAGGCCACCGGCGTCATGCCCTGGGTGCCGACCACCGGTCGTGGCAGCCAGGTGTTGAAGGGCACGTACTCGCCAAAGTCGCCGCGCACGTCGGCCACTACCACGGCGTCGTAATCGTCGGCCTGGGTAAACAGCGGCAGTTCCTTGGCGGCGGTGCGGCGCAGGTCGGCGTCGAAGGTCCAGGGCTTGTCCTCGACCAGTTTGAGGCCGAAGCGTTTGGCGGTGCGGCGGAAGGCGCTGGCCCAGGCCAGGTCGTCGTCCGTGGGGCCGGTGATCAGAAACAGTTGCTTCCAGCGACGCTGATTGAGCCACTGGCCCAGGGCATCGGTGAGCATGGCAAAGCTGGGTATGGTGTGAATCACCCCAGGCAGGCAGGAGGTGGTCCGCAGGTGGTCGTCCTTGGCGCCGGCGTTGACCAGCAGCAGATCGTCAGAGCCGTCCCTTTGGGCCAGGGCCTGCAGGCTCGGACCCGGAACCCGAAGTACGAACAGGCGGATACCCTGGCCCCGGAGCTCGTCGAAGGCCGCCGTCACCTCGTCGGCGGAGCTGACCTGCCGGCTGTCCAGGAGGTAGCTCTGGCCGAGAAAGCGGCCGGTGGTGGCGTTGTCGGCCATGCCGAGTTCGGCGCCGCGCAAGCCGGCGTCGGCCGGTTCCGGAAGCACGTTTGACAGCACCGGGCCGGTGTCCGGTACCCACTGGATGTAGCCGACCCGAACCTCAAGCGACTCGGCGTGCAGCGCCGCCAGGGGGCTGAACCAGAGCAGGAGTATCAGGGCCAGCAGTCGTGTGTGTTGGCAGCCGGGCATGGGGGCAGACTCCCTTTTGTTGTTGTCTTCCGCCCAGCATAGAGAGGGCAAATGCCCCCGGAAATATTCAAAAAGTTGGAATCAGGCAGTACCAAAGTATCGGTTTTGCTGCGCACTACCGGTCACCTACGACCAAGGAAGTAATCCAACGCCTCCAAAGTGGCATTCGGGACGCCGCTGCGGATTCCTAGACTGACAGTCAGCGTGTTGGTTCATCCCGAACCCTGTGAGCCAACGCATGGGAAACCGCAGAGGTAAACACAATGACAACATCCACTTCACTCAAAATTCTGGTTGCCTCAGCGCTGCTGCTGGTGGCCACCACGCTGCTGCTGGCCGCCGGTCAGGCCCGCGGCCATGGCAATGTCACCCCCCAGGACGTCGACACCGGCGGCCTGCCGGAGTTGGGGGACGAGGTGCGTGCCGAGAACCCGTTCCGCGAAGGTAACGAGCTGGGCAAATTCAATGCCGAGGCCGTGGCGGTGGGTGAGAGCGCCTACGCCGGCAACTGCGCGGTGTGCCACGGCATTCGCGCCATGTCCGGCGGTCTGACCCCGGACCTGCGGGAACTGACCGTGTGGGACGACGAGTACTACATCACCCGGGTGCGCAACGGTACCGATCGCGGTATGCCAGCCTGGAAGAAAACCCTCGACCAGAACGCCATGTGGGCCATCAAGAGCTACGTGGAGTCCCTGCCGAAGCCGGAGTGATGGCTGAGGTCGTGTTGAGACTGTGAACCGGGCCGGCTGCTACGCCGGCCCTTCGTCGTTGGGGGAAAAAGATGAAGAATGTCCTGTTAGTTCTGCTCCTGATGCTGACCTGTGCCACCGCTTGGGCCCAGGAAGTCAACGATGGCAACCAGCTGCTGAATCGGCCGGCCGACCGGACCTACGACATCATTCTCGAGTCCGGGTACCTCAAGGTTGGCGTCTACGAAAACTTTCCACCCTATTCCTACGCCGTTGACGGCGAGCCCCGGGGCATCGACGTCGAGTTGGGCCGACGGATCGCCAAGGAGATGGGGGTGGAGTTCCGGGTGCATTGGATCACCCCCGACGAGAACCTGGGGGACGACCTGCGCAACAACGTGTGGAAGGGCCACTACCTGGCCAAGCAGCGGCTGGCGGATGTGATGATGCGGGTGCCCTACGACAAGCAGTACGCCTACATGCAGGATTCCACCGGCGAGTACATTAACGAGCAGGTGGTGCTGTTCGGACCCTATCAGCAGGAAACCTGGCAGATCGCCTACGACCCCGACAAGCTCGAGAGCGTGAAAACCGTGGCCGTGTTCCAGTACCACCCCATCGGGGTGGAAATTGACACCCTGCCGGATTTCTACCTGAGTTCGGGCCTTGGGGGCCGCCTGCGGGAGCAGGTCCACCATTACCGCAACGTGGCCGACGCCTTTGCCGCCATGCGCCGGGGCGAGGTGAGCGCGGTCATGGGCATGCGCGCAGAGATCGATCACGAGCTGGGCAAACCCGACAACGCCCGATTCCAGTTGGCCGGTAATGGTTTCCCAGGCATCGGTAAGCAGGTCTGGGACGTTGGCATGGCCATCAAGCACACCCATCGGCAGTTGGGCTACGCCCTGGAAGCCATCGTCGACCGGCTGGTGCGCAGCGGTGACCTGAATCGCCTGTTTGCCGGGCTCGAGTTGCGGTACAGCGTGCCCCAGTACTACCGGGAATTTCTGGAGCCAGAAGCCCTGGCCCAGGCTGCTGGCGAGTAAGTCGCGGGTCGCAGTCGTACTACCAAGTGATGAGAAAACCTGTTCGGGGGAGCAATTGTTGCGGTACGGCTGAGCGCGAAGAATCGGTACACAGGCGGGAAGATTTCCCGTTTTCCGAGAAACCGACAACAAGAGAATTGGAGAGCGCAACCATGAGATCGAACAAGTTCGGTACCCGCATTGCGACCAGCGCCCTGGCGCTCGCGGTGTCTTTCGGGGCCCAGGCGGTCACCGACCAGGACATCATGAACGACGATAAGACACCGGGCGATGTCGTTACCTACGGCATGGGCCTGCAGGGTCAGCGGTTCAGCACCCTGGACACCCTCAACCGGGACAACATCCAGTACCTGCAACCGGTCTGGGCCTTCTCCTTCGGCAGCGAGAAAATGCGCGGCCAGGAAGCCCAGCCGATGGTCAAGGACGGTGTGATGTACGTCACCGCCTCCTATTCGCGGGTCTACGCCATCGATGTCAAAACCGGTGAGGAAATCTGGCAGTACGACGCCCGCCTGCCCGATGGCATCATGCCCTGCTGTGACGTGGTCAACCGGGGCGTGGCCCTGTACGACGACAAGGTCATCTTCGGCACCCTGGACGCCAAGCTGGTCGCCCTGAACAAGGACACCGGCAAGCCCATGTGGATCAAGAAGGTCGAAGACTACCAGGCCGGTTACGCCATCACCGCGGCGCCCATTGTCGTCAACGGCAAAGTCATCACCGGCGTGTCCGGCGGCGAGTTCGGTATTGTCGGCAAGGTCGAGGCCTATGACGCCAACACCGGTGAACTGGTCTGGACCCGGCCGACCGTTGAAGGCCACATGGGCTACGTCTACAAGGACGGCAAGGCCATCGAGAATGGCATTTCCGGCGGCGAGGCCGGCAAGACCTGGCCCGGTGATATGTGGAAAAACGGCGGCGCGGCCACCTGGCTGGGCGGCACCTACGACCCGGACACCAACTCGCTGTTCTTCGGTACCGGTAACCCGGCGCCCTGGAACTCGCACCTGCGTCCGGGTGACAACCTGTTCTCCTCTTCCCGGCTCGCCATCGATCCGGACGACGGCAGCATCAAGTGGCACTTCCAGACCACGCCCCACGACGGCTGGGACTACGACGGCGTCAACGAGCTGGTCTCGTTCGACTACAGCGACAACGGCAAGACCGTGAAGGCCGCCGCCACCGCCGACCGTAACGGCTTCATGTACGTGCTCAACCGGGAGAACGGCGACTTCATCCGCGGCTTCCCGTTCGTCGACAAGATCACCTGGGCCGAGGGCCTGGATCCCAAGACCGGTCGTCCGATCTTCACCGAGGGCGGGCGCCCGGGTGACCCGGCCGCGATGGACGGCAAGAAAGGCGAACAGGTGCTGGCGCAGCCGGCGTTCCTGGGCGGCAAGAACTGGATGCCCATGTCCTACAGCAAGAGCACCGGACTGTTCTACGTACCGTCCAACGAGTGGGCGATGGACATCTGGAACGAGCCGGTCTCCTACAAGAAGGGCGCGGCCTTCCTGGGTGCCGGTTTCACCATCAAGCCGGCTAACGATGACTACATCGGTGTGCTGCGGGCCATGGATCCGAAAACCGGTGAGGAAGTCTGGCGCTACGAGAACACCGCGCCGCTGTGGGGTGGTGTGATGACCACCGCCGGTAACCTGGTGCTGACCGGTACGCCGGAAGGCTACCTGAAGGCCTTCGACGCCAAGACCGGCGAGGAACTGTACAAGTTCAACACCGGTTCCGGGGTAGTCGGCACGCCGGTGACCTGGGAAATGGACGGCGAGCAGTACGTGTCAGTGCTGTCGGGCTGGGGCGGTGCCGTTCCCCTGTGGGGTGGTGAAGTGGCCAAGGTGGTCAAGGACTTCAACCAGGGCGGCATGGTCTGGACCTTCAAACTGCCGAAGGATCGCGTTGCATCGAACTGAGTTCTTCATGTGAGTGTCTCTTGGGCTGCCGTTTGGCAGCCCTTTTTTTTGGCCGCAACCCGCGGCCGCAGCTGCCACGGGGCTGCAGGTTTCTACTACCAAGGAACGAGTTTTTCGCCCCTATCGCATCATTCACCTATTTGCCATCGGCTACTACATTGAATGGGTAAACGCGAAAGGCCGCGTTGTCCTGCGACAAACACAACAAGAGGTCGATGCCATGATCTACGCAAATCCCGGACAGGAAGGTTCTGTCGTTTCATTCAAATCCCGTTACCAGAATTACATCGGTGGCGAGTGGGTCGAGCCCGTGAAGGGCCAGTACTTCGAGAACATCACCCCGGTCACCGGCGAGGTGTTCTGTGAGATTCCCCGCTCCACCGCCGAAGACATCGAACTGGCCCTGGACGCCGCGCACAAGGCGGCCCCGGCCTGGGGCAAGACCTCGCCCACCGAGCGTTCCAACATCCTGCTGAAAATTGCCGATCGCATTGAGGCCAACCTCGAGGCCTTGGCCGTGGCGGAAACTTGGGACAACGGCAAGGCCGTGCGCGAGACCCTGAACGCCGACATCCCCCTGGCTGCCGACCACTTCCGGTACTTCGCCGGCTGTATCCGCGCCCAGGAAGGCCACATGGGTGAAATCGACCACAACACCGTGGCGTACCATTTCCACGAGCCGCTGGGTGTTGTGGGCCAGATCATCCCCTGGAACTTCCCGCTGCTGATGGCGGCCTGGAAACTGGGCCCCTGCCTGGCCGCCGGCAACTGCACCGTGCTCAAGCCGGCCGAGCAGACCCCGGCCAGCATCCTGCTGCTGATGGAAATCATCGGTGACCTGCTGCCGCCGGGCGTGCTCAACATCGTCAACGGCTACGGCATCGAAGCGGGCCAGGCCCTGGCCACCAGCAAGCGCATCGCCAAGATCGCCTTCACCGGCTCCACCCCGGTCGGCTCGCACATCCTCAAGTGCGCCGCGGAAAACATCATTCCGTCCACCGTGGAGCTGGGTGGCAAGTCCCCGAACATCTACTTCTCCGACGTCATGGACGCCGAGCCCGAGTTCATCGACAAGTGCGTCGAGGGTGTGGTGCTGGCGTTCTTCAACCAGGGCGAAGTGTGCACCTGTCCGTCCCGGGCCCTGGTCCAGGAAGACATGTACGAGGCCTTCATGCAGAAGGTGGTTGAGCGCACCAAGGCCATCAAGCGTGGCAACCCGCTCGACACCGACGTGCAGGTTGGCGCCCAGGCGTCCAAGGAACAGTTCGACAAGATCATGTCGTACCTGGAGATCGGCAAGCAGGAAGGTGCGGAAGTGCTGACCGGCGGTGGCAAGGAAGACCTGGGCGTTGGCTTCAACGACGGCTTCTACATCCAGCCGACCCTGTTCAAGGGCGACAACAAGATGCGCGTATTCCAGGAGGAAATCTTTGGCCCGGTGGTTGGTGTGACCACCTTCAAGACCGAGGAAGAAGCCCTGGCCATCGCCAACGACACCGAGTTCGGTCTCGGTGCCGGGGTCTGGACCCGCGACACCAACCGCGCCTACCGTCTGGGCCGCGCCATTCAGGCCGGTCGGGTGTGGATGAACTGCTACCACGCCTATCCGGCCCATGCCGCCTTCGGGGGTTACAAGAAGTCCGGCGTTGGCCGTGAAACCCACAAGATGGCACTCGAGCACTACCAGCAGACCAAGAACCTTCTGGTCAGCTACGACACCAACCCGCTGGGTTTCTTCTAACCAGCACGCAGTAAGTCGCGGGTCCTGGCGGCCCGCGATGAGTCTCCTCGCACCACCATTTCTGACCTCTCTTTGGCCCCTCCCCAGGGGCTTTTTTGTGCCTGGTCGAGGGGTCTGCCGCGCTCGGGAAACTACGGGGTTTGTGACTGCCTGAGGGTGCGCACCAGTAGATCGTGGAGCTGGCTGACCGCTTCGGAGCCCTTGGACTCCGCGCTCCGATAGACGGCCACCTCCATCGGCTCCAGTGGGCCCAGCCCCTGGTCGCTACCCAGGACCTCCAGGTGCGGCGGCATGCTGCATTGGGTCAGCACCGCAACCGCAATCCCGCTTTCAACCGCAGCGATCTGACCAGCCAGACTTGAGCTGTTGTAGACCACCCGGTAACGACGGCCCTGTAAGGCCAGGGAGTTGATGGCGCTGCGCTTGGCCAGGCTTTCGCTCTCGTAGACCGCAATGGGTAACGGGTCCCGCCGCCAGATTTCAAAGTGTGGTGAGCCGACCCAGACCATGGGTTCGTGGAAGAGCAAGGTGCCCTGCCGGGCGTGATCCCGGGAAACCAGGGCGAGATCAAGATCACCAGTGGCCACCCGGGGAATCAGGGCGGTGGACTGTTCACAGTTCAGTTCGATTTCCACCGAGCCGTGATGCGGGGCAAAACGCTTGAGGGCGGGTGTGAGGTATTTGGCAGCGTAGTCGTCCGGTACACCGAGGCGAATCCGGCCGGTGAGTTCCCGGCCATGGAAGGCCGATTGGGCCTCGGCATGCAGGTCAAGCATTCGCCGGGCATAACCCAGCAGTTTCTGGCCCTCTGGCGTGAGCTGGTGTTGTCGTGGTCCCCGCAAAAGCAGCTGGCACTGCAAAGCGGCCTCAAGCTTTTTCAACTGCATGCTCACCGCCGACTGGGACCGGTGGACCTCCGGTGCCGCCGCCGAGAGCGAACCGGCATCGACCACCGCCACAAAGCATTTGAGCCAATCCATTTGCAGATCCTGATACGTCACGGGCCGGTACTCACTATTTGTAAATCGAATATTTGCCAATCGAATTATGCGCTTTTCTAAATGGATGGCCAATTGCAGACTGAGGTCCTGTGCAAACGGCGGGGGAAATTCGCGATGGGCCACACTGACACTGGACTGCATCAACTTGACCGGTCACTGGTTTGGGCAGGCTTTAAGAGCCTCACGCCGATTTCCTTGTTTGTGACCATTTTCGGGGTGGCATTTGGCTTGGCCGCAAAGCAGTCAGGGATGAGCGACTCGCTGGTGATCTCCATGAGTGCCCTGATTTTTTCCGGCTACGCCCAGTTTGCCCTGCTGGATCTGTGGGGTGCCCAGGTACCCCTGGTGGCCATGTTGGTGGCTGCGGTAGCCATCAATGCCCGTCACCTGTTGATGGGCGCGACGCTTTACCCTTGGTTGCGCCACTTGCCGCCGCTGAAACGGTACGGCGTGATGATGGTGGCGTCCGATGCCAACTGGGCCATGTCCATGCAGGCGTTCAGCCGCGGCCAGCCCGGGCTAGGGCTGCTGTTGGGTGGTGGTCTGGCGATTTGGCTGTTCTGGGTGTTGGGCACCTGGCTGGGTATCCACTTCGGCAATGCCCTCAGCGATCCGAAAACGCTGGGGCTGGATATGGTGATGGGGTGTTTCCTGCTTGCCATGGTGCTGGGCGGTGATCGCAACCCGCGCATGTGCCTGATCTGGAGCGTCGCTGCCATTGCCTCACTGCTCGCGTACCGGTATCTGCCCGAGAACAGCCATGTGATCGTCGGCACCCTGGCTGGAGGCTTGGCGGGGGCCGTCAAGGGAGAGCAGCACCATGAGCATTGAAACCACTGGCATGGGCATCGTAGGCATCGTCCTACTGATGGTGGTTGTCACACTGGCGACCCGATGGGGTGGGGTCTATGTGATGTCAATCGCGCCCATCAGCGCTCGAGTCCGGCAATTCATCAACGCCATGTCGGCATCGGTACTGGTCGCACTCATTGCGCCCATGGCCCTGACCGGCGATGTCGCCACTCGAGTCGCCCTGTGCGCCACCGCAGCCCTCATGCTGGCAGTGAACAAGCCATTGCCCGCCATAGCTGTGGGGGTTGTGGCCGCCGCCCTGGTCAGGCAGCTGTAACACGGTGCCTACACGCTGGCGTCGGTGGCCAGGATCCGGGCCTGGCGTTGATGCTTGCGCTGCTGTTTGTCGCGCACGATGCTGTCCACGCACTGCTGGTCGTCCCGCAGGATCACCACGCATTCCAGGCACTGGATGCACTCGTCGTAGTCGATCCGGCCGTCCTTGCGGATGGCGTTGATGCCGCACTCGTTCTTGCAGTGCTGGCAGGGCGAGCCGCAGCGTTCGATCCGCTCCAGCCAGCTGAACAGCCGGAACCGGCCCAGCACCGCCAGGCCGGCGCCGAGCGGGCACAGGTAGCGGCAGTAGAACTTGTGGATGAACATGCCGACCACCAGCAGGCCAATGGCGTAGGCGACAAAGGGCCAGTACCGCCAGAACACCAGGGTGATGCTGGTCTTGAACGGTTCCACTTCGGCCAGCTGCTCGGCCAGGGTGAGCGAGTAGAAGGCGGTGCCGACCAGCCCTAGCAGGATCGGGTACTTGAGCAGGATCAGTCGGCGGTGCCAGTGTTCCGGCACCCGGATCTGGCGCAGGCGCAGTTTCTGTCCCAGCCAGGCTGCCATTTCCTGGAGCGCGCCGAACGGGCACAGCCAGCCACAGAACAGGCCGCGGCCCCAGATGAACAGGGTCACGAAGGTGTAGCTCCAGAGAATGAACAGCACCGGGTCGAGCAGGAACACATCCAGGGTGAAGCCGTCCCAGAGGGCCAGCAGCAGGGTGTAGATGTTCACCACCGACAGCTGGCCCTGGGCGTAAAAGCCGATGAAGGACAGGGTGAAAAACAGAAAACCCCAGCGGAACCGGTGCACCAGGGTCGGGTGCCGGCTCAGGGTTTTCTGGCGCGCGAAGAACACCGTCAGTACCGCCAGGCCCGCCACCAGCAGCGAGATCTGCCACCAGCGTTCTTTCCACAGGCCCACCCACACCGGCTCTCGGCTGGTTTCAGGTGACTCCGCGATGGCCACGGTCTCAAACAGGTCGCCGGCAAACTGCACCGGCAGCGTGAAGTTGGCGGTGTCGGCAATCAGGTGGTTGCGGGCCAACTCCACGTTCAGCTTCAGGCTGGCCTCGGCGCCGGGATTGAACCCGGCATTGCCGCCGACCCGGAACAGGTTGACCGCGTCGAAGCCGGGCAGGCCGTCCGCCTGCAGGCGGAAGTTCTGGTCCAGCCAGTTCAGATCGCGCATCTCCACCGACAGGTTGTTCTGGGTCAGGCCGATCCGGTCCGGGGAACTGCCCGGCGTGAAGCTGTCGCGCACGTGGCGGAACATGCCCCGGGAGGCCACCATCAACACCTGATCGTTCTCGCCCAGGCGGGCCATGAAGCGGGCGTAGTGCTCGTCGCCGAGCAGGTTGCGCCCGACCATGGGCGAGTTCATGTAGGCGAGGTACAGCTCGGTGAAGGCCTCGCCATCGGGTGGGGTCAGGTCGGCCGGGTAGTCCGACAACGGGCGGCCGAGCTGCTGTTCCACCGCGTCGACCTCGATGCGCGTGCGGCTGACGTAGCCCCGGTCGATCAGCTGCTGCCAGCCAAGAGGTTCGAACCAGTCCGGTTTGGCCCGGGTCGGGGCCGACTGGGCGAAGGCCTCGAGCTTCTGGCGCGCGACCTTGAGCGCGGACGACAACACGGTGTCGTTGACGATCAATACCGACACCGTGGCCTTGCTCACGCCGTCGAAATAGACCACATCGCCTTCGGCGCTCTTGCCGGATTTCCCGGACAGCGACGACTGCACCACGATCTGCTCGCGCAGGGACCGGCCCTCGTACTGGTCGACAAAGTCGAACAGGGGCTCTTCCCCCAGGCCGTGCAGGAACACCGGTTCATGGTGGTGCAGGATTTTTACCCCGGTGAACCGGCCCTGGGTGTCCAGGCCGATCATCATCTGGATGGGTTTGCCGGCAAAGCCCTGCAGTCGGCTCAGGTCGGTGGATTCGTAGGCGTAGCCGAGCAGCTCCTGAAGCTGGTACACCGGGTAGACGGGAACATCCGGCAGCTTGTCTTCAATCACGGTGGCCGCCGGGAACAGCGACTGGATCAGCGCGCGCCGGCTGTCGGTCAGTTCGGCCCCCGACAGGGTCGGAACCAACAACAGAAGGAACAGCAAGGGTGCGAATCGCCCGGCCATGGTGGAACTCCCGACAGTTATTATTGTGGTTGTTCCATGCTACGGCCTGGGTGTCAGGTCTCAATTCGACCTCGGAGCCAGGGCGCTGCTACTTTGTGGGGGCGTAAAACGGTTCTAAAGTACCATATGGGCACTATGCCTCCGTCGCTAGGATGAAATGGTGTAATCGGGATTGCCGATGCCTACACGCAATGCGCTAACAATCATGACAAGAGGTGAGCATTATGTGGACCAAACCAGCCTACGAAGACCTGCGGATCGGTTTTGAAGTGACCATGTACTTCGCCAACCGCTGAGGGCAGGGCGGCCGGTGCCCGTGCGCCGGCCTCGCTGCCTCCGGACTACTGCCATGCAGATACATGTGCTTGGCTCCGCCGCCGGCGGAGGGTTCCCCCAGTGGAACTGCAACTGTCACAACTGCGCCGGGTTCCGGAACGGATCCCTGAATGCGCAGGCCCGCACCCAGTCTTCCCTCGCCATCAGCGAAGACGGCGAACACTGGATCCTGATCAACGCCTCTCCGGACATCCGCGCCCAGTTGGCGGCCTTTCCCGCCATGCAGCCAGGCCGGTCCCTGCGGGATACCGGCATCAATGCCATCCTGTTGATGGACAGCCAGGTGGATCACACCACCGGTTTGCTGTCCCTGCGCGAGGGGTTGCCGATCGACGTCTGGTGTACCCGGCAGGTGCACGACGACCTGAGCGCCGGGTTTCCGCTGTTTGCCATGCTCCGGCACTGGAACGGTGGCCTGAACTGGCGTGCGATCGATGCCTCGGAACAGCAGGCGTTCACCATTCCCTGCGCGCCGTCCATCGAACTCACCGCCATCCCGCTGCTGAGCAACGCGCCGCCCTATTCACCGCGCCGGGACAATCCGCACCCGGGCGATAACATCGGCCTGTTCCTGCGCGACCGGCGCACCGGCACCACCGTGCTGTACGCCCCGGGTCTGGGCCAGCCGGACGAGCGCATCCGCAACTGGATGGCCCGGGCCGACATTTTGCTGGTGGACGGCACCGTCTGGCACGACGACGAAATGATTCGCCAGGAAGTGGGCAGCAAGACCGGACAGGCCATGGGGCACCTGGCCCAGGCCGGCCCCGGCGGCATGATCGAGCTGCTGGACTCCCTGACCGCCAGCCGCAAGATCCTGATTCACATCAACAACACCAATCCGATCCTGGACCAGGACTCACCGGAGCGCGCGGAACTTGAGCGCCACGGCATTGAGGTGGCCTGGGACGGCATGCACCTCGACCTGTCGGAGGCACCATGAACGCCAAGGCCAACACCGTTCTGAACCGGCAGGATTTCGAGCGGGCCCTGCGCGACAAGGGCCGCTATTACCACATTCATCACCCCTACCATAAAGCCATGTACGGCGGGCAGTGCACGCCCGAGCAGATTCGTGGCTGGGTGGCGAACCGCTATTACTACCAGATCCAGATTCCCCAGAAGGACGCCGCGATCATGGCCAACTGCCCGGACGCCTCGGTGCGACGGCTGTGGCTGCAGCGCATCCTCGACCACGATGGCCACGACGGCGATGCCGGCGGCATCGAGGCCTGGCTGTGTCTGGCCGAGGCGGTGGGGCTGACCCGGGAGGAGGTGATCGACCAGCGCCACGTGCTGCCGGGGGTCCGGTTTGCGGTCGACGCCTACCGCAACTTCGCCCGCCGGGCGAGCTGGCAGGAGGCGGCCTGCTCGTCCCTGACCGAACTTTTTGCCCCGGAGATTCACCAATCCCGACTGGACAGCTGGCCCCAGCATTACCCCTGGATCGAGCCGGCCGGTTACAGCTATTTCCGCAAGCGCCTGTCGGAAGCGCGCCGGGATGTCGAGCATGGCCTGACCATCACCCTCGACCACTTTGTCACCGCGGCCGAGCAACGCCGGGCGCTCGAAATCCTCCAGTTCAAGTTGGATATCCTATGGTCTATGTTGGATGCGCTGACTATGGCTTACATGCATCAAACCCCCCCGTATCACACCGTCACCGATCAGCCGGTGTGGCACCGCGGGCTGTGAGCGAGGCCGGTATGACACAGACACCCCGTCTCCGCCGTGGCTTCCGGTTTCAGTGGGAGCCGGCCCAGCAGGCCCACGTGCTGCTGTACCCGGAAGGCATGGTCAAACTGAACGGCAGCGCTGGTGCCATCCTCGGTGAGGTGGACGGACAGCGAGACGTCGAGACCATCATCGCCGACCTGCAACGGCAGTTTCCGGACGTGCCGAGCCTGGACGCCGACGTGCGCGAATTTCTCAACGACGCCGCCCAGCGGCACTGGATCGAGTGGCTATGACCGGCGCGGCCGAGGGCAAAGCCGTGGTGGGACCGCCGCTCTGGTTGCTGGCGGAGCTGACCTATCGGTGCCCGCTGCAGTGCCCCTACTGCTCCAACCCCCTGGACTTTGCCAACGGCGAACAGGAACTGAGCACCGAGCAGTGGCTCAGCGTGTTGCGCCAGGGGCGCGAGCTGGGGGCAGCGCAACTGGGCTTTTCCGGGGGCGAACCGCTGGTGCGGCCGGACCTGCCGGAGCTGATTGCCGAGGCCCGCAAGCTGGGTTACTACACCAACCTGATCACCTCCGGCCTGGGCCTGACCGACGCCAAGGTCGACGCCTTTGCCGACGCCGGCCTGGACCATATCCAGGTCAGCTTCCAGGCCTCCGACCCGGAACTGAACAACGCCGTTGCCGGCTCCCGCAAGGCGTTCGAGCAGAAGCTGGCCATGGCCGAGGCGGTCAAGGCGGCCGGGTACCCGATGGTGCTCAACTTTGTCATCCACCGGCACAACATCCACCAGATGGTTGACATCATCGACCTGTGCGAGCGCCTGGGCGCGGACTACGTCGAGCTGGCCACCTGCCAGTACTACGGCTGGGCCTTCAAGAACCGGGAAGGGCTGATGCCGTCCCTGGCCCAGCTGACTCGGGCCGAGGCCGAGGTCAACGAGGCCCGGACTCGACTGCAGGCCGCCGGGTCGGCCATGCAGCTGATCTTTGTCACCCCCGACTACTACGAGGAGCGGCCCAAGGCCTGCATGAACGGCTGGGGCAGCCTGTTCCTGACCGTGGCCCCGGACGGCACCGCGCTGCCCTGTCACAGCGCCCGGCTGCTGCCCATCGATTTCCCCCAGGTGCAGAGCACCAGCCTGCGGGAGATCTGGTACGACAGTCCGGGGTTCAACCACTACCGGGGCGATAGCTGGATGCCCGAACCCTGTCGCTCCTGCGACGAAAAAGGCAAGGATTTCGGCGGTTGCCGATGCCAGGCTTACCTGCTCACCGGCAATGCCGACAACGCCGACCCGGTGTGTGGTAAATCCCCCCATCACGACCGAATTCTCGCCGCACGCCGTGCTGCTGACCACGCCACGGCCGGGCTGGAAGACTTGGTGTACCGCAATGTACAGAACTCCCGACTGTTTTTCCGTAGCTGAATCTTCCCGCCGGTTGCCGGATACCCCGGCCGCCACCCGGCTCAGCGCCTACGAGGTTTGCGCCGGCCACGCCCAGCGCACCGAACTGGTGGCCTCCGAAACCGGCCTGTTCTGGCTCGAGGAAGCGCCCGGCGAGCAGGGCAAGGTCCTGAAGTTTCGCACCGAGACCGGAGAGCAGGGCAGCCTGCTCGAGGGCCACACCCTGGGGAGCCGGATCAATGGTTACGGCGGTGGCTCCCTGGCGGCCCTGGACGACCGAGTGGTGGCGGTGACCGACGAACAGGCGCTGGTGTCGGTGGCGCTGGGGCAGGCGGGTGGCCGCGTCCTGGTGCCGGCAGCCGAATGCGCCTGGGGCGGGCTGGCGGCGGACCACGCCCGCAACCGGGTGTTGGCGGTGCGTGAGGCGGACGGCGTTCAGCAGCTGGTGGCCGTGGGCGACGATGGCCAGTGGGTCTGCCTGCACGAGGGCGAGGATTTCTACGGCGCGCCGGTGCTGTCAGCCGACGGTTGGCAGATTGCCTGGATCAGCTGGCAACTGCCGGCGATGCCCTGGCTCAGCAGCAGACTCTGGGTCGGGGAGCTGGACCGGGCCGGGCGCCTGCGCAATCTGCGCTGCTGCCGGCCGCCGGTGGAGGGCTCGGTGCAGCAGCCGCTGTTCCGGGGCGACGCCCTGTGGCTGCTGTCCGACCACGACGGCTGGTGGCAGCCCTGGCAGATCCAGAGCCAGGGTCGGGAGTTGGTCTGGCACCGGTTGCCCGCCCCGGACCTGGACCACGCCAATGCCCCCTGGCAACTCGGCGAGTGCCACCATTGTGCGCTGCCGGATGGGCGCTGGGCCCGGGTGCGCTACCACCAGGGCACCGGCGAGTTGTGGCTGATTGACGCCGCCGGCGATGAGAGACGGGTGGCCTCGGACTTCAGCGATTTTCGCTCCCTGTGTGCCCGGTACGGTCGCCTGTGCTGCGTGGCGCGCTCGCCCGATCGGCTGGACGCCATCATCGAGGTGGAACCGGGAACCGGTGAGGTTCGGGTGCTGGTCGGCGGCGAGGCGCCGTTGCCGGGCCGGGAGCTGGCGCTTCCGGAAACCTTTGTGCTGCCAGCACAGGACGGTGACGATGTCCCCGTCCAGGGTTTTCTCTACGCCCCGATGGAACCGGTCTTCACGGCACCGCCGTTGATCCTGGTGGCCCATGGCGGGCCGACGTCGGCGGCCTATCCGGTGTACAACCCGCAGGTGCAGTACTGGTGCCAGCGGGGCTTCGCCGTGGCCGAGGTCAACTACCGCGGCAGCAGTGGGTTCGGTCGCCGGTTCCGGCTGGCCCTGGCCGGTGGCTGGGGCGAGCTCGACGTTCAGGACATGCGCCGTGCCGCCGCCTACCTGGTGGCCCAGGGCCGCGCCGACGAGCGCCGGCTGTACATCCAGGGCCGCAGCTCCGGCGGCTACACCGCGCTCATGACCCTGGTGGACGACGACTGCTTTCGGGGCGGGGCCAGTATTTTCGGGGTCACCGACCCCCTGAACCTGAAACGGATGACGCACCGGTTCGAGTCCGGCTACCTGGACTGGTTGCTGGGGGATTCCTGCCTGCACGCCGAGCGCTGGCACGCCCGCACGCCGCTGCATCACGCCGGTCGCATCCGGGCCCCGGTGATCTTCTTCCAGGGCGGCCTGGACCGGGTGGTGGTGCCGGCCCAGACCCGTGCCATGGTGGCCTCCATGACCGCCGCCGGGCACCCGCCGGAACTGCACTGGTTCGAAGACGAGGGCCACGGATTTCGCCGGCGCCGCAACCAGGCCAACATGCTGGAATGGCTGTACAGTTTTTACCGGAGCACTGGCCTAAAGGCCAATGAACGGGCCGAAAACTTGAGTTAGACTGTCGGTTATTCCTATAACAACAAGCCATAGAGAATAGCCTGCATGAGTCACGACATTACGGCCCTGCGCAAGTTCGTTTCACCGGAGATCGTGTTCGGGGCCGGCTCGCGCCGTTCGGTCGCCAACTTCGCCAGCAATTTCGGCGCCCGCCATGTGCTGCTGGTGTCCGACCCGGGCGTGACCGCGGCCGGCTGGGTCAACGAAGTGCAGACGCTGCTGACCGAGGCCGGTATCCGCGTCACGGTGTTCACCGGGGTCTCGCCCAATCCGAAGGTGGACGAGGTGATGACCGGGGCCGAGCTCTACAAGTCCAGCGAGTGCGACGTGATCGTCGCCATCGGCGGCGGCAGCCCCATGGACTGTGCCAAGGGCATCGGGATTGTCGCGACCCACGGCCGCAGCATCCTGGAGTTCGAGGGCGTGGACACCATCACCAACCCACCACCGCCCCTGATCCTGATTCCGACCACCGCCGGCACCTCCGCCGACGTGTCCCAGTTTGCGATCATTTCCGACCCCATTCGCCGCTTCAAGTTCTCCATCATCAGCAAGGCGGTGGTACCGGATGTTTCCCTGATCGACCCGGAAGTGACCGAGACCATGGACGCCTACCTGACCGCGTGCACCGGGGTCGACGCCCTGGTGCATGCGATCGAGGCCTTTGTCTCCACCGGCGCCGGGCCCCTGACCGACACCCACGCCCTGGAAGCCATCCGGCTGATCAACCGCAACCTCGAACCGCTGGTTAGCAACACCGCCGATGCCTACCTGCGCGAGCAAATCATGCTGGCGTCGATGCAGGCCGGCTTGGCCTTCTCCAACGCCATCCTCGGGGCCGTGCACGCCATGTCCCACAGCCTGGGCGGCTACCTGGACCTGCCCCATGGCCTGTGCAACGCGCTGCTGCTGGAGCACGTGGTGGCGTACAACTACACCTCGGCCGAGGACCGTTTCCGCCTGGTGGCGGAGGCCATGGACATCGACACTCGGGGCATGGGCCACCGGGACATCCAGAAGCGGCTGATGGCGCGGATCATCGAACTGAAAAAACGGGTGGGACTCGAGGCGCGGCTGGCCCAGCTCGGCGTCAGCGTCACCGACATTCCCTACCTTTCAGGTTTTGCTTTGAAGGACCCGTGCATCCTCACCAACCCGCGCAAATCCTCCTTGCGGGACGTCCAGGTCGTGTATGAAGAAGCGCTCTGACCGACCGGACACCGGTTACGGCGTCGGCGATCTGCTCGGGCTGGGCAGCCAGTCGGTCCGCAAGAACTATTACCCGGCCCTGCAGGACCGCATCGACGAGCTCGAACAGGAACGCAACCGCTACAAGTGGCTGTTCGAGAACGCTCTGCACGGCATCTTCCAGGCCAACATGCGCGGCGGCTTCCTGGCCTGCAATCCGGCCATGGCCCGAATCTGCGGCTACGACAGCCCGGAGCAGCTCACCGAGACGGTGATCCGGCTGCGGGAACAGCTGTTCTGCAAGGCCGCGGAGTTCGATCACATTCGCCAGGAACTGCTCGACGAGGGTAGCCTGCGCGCCCGCGAGACCACCTTCCAGCGCGCCGATCACACCCCGGTGCACGTGGCGGTGACCCTGCTGCGCCGCCCGGACCTGGGCCCGGAAGTGGTCGAGGCGTTCGTGGCCGACATCACCGAGCGGGTCCAGGCCCGGCAGAAACTGGAGCAGTTGAACCAGGACCTGGAGCGCCGGGTTGAGGAACGCACCGAAGCCCTGCGGGACGCCAATCGCAGCAAGGACAAGTACCTGGCCGCGGCCAGTCACGACCTGATGCAGCCCCTGAGCGCGGCCCGGCTGATGATCTCGTCGCTGCAGGACAGTCAGTTGCCGGAGCGGCAGAACCGGGTCGTGCATCAGGTGCACCGGGCCCTGGAAGGGGCCGAAGAGCTGCTGTCGGACCTGCTGGACATCTCCAAGCTGGACCAGCAGGTGGTGCAGCCGGAGCGGGTGGCCATCGACCTGCGGGCACTGTTGCAGGGTCTGGGTGAGGAGTTTGAGGCGGTGGCGGCCAACGCCGGCCTGGCCTTCCGATTGCGGCTGATTCCCGTGACCGTGCGCACCGACCCGCGCATGCTGACCCGGGTGGTGCGCAACCTGCTCAGCAACGCCTTCCGCTACACCCAGTCCGGCGGGGTGGTGCTGGCGGTGCGCCGGTACCGGGGCAGCTTCCAGATCCAGGTCTGGGACACCGGCGTCGGCATCGAGGAAAGCAAGCTCGAGGAGATCTTCACCGAGTTTCACCAGTTGCTGCCCCAGGGCACCGGTGGGCGCCAGGGTGTGGGCCTGGGGCTGGCGATCGTCGACCGCATGGTGCGCATCCTGGGGTGTGAGATCGGGGTGTCTTCCCGCCCCGGTCGAGGGTCGCGGTTTGAGATCACCCTGCCACCGGAGTCCGAGGCCAAACTGATCCGCGATCCGGCACCCAACCCCGTGGCCGCGGCGGCCGGGGATTTCGCCGATGCCCAGGTGCTGGTCATTGACAATGAGCCGGCGGTGCTGGAGAGCATGGCCATGCTGCTGGAGGGCTGGGGTTGTCAGGTCCTGGCGGCCGGCAGTGCCGAGGAGGCGCTGACCCTGTTGGCCGATGGCGCCGCGCCGCAGGTGATCCTGGCCGATTTCCACCTCGATCATGACCTGACCGGCTGCCAGGCCATCGCTGAAATCCGGCAAGCCCTGGGGCGGGAGGTGCCGGCGGCGGTGATTACCGCCGATCGCGGCGACGAGACCCGCCAACGGATGCGAGAGCTGAACCTGCCGCTGCTAAACAAACCGGTCAAACCCAACCGCCTGCGAGCCCTGCTGACCAGTCTGCTTCAGTCGGCCGACTGATCCCTCTCGCCCTTGCCGCCAGGGTCTACACTTACCTCATCAGTGCCGAGGAAAGGAGGACCCACCCCATGAGCAACGCTGAATCCGGACTGACCAACCACGAAGTGACCGTTTGCCTGGCCGGCGGCGCCGTTCTGGGACCGTTCAACGCGACCTGGACCAAGAACGAAGGCGGCGACGTGCGCGAACTGATGCGGGAATACGACGCCTACCTTCAGGGCGACAAACAGCACCGGTTCAAGTTCCACCTGCACGACACCTACACCCGCACCGTACACACCCTGATTCTGGACTTTGCGCAGGTGACCGGGGTCTACGATCATGTCCGGCTTCGCTCCAACGACGGTTGATACTCGGCTGATACAAAGTGCAGCGCCGGCCGTAGGGGCTGGCATCACCGGGTAAAACGCGACAGACAGGAGGGACCATGAGCGACTATCGAACGGAAACAGACAGCCTGGGTGAGGTGCAGGTACCGGCGGACGCGCTTTGGGGAGCCCAGACCCAACGCGCCATCAACAATTTCCCGGTCAGCGGTCTGGCCATGCCCCACGCCTTCATCGTGGCGGTGGCGCAGGTCAAGCGGGCAGCGGCGGAAGCCAACAGCAGCTTGGGCCTGCTCGACAACGACCGGCGCGACGCCATTGTCGCCGCCTGCGACGCCCTGATCGACGGTGAGTTTGCCGACCAGTTCCCCATCGACCGCTACCAGACCGGCTCGGGCACCAGCACCAACATGAACCTGAACGAGGTCATCGCCGCCATCGCTGGCCAGCGGGGCGTGAAAATCCACCCCAACGATGACGTCAACATGAGCCAGAGCTCCAACGACGTGATCCCGACCGCCATCCACGTCAGCGCGACGCTGGCGGTGAAGGAACGGCTGGTTCCGGCCCTGACCCACCTGGCCGGGGTGATCTACGAGCGGGAGTCGCTGTTCCACGAGCAGGTCAAAACCGGTCGTACCCACTTGATGGACGCCATGCCGGTGACCCTGGGCCAGGAGCTGCGGACCTGGCGTGAACAGCTGATGGCCGCCGAGGAGCGGGTGGACGCCGCCGCCGATGGCCTGCTGCCGGTACCGCAGGGCGGTACGGCCGTGGGCACCGGGGTGAACGCAGCGCCGGAATTCGCCGAACAGTTCGTCAAATTCCTGAAAGCCAACACCGGCTACCATTTCACCGCGCTGGAGCACAAATTTGTCGGCCAGAGTGCGGTGGACGCCCCGGTGGCGCTGTCGTCCCAGCTGCGCGGCACGGCCATTGTCCTGACCAAGATCGCCAACGACCTGCGCTGGATGAACAGCGGCCCGATCCACGGCCTGGCCGAGATCAGCCTGCCGGCCCTGCAACCGGGCAGCAGCATCATGCCGGGCAAGGTCAATCCGGTGATCCCGGAGTCGGTCGCCATGGTCGGCGCCCAGGTCATGGGCCTGGACAGCGCGGTGGCCATCGCCGGCCAGTCGGGCAACTTCCAGCTCAACGTGATGCTGCCGCTGGTGGCGGCCAATCTGCTGGACATGATCGAGCTGCTGACCAATGCCGCCAACGTGATGGCGGAGAAGGCGATCCGCGATTTCACCGTCAACACCGACACCCTGGACGCCGGGGTCGGCCGTAACCCGGTGCTGGTGACCGCCCTGAACCCGGAAATCGGATACAGCCTGGCCGCCGACATTGCCAAGGAAGCCTATCGCACCGGGCGCCCGGTGATCGACGTGGCGGAGGAGCGCAGCGGCCTCAGCCGCGGCCGGCTGGAGCAGTTGATGAACCCGCTGAAGCTGACGCGCGGAGGCATCACCTGATAAAAAAGAGACATCACCTGATAAAGAGGCATTACCCAAACAGCCCCACGACCACCATGAAAAGGGAGCTTGATGCACAGGGAGATTGACCAGCTGCTGCTGGCAGGGGTGTTGTTCGTGATGCTGGTGCTCGCCAACGGCATGCCCGTGGTGGCGGCACGCCTGCTGAAACGCCGGTGGCGCACGCCGGTGGACGGTGGCCGGCTCTGGTCCGACGGACGCCCGGTTCTGGGCCCGAGCAAAACCTGGCGGGGCCTGACAATCGGGGCGCTGAGTTGCGCGCTGTTTTCGGCGGCGATCGGCCTGGGACTGGTGTTCGGCGTGCTGTTCGGGGTGCTGGCGCTCTGGGGCGATCTGCTCAGCAGTTTCTACAAACGCCGCCTCGGCATGCCCTCGAGCGCCCGCGCTGTGGGCCTGGACCAGGTGCCGGAGAGCGCCTTGCCGATGGTGCTGGCGGTGTTCTGGTTGCCGATCAGCTGGTGGGGCGCGGCCCTGGTCGTGGTGCTGTTCACCCTGGCCAACATCCTGGTGTCACCGCTGCTGTTCCGGCTGGGTATCCGCCGCCATCCCCATTGAATCGATGCCTGCGCGGGGTCAGGCGGGGCCGCGGGTCAGGGTGTGCAGGGTCACTTCCGGCGGGCAGTTCAACCGGACATTGACCACCGAGGTGCCGGCCCCCGGCGAGGTGTAGCCCTGCATGCCGTTGGCCTGCCAGTAACCCCGGCCCAGGCGGCGCGGACAGTCCGAATCCAGGGTCACCGGAATGCCGCCGGGCAGGCAGATCTGGCCGCCGTGGGTATGGCCGCACAGGAACAGGTCGTAGCCGGCGTGGGCGGCTTCGCGCCAGATTTCCGGGGTGTGGCTGAGCAGGATGCTGATGCCGCTGGCGGGAATGTCGTCCCCGGCCCGCTGCAGGTTGTGCACCTTGTAGAAATGGGCGTCGTCGACTCCGGCCAGGTAAAGGGTGTCGCCCTGATGCTCGATCGGGATCATCTCGTTCATCAACAGGGTGTAGCCCATGTCCTCCAGGCCCGGCACCATGCGCACGCTGTCGTGGTTGCCCAGCACCGCACAGGCCTGGCCCCGGATCGCGTCCCGCAGCCGGGCCATGCCGTCCAGGGCGCCGTCGAGTGGCCCCCAGGTCAGCTTGCGGTAGTCGCCGGTGAGCACGCACAGGTCGTAGTCCAGGGATTCGATCAGAGCAATCACCGCCTGCAGGTTGGCCTCGTCCATGTCCACGTGCAGGTCGGTCAAATGCAGGATTCGATAGCCCTCGAACGCCGCGGGCAGGTCCGGCAGGCGAAACTGGTTGTGGGCCAGGCTGAGGCGGCGGCTGTTCGCCTGGCCGCGCCGGAACAGGCCCACCAGTTGCAGGCAGACGCGGATGAACGCCGGAGCCGAGGTCACGTTCTCCAGGTGAAAGGAGGCGCGATCCTGGCCGAACACCTGGGCCTCGTATTCCCGCTCAATGCCCAGACGCTGGCGGGCATGAACCGGGCCCAGCCGCAGGCTCAGCCGGTATTCCAGGAGCTCATCCTGATTCTTGGGTGTGCGAGCCCTTGCCGTCATGTCTCTGTCCTTGATATGCCGAACGGGCCACTGTCACATCGCAAAGTGGCAACCCTGTGTTTCAGTATGGTCCCGCTGGCAGGGTATGCAACCGCCCGGGAGCAATGTTCATGTTCGCCCCGGCGGACTGGGCCATTGGCAAAAGCCGGTCGTACCAGCCACAATCTGAAGCATAAAACGACGCAACCACACCCATTCCGATCGACGAGGACATCATGGCCACATCGTGCGATATTCCCGGGCTGAACGTGCCCCGCAGCCGCTTCCCCGACCCCGAGCAGGACCTGCCCCAGAGCGGCGATGAGGCCCGGCTGGTACTGGCGGGCGGCTGCTTCTGGTGCGTGGAGGCGGTGTTCAGCGCCATGGACGGTGTCACCAAGGTGGAAGCCGGCTATTCCGGCGGCAGTGCCGACACCGCCAACTACGAGGCCACCTGCAGTGGCACCACCGGCCACGCCGAGGTAGTGGATATCCACTACCAGCCGGCAAAAGTCAGTTTTGGCGAGCTGCTTAAGGTATTCTTCTCGGTCGCTCACGATCCGACCCAGCTCAACCGCCAGGGTAACGATCGGGGCACCCAGTACCGTTCCGCCGTCTTCTACGAGACGCCGGAACAGAAACAGGTGGCCGAGGCTTACATGCGTCAGCTCGACGCCGCGGGTGTCTACCCCGATCCGATCGTGACGACGCTGGAACCGCTGGAGGCGTTTTACCGGGCCGAGGATTACCACCAGAACTTCGCCGCCCGGAATCCGTATCAGCCATACATCATGGCGGTTGCAGCGCCGAAAATGGAAAAACTGGTGAAAAACTACAGCGATCGGCTGAAGCCGGAATACGCCGATGACCCTTCCGGCGCAGCCGACGACAACGAGGCCTGAGGAGGCATTCCATGAGCGTTTCTGCTGCAGGTTACGACCTGACACCGCTAACGCAGGCGGAGATTGACGAGAAAGCCGCCGATCTGACGCCGGAGGAGCGGAAGGTCCTGCTGGACCACGGTACCGAGCACCCGTTCTGCGGCACCCTGCTGGACAATAAACTGGCCGGCGCCTATCACTGCCGCCTGTGCGACCTGCCGCTGTTCAGTTCGGACTCCAAGTTCGATTCCGGCACCGGCTGGCCGAGCTTCTTCCAGCCCTACGATCCGGAGCACATCCGGTACCTGGAAGACAGCAGCCTGGGCATGACCCGGACCGAGATCCGCTGCCCTCGCTGCGACAGCCATCTGGGCCACGTTTTCCCGGACGGTCCGCCGCCCACCGGCAAGCGCTACTGCCTGAACTCCATCGCCATGGTGTTCCAGGAAAACAGCTAATAAAAAACGGGGCCAATGCCCCGTTTTTTATTGCCAGATCGGCCCTTTTCTCCGCCATTTGGCGCATTAACCCCTCCCTGGATTAGCGACTATACTGCGCCGCTGAACGCCGGCCCTCAACCCGATGGGCCACCGGCCATTTCCGACCGACGGTGCTGACCCGATGATCCGACTGAAAATGAACCCGCTGACCGAATCCGCGACCCTGCTGCGGCGTGCCGGGGTGGTGCTGGGCAGCGTGGGCCTGACCGCGCTGTATTCGCTGCTGATTCTGTTGCGGGCGTTGTTTGGCAAGCTCGATCGGCCCATTGTGGACAAGTACTGTCGGGAGTGGTCGGCAGCCCTGCTGCGGTTGGTGCGGGCCAGCCTGGCGGTGCGCGGCGCGGTGCCGGACTTCAGCGACGGCCGCCGGTACATCATCATGTGCACCCACGCCAGCCACTACGACATTCCGGTCACCTTTGTGTCCTTGCCCGGCTCCATCCGCATGCTGGCGAAAAAGGAGCTGTTCAGTATCCCGCTGCTGGGGCAGGCCATGCGCGCGGCGGAATTCCCGTCGGTGGACCGGTCCCATCGCCAACGAGCGGTGAAGGACCTGGAGCGCGCCCGCGCCATGATGGAAAGCGGCATCGTGCTCTGGGCCGCGCCGGAGGGAACCCGCTCGCCCGATGGCAAGCTGCTGCCGTTCAAGAAGGGCTGCTTTCACCTGGCCCTGGATACCGAGGCGGTGATTGTGCCGGTGGCGGTGCGTGGCATTCACCGGGTGCTGCCGGCGCGCACCTGGCAGATCAACCTGGGGCAGCCGGTGGAGGTACGGGTCGGGGAGCCGCTGGACACCGCCGGCAAGACCAAGGCCGACCTGGCGCAGGTCATGACCGACGTCCGGGGCCGGTTGGAAACCCTGTTGGGGAACGGCGAAGCCGAGTAGCGCGGCGTCGCCGGAGTTGGCCCGGTCAGGCGGTGGAGGCGGCCACTACCGTGGACAGCAGGTAGCCGGTGTAGGCGATGTACACGACCAGCAGGATGGAGCCATCCAGCCGGCTGATGACCTTGCGCCCGGCGGTCATGCCGTAGCCCATCAACAGCAGGCCCACGGTCAGCGCCAGCATCAGGGTCCAGTCCCGGTACAGCACTTCCGGGTCGACCTTGAGCGGCTCGATGGCGGCGGCCAGGCCGACCACCGCCAGGGTGTTGAACAGGCCGGAGCCGAGGATGTTGCCGAGGATCAGGTCGTGTTCGTTCTTCTTGACCGCGGCCAGGGCGGACGCCAGTTCCGGCAGCGAGGTGCCGATGGCGACGATGGTCAACCCGATGATCAGGTCGCTGACGCCCAGGGCCTGGGCGATGGTCACCGAACCCCAGACCAGCAGCCGGGAGCTGATCACCAGCAGCACCAGGCCAACCGCCACCCAGATCAACGCGGTTTTCAGAGGCATGGGGTGAGCAATCACTTCGGCGTCGGCCTCGCCGCCCAGGGAGTCATCCTTGCCCTGCAGACCCTGGTAGATCGACCAGCCCATGACCCCGGCGAACACCGCCAGCAGCACGGCGCCGTCCAGTCGGGTCAGTTGGCCGTCGATCAGTTGGGCGCCAGCAATCAGGGTCAGTACCATCAGCAGCGGCAGTTCCTTGCGGATAACCTGGGAGTGCACCGCGATGGGCGCGATCACCGCGGTCAGGCCGACAATCAGCGCAATGTTGGTGATGTTGGAGCCGTAACCGTTACCGAGGGCCAGGCCCGGGTTGCCGTCGGCGGCCGCCATGGCGGACACCGCCAGTTCCGGCGCGGAGGTACCGAAACCGATGATCACCATGCCGATCAGCAGTGTGGGCATGCCCAGGTGCTTGGCGGTGGCCGCGGCCCCTTCCACAAACTTGTCCGCGCTCCAGACCAGCAGAACCAGACCGGCGACGATTGCGCCCATTGCCATTAGCATAGAAAAACCTCAGTTGATGAACCGTCCGAGCATGAACACACCGGCGTAACCCAGGGTGTAGGCCGTCAAAAGGTGGGCAAGATACCGCATGTAGGCGCCGAAGGTCAGCCCCGGGATCTTGCTCATGGCCACGATCCCGGCGGCCGAGCCGATGATCAGCAGCGAGCCGCCGACGCCGACCGCGTAGGTCAGCCCCATCCATTCACCCGGGCTCATGGTGATGCCGGCCTTGAGCAGGGCGGCGGTCAGCGGCACGTTGTCGATCACCGCCGAGAAGATCCCCATCAGATAGTTGGCGTACAGCGGCGGCAGCACATCGTAGATGGCCACCAGCGACTGCAGCGCCTGGATTTCCTTGAGCATGCCCACCAGCAACAGAATGCCCAGGAAAAACAGCAGAGTATCGAATTCGATGATACGGATGTATTCGAGAATCGGGTCCAGGTCCGAGTCGTCGCTCATGAACCGGGATACCAGGAACATGATCGACAGCCCGAACAGGAAGGTCAGCACCGGGGGAATGCCGAACAGGGCATTGCCGGCGATGGTGCTCAGGATTGTTAACAAAAACAGCAGGCCGATCACCGTATCCACCGGGCGGATCTCGTTCTTACGGGCGGTCAGGACCACGGTGCCGGTCAGGCCCCGGGACAGCAGCACGGCGAGCACAAAGACGGTGATCGAGGCCGGCACAGCGAGGGTCAGCAGGGTCAGGATTTCCACCTTATCCGCCAGGAAAATCATGAGGGTAGTGACGTCGCCGGTGATCAGCGAGACGCCGCCGGAGTTCACCGCGAAGACGACCAGGGTGACGAACTGAAGGCGTTTTTTCAGCTCCAGATCGAGTGACAGGATGAGCGAGCATGAGACTAACGTCGCGGTGATATTGTCTGCCAAAGAGGAGAAAATGAAGCAGAAAAGTCCGGTCAGAAATAACAGCTTCCGTTCGCTCACCTGGGTCGGCATGACCAGGTAGATCAGATTTTCGATCATCCCTTTCTTGTTCAGGTAAGCGACGAAGGTCATGGCCGCGACCAGGAACAGCCACAGCCCCGCGATTTCGGCAATGCTTTCGGCAAGGCCGCTGGCAATGGCGGCGGTTTCACCCTGACCATCGCTGGCCAGAAAGAGAAGAATCCAGCTCAGGGTGCCAAAGAACAGCGTGATCTTGGCTTTGTTGATGTGAATGACATCCTCAAAGATGACGCCAAGCAGCGCCAGAACAGCAAGCACAATCAGCACAGTTTCCAGGGCAGACATCGGATCGTTCCGTCCAGATTAGGCAGACACCGGACGAATGGCCCGGTTGTGGCGGGAGTTTAGTCTTTTGCCCCGACACTCTCCACTGTCCGTAAGTGCAAGTGACGGCAGCAAAACATCAGCGAGCCGCCACAGCAAAGGCGCAACGATTGACATTCGCAATTTATTCTTTCGGCGAAAATCGGGATAATTGCGCCCACATTCAGACCGGAAGCACACGGCGGCGCCTTCAACCATGCGTCTGACCGGCTTTCGACAGGCTCTTCTGCTGATCGTGGGGGAGCGCACAGGCTTACTACTAGTTAGGGTATAGACCAATGGCCGCAAGACAGGCAGACGTAGTGCTGGTCGGCGGTGGCGTCATGAGCGCCACCCTCGGCATGATGCTCAGGCAGCTGGATCCGTCCCTGGACATCGTCATGGTGGAGCGTCTTGACCACGTTGCCCATGAAAGCACCGACGGATGGAACAACGCAGGCACCGGCCACGCCGGGTATTGCGAACTGAACTACACGCCGGAAACCGACGACGGGGACGTGGCCATCGAACGGGCGCTCAAGATCAACGCCCAGTTCGAAGTGTCGCTGCAGTTCTGGTCCTACTTGGTGGAGCAGGGCGTTCTGCCCGAGCCGGAAAGCTTCATCAACCGCACCCCGCACCAGAGCTTTGTCTGGGGTGAGAAAGACGTGGCCTTCCTGAAACGCCGCTTCGAACGCCTGAGCGCCCATCACCTGTTCCGGGAGATGGAATACACCGAGTCCCCGGACGAGCTGGAACAGTGGATGCCGCTGGTGGTCCAGCACCGGGATCCGATGCAGCGGGTCGCCGCCACGCGCATCAAGCACGGCGCCGACGTCGATTTTGGTTCCCTGACCCGCAGCATGGTCGAGTACCTGGAGAGCCAGCCTAACTTCGAGCTGATGCTGAGCAGCCCGGTGCACTACATCGACCAGCGTGACAACGGCCGCTGGAAGGTCCGGGTCCGCAACCAGAAGACCGGCGAGCTGACCAAGCTGGAAGCCGGGTTCGTGTTCCTGGGAGCCGGCGGTGGCGCCCTGCCGATGCTGCAGAAATCCGGCATTGACGAAGCCCGCGGCTACGGGGGCTTCCCGGTCAGCGGCCAGTGGCTGGTGTGCCGCAAGCCCGAGATCGTCGAGCAGCACCACGCCAAGGTGTATGGCAAGGCGCCCATCGGTGCGCCGCCCATGTCGGTGCCGCACTTGGATACCCGCATCATCAATGGCGAGCCGGCCCTGCTGTTCGGGCCCTTCGCTGGCTTCACCACCCGCTTCCTGAAGCAGGGCTCGGTGTTCGACCTGTTCGGCTCGGTCAAGCCCACCAACCTGCGCCCGATGCTGTCGGTGAGCAAGAGCAACATGGACCTGACCCGGTACCTGATCGGCGAGGTGTTCCAGTCCCACAGCGACCGGGTTGCCTCCCTGCGCAATTTCTTCCCGGACGCCCGTGAAGAGGACTGGGAACTGAAGATGGCCGGCCAGCGGGTGCAGATCATCAAGCAGGTGGAAGGCGGTGGCGGCAAGCTCGAATTCGGCACCGAAATCGTCGCCGCCCAGGACGGCACCCTGGCCGCCCTGCTGGGCGCCTCGCCCGGGGCCTCGACCGCGGCCAACGCGATGCTCGATGTGCTCGAGCGCTGTTTCCCCGAGAAGTTTGCCTCCCCCGAGTGGCAGGCGCGGATGAAAGAGCTGGTCCCGTCCTATGGCCAGTCCCTGGTCGAGGACGAGGAACTGCTGACCCACGTACGGGAACGGACCCTGTCCACGCTGAAACTGCGCTGATATTACTAATCGGTATAAAAAGCACAGAAGCACTGGGGCCGCTGGTTTTCAAACCTGCGGCCCCAGTGCTTTTTGGCCTGAAAACGTCGGCTCGATTTGCGATTTCCGAGTAAACGCATAGGTTTAAGGTAAACCCCCATGCAAAGGAGATAGCCTATGAGCGACCAAAAATACAATCCGGAAAAGGGCTACGTGGCCCTGCTCGGCTGGAGCCTGAATGCGGTTGAGGCGGCCGACAAATTTGACCGGCGGTATGTGGTGGTCGCGCCCGACTGGGCCGAGGCTTATTGCAAGGAACACAGCATCCCCTATGTGCCATGGAACTTTGAGCGTCTGAACGACCGTTCCGTGGAAATTGCCCAGACCCTGAAGGACATGGGGGTCAACGTCGCGATTCCCCTGTTTGAGGAAACCGTGGAATGGGCCGGCGCCATCAACTCGGTGCTGATGGACAAGCCCAAGCTGTTCGGCCAGGCCATGCTGTTGCGGGACAAGGCGTTGATGAAGCGCCGGGCCCAGCTGGGTGGCATCCGGGTCGGCATCTTCGAGGAAGCCCACGACAAGGGCGATGTCATCCGCTTTTTGAAACGGGTCAACCAGACCCTGCTGAAACTGGACGGGGACCCGAACGATCCCATCCACCTCAAGGCGTTCGACAAGGCCGGCTGCCTTGGCCACCGGGTCATCCGGACCCCGGACGAGGTCGACACCATCCCCGACGAAGAATTCCCGGTGCTGATGGAGTCCCACCTGGACGGCTGGGAGTTTGCCGTCGAAGCCTGGATCCACAACGGCAAGATCGCCTTCCTGAACATTTCCGAGTACGTCACCCTGGGTTACTCGGTGTTCGTGCCGGCGACGCCGGACCTGGAGAAGTACCGGGACCAGATTCGGGGCGAGATCGAGAAGCTGATCAAGACCTTCGACATCGAGTTCGGGTTTGTCCACCCCGAGTACTTCGTCACCAGCGACAGCACCATGTACTTTGGCGAGGTTGCCTATCGGCCGCCAGGCTTCAAGGTGTTTGAGCTGCTGGAGCGGGCCTACGGCTTCAACGCTTACCAGGGCCTGATCCTGTCCTTCGACCCGAAAACCACCGAGGAGGAGATCAAGGCCTTCTTCCCGCGGGAAGTGGTGGACGCCAAGGGCTATGCCGGCTGTTTCGGGGTGTACCCGCGTCGGCGCGTGGTCAGCAAGCTGGAAGTGCCGGAGGAGACCGAAAACCACGAGTATTTCGAGTCCCACGAGCTGACGCCGCCGCTGGAGGAAACCGTCACCAAGCGCACCGCATTCGGCACCCACTGGGGGCTGGTGTATTTCTACGGGGACGATCCGTACGTCATGCGGGACCTCCTGAAACATCAGGAGGAACTGGATTTCTATGTATAATCAGGCCACGTCTTAACCACAAATGGGTTTGGTGCAGGCCCTGAGGAACGTCGCTTGAACGATAACCAACCGGGCAGCGCGGCGCCGGCGGTCAACTTCGACAAGCTGGTGCAACGCCTGGATGACGCCATCCAGGCACTGGAGGAGAGTCGGCCGTTCGCCAAGGCCGGCAAGCTCCCGCGCGTGTTCGACATTGCCCGCCGGGTGCTGCTGCAACCGGACGGCTGCCAGGCCATCGAGGAGCGCGCCGAGCGCCTTGAGCTGGCCGGCGTCTACCTGGGCACCGACTGGGCCGAACCTGCCATTCTTCTACCCTCGCTGACCACCCACTCGCTGCAGAGCCAGAACGCCGACACCGTGGTGATCGAGGCGTTCAGCGAACTGCGCCTGCTGGCGGTGGCGCGGGGCAACTACCTGCATCCGTCGGTGTCGGCGGAGCAGGCCCATCATTATCTGACCCAGGTGCTGGCCATCAACCTGGGCCTGCTGTTTGGCATGACCGGAGAGGCCGAGCGGGAGCAGGGCAAGCTGGCCCTGATCAGCCAGTCGGTGGTGCAGTACGTGGCCCACCACATTGGCTACGAGCACGTGATCGACAGCCTGATCGAGGAGATCTGGCGCATCCTGCAGCAACGGCCGATCCAGGTCTCCGACGTGCGCAAGATGATCACCCAGATTGCCATCTGCCGGGCCGATCCCGAGGCGGATCTGGGCGGCGCCGGCCGCGGTGCCGATCGGCTGATCTCCAGCCTCTACGGCCCGACCCGGGCCTGCAGCGAGGACCCGGGCGTGGTGGTGTACGAGCAGCGGCTCGAATCCATGGACGCCCAGGCCCTGCAGAATGAGGCCACCGGCTTCGCCCGCTCCATGCACGACACCGGTCTGGTGTCGCCTTACCACGCCAGCTTCGTGCGTTTCATCCTGAGTGACCAGGACACCCTGCTGACCGAAGCCCTGGGCCTGTCCAGCACCGGCCGGGACTGCCTGCTGTGTTACCGGGAGCTGGTGCATACCCTGATCCAGGAAGGCATTTACCCGGAGACGGCCCAGGGGCTGTACGGTCTGGCGCTGTTGCTGGAGCGGGGCATTCTGTACCAGCCGCCGGTGGCTCCGGCGCTCTGGCGCCAGGCCCGGTTGTCGCTGTGCCCGCACGCCCGGGAACGGCTGCAACTGGCCTACGGCTACCACCCGCAGCCCGCCGCCTGGCTGATCCAGGGGGTGCTGAATATGCTGGGCCAGCCTCTGGGAGTGGGGCAGGGCAACAACCCCACCTGCCAGTCGGCACGGGCGCTGTCCATGTGGGCCTACAACGACCCCGACTACCTGTTGCAGATGGTGGCCTGGGCCGCGCGCGACAACGAAATCATCATGCACTTCGAGGGCAAGCCGGTGTCGTCGGCGCGCAGTCAGGGTGGCGTGGCCTCCGAGGTGACCCTGGACCTGGACCCGGTGTCCCTGGTGGTGGTGCCGCATCTGGATCGCATCTACGCCGAGATGGGCCGCATGGTTGCCGAACGTGAAGGTGACCCGCACCGCTGGGTTAACCCGGAGTTCCACGGCTGGTCCGCCGGGCGCGGCTTCGCCATCAACGTGGACGTGGAAACCGGCAACCTGGCCGATCTGGAAGGCTTCATCCGCCACTTCTACGCCAGCTATCACCCCTTCTACAACGGCAACCAGCCATTGATCCATCCGCAACCGGCGGGCATTGCCGTCACCGACAGCGCCGCCCGTTTCATCGGCTGGCACGCCATCACCCTGCTGCGGGTCGCCCTGGACCCGGAAAACCAGATGCGGGTGTACTTCTTCAACCCCAACAACGACAGCGGCCAGAACTGGGGCGATGATGTGAAAGTCAGCACCTCCGGCAATGGCGAGCGGTTTGGCGAATCCTCGCTGCCGTTCGAGCAGTTCACCTCCCGCCTCTACATTTACCACTTCGACCCGCTTGAGCGGGGCGAACCGGCGGATGTGGGCGAGGACGAACTCCGGCGGGTGATCGAGGGCGTTCACCGCAGCTGGGGCGACGGCCGGGTGCCCACCGGCTCACTGGAGGCGGAAGGCTCGCTGTCCGGCTAGGTCGGCGCCGCAAACATCCGTCCGCCATTCACAACGTACTAAGCTAGCAAGAGCATTCCGGCGGGGCCTAATGGCCCCGACCGGCTCCATCGGCTTTGGCACAGGGGGCAGGAATGGCGAATGAGCCAACTTCAGGCGGGCGCACCGGCGCCGAACTGTTCATCCAGGCGCTGGAAAACGAGGGCGTGCGCTACGTCTTCGCGGTACCCGGCGAGGAGAATCTCGACCTGCTGGAGGCTCTGCGTACCTCCAACATCGAGTTGATACTCAACCGCCATGAACAGGCGGCCGGGTTCATGGCCGCCACCTACGGGCGGCTGACCGGCCGGGTGGGGGTGTGCCTGTCGACCCTGGGGCCGGGCGCGACCAACCTGGTCACCGCCGCCGCCTACGCCCAGCTCGGCGGCATGCCGATGCTGATGATCTCCGGCCAGAAGCCGATCAAATCCTCCAAGCAGGGGCTGTTCCAGATCCTGGACGTGGTGGACCTGATGCGTCCGCTCACCAAGTACACCCGGCAGATCAGCAACGCCAACACCATTCCGGCCAAGATTCGCGAAGCCTTCCGGTTGGCCTCCGAGGAGCGGCCCGGGGCCGTGCACCTGGAGCTGCCCGAGGACATCGCCGCGGAAACCGCGGACCCGGACACCCACATCTTCGAGCCCAGTGATGCCCGCCGGCCCAGCGCCAGCGAAAAAAGCCTGGAGATGGCCTGTGACATGCTGCGCCAGGCCCGGCACCCGCTGATCATGATTGGCGCCGGTGCCAACCGCAAGCGGGTGTCCCAGGCGCTGATTCACCTGGTGAACGTCACCAACATCCCGTTCTTCACCACCCAGATGGGCAAGGGCGTGGTGGACGAGCGTCACCCCCGCTACCTGGGCAACGCCGCCCTCTCTAGCGGCGACTTCGTGCACTGCGCCATCGACCACGCCGACCTGGTGATCAACGTCGGACACGACGTGGTCGAGAAGCCGCCTTTCTTCATGCGCCCGGGCGGCAAGCAGGTCATCCACGTGAATTTCAGCGGCGCCGATGTCGACCCGGTGTACTTTCCCCAGCACGAGGTGGTGGGCGACATCGCCAACAGCGTGGAGTACCTGGCCGAGCATTGCGGCCACTGCGGCAATCACGATTTCAGCCGGTTCATGGAGGTCAAGGCCGCGGTCGACCGGCACCTGCAGGACCGGGCCGACGACGACCGTTTCCCGGTGGTGCCCCAGCGCATCGTCAGCGATGTCCGCAGGGTGATGCCGGAGGACGGCATCATCGCCCTGGACAACGGCATGTACAAACTCTGGTTTGCCCGCAATTACCCGGCCTACGACAACAACACCGTGCTGCTGGACAACGCCCTGGCCTCCATGGGCGCCGGCCTGCCCAGCGCCATGATGGCGGCCATGCTGCAGCCGAACCTGAAGGTGATGGCCATCTGCGGCGACGGCGGTTTCATGATGAACAGCCAGGAGCTGGAAACCGCGGTGCGGCTGAAGCTCAACCTGGTGGTGCTGATCATCAACGACAGCGCCTACGGCATGATCAAATGGAAGCAGGCCCAGGAAGGCTTCCAGAATTTTGGCCTGGATTACAGCAACCCGGATTTTGTCACCTACGCCGATGCCTATGGGGCCCATGGCCACCGTGTGACCGGGGTGGCCGACCTGCGCCCGACCCTGGCGCAGGCGCTGGCCCAGGGTGGGGTGCACCTGGTGGATGTGCCGGTGGACTACAGCGAGAACCGCAGGGTGTTCGACGAAGAGTTGGCGGACCTGACCTGCCAGCTCAAGGCGCGGTAGAATGGCAGCCTGATTCATCAATTCAGGATGCGTGTGTATGACCCTGTCCCTGTTTCGTGCCCTGCCGGCACTGTTCACTCTGGTGTTCCTGGCCGGCTGCTCCGGACCGGAGACGCCCCAGGAAGTCGCCGAGGCGTTCTGGCAGGCGGTGGCCGAGAACGACACCGACGAGGTGATGGAGTTCTCCACCCTCAGTGTTCCGGCGGATTTTGACGCCATCGCCGGGGACTGGACCGGCGCCCAGCCAAGTTTTGGCCGGGTGGTGATCGACGAGGGTGAGGCCACCATCGTTACCCGGGTGCCGGCTCCGGACGCGCCCAACGGCCAACCCCGGGAACTGCTGACCTACCTGGTGGACGGCGTGGAGGGCTGGCAGGTGGACTACCAGCGGACCACCGACACCCTGCTGAACCCGTCTCCGCTGTCCAGCCTGATGGGCGAGCTCAATCGCCTGGGCGAGAAGCTGGCGGCCAGCTTTTCGTCTTCCTCCGACGATCTGGAAGCCCGCATGAACGAACTGGCACGGCAGCTGGAGCAGTACTCCGCCGACATGGAGTCCAAAGCCAAGGCGGCCATTGAGACCTTCGCCGAGCGCCTGCAGGAGGCAATCGAAGCGCTGGAGGAGTCGATCAACGAGGCCATTGAGGACGAGGACTCGGCGCCGCCCCAGGACCGGATCATCCTTGAGCAGGCGTCCATGAGCCTGGAGCGGGAAGTGGAAGCGCTGGAAGAGCCGACCATGGAGGTCCTGGCCAAGACCAGTCGTACCCTGGCGGAAACCGGTGAGCGCTTCACCCAGCTGAGCGCGCAAACCTACGACAAGTACCAGGACGAGTGGCTGGCCACCCTGCAGGACATCCGCAAGGACACCGAAGCCTTCTTCGCCGACCTGCACCAGAGCCTGGTGCGCGAGGGCTGATCAGCGGGCCTGTTCGGCGCCCCGGAGCATGGCCTGGAGCAGCTCCCGGGCGTCGAACTTGGTCAGGGCCTCGTTGGCCCCCACCTGGTTGGCGTAGCTCAGGCTCATCTCGCTGTTCAGGGATGTATGCAGGATGACGTACGGCTGCTTCAGGCTGCCGTGGTCGCGGACATTGAAGGTGAGTTCGTAGCCGTCCAGCCCGGGCATCTCGATGTCGCTGACCAGGATGTCGATGGGCCGGCCCAGTTCGTCATCCCGCAGCAGGATCTGCAACGCCTGATCGCCGTTGGAGGTGACCTGGTAGGAGATGGCCTTGCTGTCGAGGGCATCGGACAGCTGCTTGCGGGCTACCTGGGAATCGTCCACCAGCAGGATGTTGAGCGCCTTCAGGGTCTCGCTTTGGACATCGGTGAGGCTGACTTCCTCGGGCACCAGGGATTGCGGGTAGACCATGGCCAGCAGCAGCTCGACATCCAGCAACTGGATGATGTCGCCCTCCACGTCCAGCAGTCCGGTGATGAACGCGCTGCTGCCCAGGGCCTTGGGCGGTGGCATGACCTGTTTCCAGTCGGTCTCGATGATCTTCTCGACCCCGCGCACCAGGAACCCGATCTCCTGGCGCTGGATGTCGGTGATGATGATCGACGCCTTGTCCCGCTCTTCCCGCGACAGCGGCGTACCACCCACCGCCGCGGCCATATCAATCACCGGTACCGCAGAGCCCCGGAAGGTCGCCGTGCCGATCACCGCGTGATGGCTATGGGGCAGCTTGTTCAGCCGCATGAACGGCAGGATCTCCCGAATCTTCAGGGTGCCTATGCCAAACTGCCGGGCGCCTGACAGCCGAAACAGCAGTAACTTCTGGGCCTGTTTCGTTTTGCTGGACATACAACGGGATCCTTTTGGTCGGTAGTCGAGTCGGTTCCATGGCGTGTGCCGAAGACCGAAAATTATAGCAGCCGGCTTTGGTAACCGGCGCTATCACATTGTTTCAAATGGTGATCGTGCTTTAGGAAGGGTAACGGCCGAGATCAGGATCCCATGAGCCCGGCCAGCACAAACCAGAGCGTGCCGCCGGTCAGCACCATGCCCAGCAAGGCCAGCAGGCCATCCCGGGCGACCATGGCCATGCCAAACACCATCAGCGCCAGACCGCCGCCGTTGGCACTGAACGGCACCACTTCCATGGCCGGCATCGCGGCCGCCACCAGCATGCAGATGATCGCCATCAGATAGCGCCCCGGCCCTCGCACCAGCCAGGTCAGCCGCGGCCGGCTCCAGCGATCGACGAACCGGGCCGGCTTCGCCATCCAGTCCAGACCCTTCATCAGCTTGTCCCGGCCGACCCGCCGGTGCGTCAGCTTGTGGGGCAGCCAGATGGTCTCCCGTCGAAACAGCAATTGGCCCAGGGTCAACAGCACCACCAAGCCCAACAGGGTCGGCACCCCGGGAATGTCGCCAATCAAGGGCGCAACCACGATCAGCCCGGCCACCAGCACAATCGGCCCGAACGAACGCTGACCCACCGCCGCCAGCAGATCGCCGATGGACACCTGGTCCTGGCCCTCGGTCTGGTCCCGTAGGCGTTGGAGCAGTTGGCTGAGGTTGGCGGGCGGTTGGGTCATGGGGTGATGGAATCCGGTTGATGGATACGAAGATTATGGGGTGACCATAACCGGATTGTGTTGAGGATTCATTAAGTTGGGGTCAAAGGCGTTGGTAGTAAAGGTGGCGGGGCAGAACGAAAAAAGCCCCGGAGGCCGGGGCTTTTCTCTTGGTGTTTGGTGGAGACGGCGGGAATTGAACCCGATGCCGTCGGACTTAGAAGCAACACAGACGTCCACTATTCATCTCAAATCAGTTGCTTATATAGATCTAGCTCCACTCAAAGCCACACGTGAACACAACTGCGTGGACACTTCGTTGACACTTTCGGTAAGCTTCCTATCGTTGTTTCAATGGAGTGAACGATGTCCTGGTTTAAGGTGTTTTCGGCAGTAGTAGTCGCCAATATTGTGTCGTGGGTCATCATCAGCATTATTGGCTGGCTGATTTTTTTCGTGGTTTTCGATTCCATGACCGACTTCATGGGAGAGAAATTAGACGAGCAACTTTCAAAAGAATTCCCTCCAATAACGATACCGGCGCCTAGCCAGCCCTCTCGTGATCTACAGCAGCAGTGGGAAAACGCTCAGAAGGATCGAGAGCGCAGGCAGGCTGCTGCACAGAGAGAGGCAGAGCAGCGGCGGGCAATGGTTCAGAAGAATCGTGAGCTATGTGAATTCTGGCAGGCCGAGTTTAGCAAGGACGGTAGCGAAAAGAGTAAGGCCTACCGCGATATGGCATGTACACGTTACCGAAATAACCTTTGAGCGAGGCTGGCTACCGAGATCAAAGGTCGTGCAAAACTTTCAATCTACTACTAGGGTTATCTAGACAATTTCAGATTTCAAAGGATTGATCGTGAAAGTTTTGAAACTCTTATTCGCATCTTTTTTCTTGTTCGTTTCATTGACTACCAATGCTCAAGATCAGAAAACGCTTGATGCTGTCATATTTGGTCACGACTTGGGTTGGCTCAAGCTTCACAATGCCGATGGTTTAAATGTTGAGGTGTCAGATCAGGTTAGCGATGGGTGTTGGACCAACATCTCGGCCGTGAAAAACTCGATCGAACTTCAACTAATCCGAAGCGGGTACGAAACTTATACGGGAGAAGATACAAAAGCCTTTGCTCCCACCGTTTGGATTCAAGCACTTGGCTTTGGAATTCCTTCTGTTAATGCTTGTGCGGTTTCCGCAGAGTTGTCAGTCAGTGTGGCTGATTTTGGCAAGCTGGAATGGGACCAGGCCACACTGAGTTCTCTGTACAAATATGAGCTGGCTAGTTACAGCGGCATTTTCACAGCCAACAAATCTGACTCAAATGAGTCAATGAAAGTGCAATTCGAAGATCTGGTCCAGACGATGCTTGTAGACGTTCAAAAGAAAAAACAAAGTATTCGGAAAGATCTCCTGGATCAGGAGCAAACTGCAGCCACGAAGTATTGGATAGATCAGTTAGAGCAATAGGCGGTTGAGGTTGGCTTGGGGGAATGCAAAGGTATACGGCTAAGGAGTAATGGCCAGATCTAAATTTACCTCAACACTTACCTGCCGATTAATCAAAGAGTTAAGCGATCAAGCCATGTGGCTAAAGCCATCGCATTTACACAAGGTCGATGGTTGCCGGGCATCAGATACAGCTGATCATTTGCTGCTGTGCCTGAGCGTCAGATATGAATGAAACCAAAGGAGTGGGATCATGAAAGGTGTGGCCATGGGCGTGCTTTTGTTTTTGTTATGCGCTTATTCTCATGCGGAGGACGTTCTTGAAGGGAAGTTGAAACTGGCTGGGTTCCAGGTAGAGGTATGGGGCGATTATGAAATCAGCCATATGCTATTCCCCGACGAAACTTGGAAGTTCAAGGTCTTGGTGGTACCAGTCACTGTAAGGCAAGGCGATCTGATTGATATCGCGAAAAGTTTCTATAAAAAATATCCAAGAACACGTGCCAGATTTTTTAGCGATAAGCAGCATTTGCAACAGTTTGTGGAGAGGGATATTTACGTTAATGATAGATCTGGAACGGCAAAGGAAGTGGCTTTCCCAGATTCCAAATGGGTTCAGAATAACCTGCTGGGAAACATCAACAATCGATCCGAAAAATACAACCGTACTTGGATGCTAGAGAATAGATACGGTAGCCGGATCGTACTGCTTGAATGAAAAGTCTCACCAGTGAGTAAACTGACTTACCCCCGATCTAACGAACAGGTTTAGTGGAAAGCCCAAAACCCATCCAGCGCCTTCTACTCCAGTCTCCTAAGTACATAAATTTAGGAGACACTGGACACTAAAATTTCCGCGTAGCTCGAAAGGCTGTGGGCACTAGATCAAAGTTCTTCGTGACGTTCCCAGATACTCGGTAGAATCGCGCCGGCCTTCCCGCTGCAAAGTCGTAGATTCTATATATCCAGTAAGACTCTCCGTACTCCTCTGCCTTCGAGATCTCGTTCGAGGAGATGAAGAAATCGGTGTTCAAATCCCCAGTCGTGGTCTTCACCTCAATGTATTTTTCTTGTCCAGTTTGCGAGTCGAACGATCGGATGTCGTAACCGGCCGCAGAGTTCACGGTGGCTGTGTGTTCGACACTATTCGCCAGGTCCTCTCTACCTTCCGCAACGAGGTGATCTATTTCTTTCTGAATGACCAGTCGCTCTCCAGCTAAACCAAGCTGACGGTTTCGCGCCTCACGCTCCGCCCAGTCTGTATTTCCATAAGCATTGCCGTTCCCTTTGCCGCTCTTTGACTTGGACCTATCAGGAGGTGCCGTTTCAGTTAGAGAGCTCGGAATATCATTCTCGATTGGTTGGTAAGTCGGCGAAAGGGCAGGGGTAAGCGCAAGCCCGATTTTCGATGCCAATCCTTCTGGAAGCGGCCAGTTGAGGATATTCCACACAATGTGTACCGGTTTTTCTGAGGCAGGGTCCCACTCCCTGAATGAGAGTGGTCCGAAGTAGGTGTAAGGAGCGCTCTCTTCGGTACGAAGAAACAGACATACCAAATTGCGTGTTTCATCATGGGCAACCAGTTGTCTCACTGCCGGAGAAGCTTGGGTTTGCTCTGCCTGGGACTTCCAAATCAAGGCCCCATCTTCTGTAACGGCGTCTTCATATTGGTTGCCCTCGTATGATCCCAGGGTCACGAACAGTACCGCATCACCTGGCAATGGGCGGTCTCTGATTATTCCTTGAAGTCCCCAAGTGCCGCTACCTGCTCGAAAAGTATCGCCTTCCCCCAGAATCTTCCACGCATCCCTCCTGGAATAATTTCCGTGGAGGATTAAGCCCTCTTTTCGTCCTGGCCTGTAAGTTTTCGGTTTGATCTCAAATCCAAGGCGCTGGAGGATACGAAAGGAGGCAGAAGCTTCGCCACCAACAAAGTGTTGTGATTTTACGTCGAAGTTGAGATGCGCTGAAGCTGCCAATCCGAATACAGCTTTCGGGGGGTATGCTTTGCCGTTGATGATCAGATCATATCGACTGGATTCATCGAAGGAGTCAACCTTTCTACCAAGTTTTTCAAACCTACTTACTGCTTCCAAAACCTCTTCCCGGGATAGGTTTTTTAGCAGCGAGCCTAGTCTATTGATACGTCCTGCTTTTCCAAACTCGATCGACAAAAGCTTCCCTCCTTAGAGCACTGGACGTTAGAACGAAACCGGTTGCGGAAAATCTCCTACGCAGACTTATGAAGATACCTGTTTTGGAGAGAGGTTTCAGTCTTCATAATACCCTGTAATCATTTGGTTAGGAGACCCTGTCGATTGGGGGCGGGCTGGCAAACGCGACACCTTCAAAGTAACCTGACTTAAAGGAGAGTCCTGGCTTCAGGCCTCTCCCTTTGGTTCCCAGTATAAGGTGAGTATCTAGATTAAATCTCGTCCGCATTCCCTGCACACTGCATCGTTGTTATCCGTAAAGTACTCAATGTCCATGATGTTGTCGGTTCGGCAATATTCACACGGAAGCCATCTGTCTTTTACGAATTTTTCTAACGGTGTTCTTCTGTGAATGAGTCGAACAAACGCAGGGTCCACGATGCAGTAAAAGTTCAGTGGTTTCTTAGATGTTTCTTGAGATATAGTCCCAATGTGCTTCACTATTCCCTCTCTAGTCCACCCCGTGATTTTGTTTCTCGCGCCTTCGCCCGTAATTTTAAGAACGTCGTTTGCAACATAGTTGGTGGTAAATAACTCCCTTCCCACCTTTTGCACTTCTTTGATAGACCTTTCAGTGTATATTTCGTGCACTATATTTTCACAGTACTTTATGATTCCGAGGTCGGCATAGTTTACTGATATTTTCTTTGGGTTTCCGAAAGCCATGGACTGCTCTGCAAGAATGCTCTCACATATTCGGATCATGTTTCTTGGCGATTTGTTTGCCATGATGCAAATAGCATCATCTATATCAAAATCTTCTTTTTTTCTATCTTCAGTAATGTCCTTTAATGATGTGACTTTTTGATCACTAAAGGCTTTTAATCTCTCCGATAGAATTTCTTTTAGTCCAACTCTATCCCATGATAGGTTGTATGTAGCAACTCTGTCCGGACGGCCTTCTGCCCTATACTTATCTTGGATGGCATCCCAGAGAAAAAACTTGAATCCATAACCATTAGCTTCGAGTAGATCAAGGTCTTTTATTAGTGGCTTGATGAGCTTGTAAGTAGCTTCTGAATCGTTTCCGGTTAGCTCGGTCTCATCCACTTTATCAATCAGTATGTAAATAGACCTAAATCCGACCTTTTTCGAGAGTGATAATAAAATTTCGAGCTGATGCTTATAGGTTTGGGAGAGCTTTTTGGACTCAGTCTCTAAATCGGGAAGATCAATTTTGTCCAGGTCGTACCGGGTCAATATAAAGTTTATGGCTTTCTCCATGAACCCCACATTTTTCGACCAAAATTCTTTGAATTTATCTGGCAAGCCCTTCAGTTCATGAACGATTTCTTGGAGCTCATCTCCTGTTAAGTCTCCCAGGTAGTTCACAGTGAAAATATATAAGTTTTTCTTTTCGTCTTTGTTCAGGTTTTTTAAAAGGTCATCATTTTCAGATATGTATGAGAGTAGAGATATAAGAACTCGGGTGATTATATTTCTTAAGTGGTATGACAACGAAATGTTTTCTAATTTTTCGTTGTTGGAGAAGTTGAATCTATTATACGTAACTGAGAGGAATTTCTTGTCAATTCCAGCGTCATCTATCATTCTTTTGAGAGCAGTTTTTCCTGCGCCCCTGGGGGCGAAGACGATGCAGGGACTTGGATTTTCTGAGTCTCCTAAAACAGCATCAAAGTATGGTGGAAATACAAAGTAGTCTGTTAATCGCGGTTCTTCATCCGCGTTTGACTTTGTAAATGGATGGTTGTTAAATCCAAGGTCCTCATACAAGCTCATATTGCATCCTTTTTATAGGTCTTTTCCTACCCAAACCACTTTTCCAATTACCTCCAGAGACTCAAGATCTGCACTTGAAATTTCCTGGGGAGGGTACTCTTTGTTATCGCTAAGAAGCTGAACGCCATCGTTCCAGAGCGTTTGAACCCGCTTCACGAGGAGGTGGTCTCCATTTCTAATGACGTAAATATGCCCATCTCGAAGCTTTTTTTCACTGGTGTCCACCATCACGGTCTCATTATCTGAAATCGTAGGTTCCATAGAGTCACCCCTAGCAAACACCAGCGCTAGGTCCTGCTCATTAAAACCCCGGAATCTGAGCCACTTTCTTCGAAAGGCCAGCTCCCTGGTCGGCGCTTCATCCCCGGCAATTGCCCCGTGTCCAGCAGCGACTTGAATGTTGTAACCAGGTATGAGTGCAAACTCTTCCTCAAACTGAGAGTTTGATTGCGTGGGTTGCTTTCCTGTCGCAAGCCACTCCAAGGGTACTCCGGTTGCTTCTGCTATTTGGGCCGCTTTATCTAGTCCTGGGGTTGATCCAGAGAGGTACTTCCGCATCGTGCTAAGCGGGATTTTGCACTTTTGGGCAAATGCGCTCTCCGAGAGGTTGCCCATTAGTATTTTTATCCGACTTGAGATGTTCCCTGGCTCTTCTGCTTTATTGCTTTTTTGGTCTTTAATATCAGTCATTTAATGGTGCCTTTCCAGGCTCTATCCGGGAGTCTTTTGAAAGGGTGGTCCAATAAGGCTAAATAATTTACCTTTTTGGGCTTGAAAAATAGTCCAATAGCGCTATATTTATTGCGTGAAAGCGTTATAGGGTTGCCTAAAAGCGTTAGTGCAAAACAGTGTAGCAGAGTGCAAAACAGTGGACGAGCAGAAACAAATCATCTTGTTAGCGACGCCGGTCATGACTCAGGAGCGTTTTGCTCAGCTGACCGGGCTCACGGAAGGGCAGGTGCGGGGCATGATCGAGAAGGGCCATCTGCCCTCTCTCAAGATCGGCAAGCCCCGCATGGTGAACATCGCCGCGCTCTCCCAGGACGCCATGGACAAGGAGGACTGGCAGTGATCCGCACCTACCAAGCAAAGCCGGGGCAGGGCATGACTCAATCGCCTCACGCCAAACGAACTGCCTTTGCCTTCCAGGGCCCCATGGCTGGCTCACCCTCACTGCATGCCCTGGAAGGTCTTTTTACAACCCTGTGCCAGCGCCTGGACCAGTTGACCCAGGTGCGCACCGACTTACCGGACGACTACGTGGCCCGCATTAAGGCCGCCTTCACCGACCAGCTCCTGAACGAACTCGAAGGCCACGGTTACCACAGCCCCGCCTTCGATCGCCTCATCGCCCTGCGCGATGCCTACGACAACGGAACCCTGACACCGGAAACCCACGGGAGAACACCCCATGAAAACGAAACGCAAGCAGGGCATGCGCCTGTACCTGGACACCGACACCTACCGGGAAATGCTCCGGCAGGTGGCCAGCCAGGAGACCATCAAGACCCCCGCCGAGTACGCCGCACAAGTGCTCGAATCGGCCATCCAGAGTCGCGGTCAGACTCCGGATTCCACTCGGCCAAGCCCGACATAACCCCCGTGTTGTGTAGCTGCCCCCGTCATCCGTCTCCGTCGGTACGAGGGCGACAGGCACAGCACGGCAGGTCCGCAAGGCGGCCCGCAGGGCCAGCGCAGCGGGCCTTGCGGAGCTGACGGGCTTTGCCTAATTGGCGACCGCCGACGGTGACGGATGACGGGGGTAGCGAAACGGCTGCCCTCTGATTCCAGATCCCGAGGTACCAGACGGACGCGCAGCGTCCACACAGAAAACCCAAACCCCACCGCCACCGGGCGGATTCACAAACGAGGACTGAGGTAACCACCATGGAAAACCATCTGAACCTGATGATCATCGGCGCCACCCGTTACGACATCGACGGCAACCGGGGCGGCTCACTCTGGGCCTATTCCCCGGCCGAAGCCGACGACGACAACCGCGTCGGCAACGAGGTCATGAAGATCACCTGTGACTACAAGCACATCGACCAGCTTCGGAACCACGCGGACCGCTTGCCGGCCATGTTCACCGTCAAAGCCCAGATGAAAGCCGGGCAGGGCGGCAAGGTCACCTTCAAGGCCCTGGAGCTCAAGCCGCAGGAACCCATCAAGAAATCCGCTTAACCGGTACAGGAGACTGACCGTTGAGCAAAGCAATCCTGTGTGACGGCGACTGGACCATGACAGCCAACGGCTGGGACTGCTCCGGCGCCATCACCCAGGTGGTGTACACGGCACCCGTCGAGTACACCGCGGCAATGATCACCGAAGCCATCTTCCAGGGCTTCACCGTGACCTTGCCACTCATGGCGGTCGCATGGGGCGGTCGCCAACTCCTGAAAATGCTGAGGTAATGACCATGAAGAAACAACTGATCGCGCTGTGCGCATTCGCCTTCTCCATCGTAGCCGGCCCGGCCGCTGCGGCTGACTGGTCCACCGTCACCGGTGGTCTGGATTTCTCCGGTGAAATCACCGGCGTCATCGCCGTCGTCGGTGTCCTGGCCGGCTTCTACGTCGTCCGCAAAGGGGCCCGTCTCCTGCTGAGCATGATCAAGTAGGAGGGTAATCGTGGCAGAGCTGTGGGATTGGACATTCTTCATGATGGGGGCGGCGCTGTGCGTGTACCTGTTCAAGGATGTCTGATCCTGTGGCTCTGCCTGCATAGTGTCTTCTCAGTGGGAGAAGAAATTGAAGGAGGCAGTGCTTACTATCAAGGTCTGTACAAATACCAGTACAACTGTGATTCCTATGAATCACAGTCCTGCTACGCCGGTACTGCAACGGGAGAAGATCTCGGTGCGTATCGTTACTATCGATACTATTGCCGGGTCGATGGCGAATATCTGATTCCTAACGGGACGATTACCTCTTCGTCCGGTGCAACACGAAACCATTTCAAGAGCTACTGTTCCACGGCTGATCCTGGTGAGCTAGCTCCCTGCCAGTCTGGTGAGATACGTCACCCCATCACGCAAGAGTGCTACCTCCCAGAAGAGCCTGAGCATTGCTATGAAAAAGGCGAGATCTATGACGGTGAATATGGCCGTTGTGTCCAGGATTGCCCCAATGGGCAGTTAAACGGTGTTTGCCTCCAGGACACCGCCGATAATACTGATGACTGCAATGCCGACTCTCCAGACTACAAGGGCTTTATCGGCAACGGTGCCTCCAAGCACAACCTCTGCACCTCCAACATGGAATGCGAGGGCGGCGCCTTTGGTGTGGTCAATGGCACCCCCGCCTGCATTCCCGACGAATACGGTCCGCCCACCTGTCCCTCTGACGGCGCCCTGGTCATCGACGAATACGGCTTTGTCTGCGAGTCCGTGAACGATGCGCCGGAAGAGCCCGACACCCCGGAAGCCCCCAACACCGATACCGACGGCGACGGCCAGCCGGACGAATACCAGCGCGAGAACGATCCCACCAGCGTCGACAAGGGGCTCGACAAAGTGCAGGACGGGATCTCCGACACTAACAACAAACTGGACGGCACCAACCAGCGCCTGGACAAGGTCGGCAAGGGCCTCGATGCCGTCAACGACAACCTGAACGACGGTCTGGGGGCCGCCAACCAGACCCTGGGCGACATCAACGAGAAATTGGATGGTCCGAACGGCGGCTACAGCACCGACGGCCTGGGCGACGCCCCCACCTTTGCCGAGAGCAGTGAGCGCCTGCAAACCGTGATCGCCACCAACCCCACCATCCAGGCGGTGACCACGATTCCGAGCATTGCCAGCAACAACACCTGCCCGGTGTGGACCATCCCGTCCACCGATTTCTGGCAGTCCATGCCGATCGACAGTCACTGCCAGATCCTGAACGACCATCGCGGCCTGTTGTCCATGCTGTTCATCGCCGTCTGGACCCTGGCCGCCGTCTTCGTCTTCCTGAGGGCCTAACCATGATCCAGAAACTGATTGATGCACTGATCGACATTGTCTTGTGGGTACCGCGCCAGCTCTTCGGCCTTCTGGTCGATGGCGTGGAATTGATGCTGGGCTGGATTCCGGACATCGACATCGTGGACCTGCAAAGCGTCTTCGACGGCTTGGGCGGCCAGCTGCTGTATTTCCTGACGGTCTTCGAATTCGACTACGGCATCACCGCCATGATGACCGCGCTGATTGCCCGCTTCATTCTCCGACGCATTCCGTTCATAGGGTAAGCCATGTCAATTGTTGGGTACGCAGGCCTGCCGGGATCGGGCAAGAGTTACGGCGTGGTGGAAAACGTCGTCATTCCAGCCCTGGAAGCCGGCCGGCACATAATCACCAATATCCCGCTCAAGCTCGGCCGCCTTTCCGATGACTTCCCCCAGGGCAAAGTCACCATGTTCGACAACAAAGAGGCGGAAAACGATCCGACCTTCTTCGATCTGGAGCGTCACCCGGCCGGGGTCATCTGGATCATCGACGAGGCGTGGCGCTTCTGGAAAAGCGGCATGAAGGCCACCAACATCCCGCAATGCCAGAAGGAGTTCTTCACCGAGCACCGTCACAACGTCGGTCCGGACGGAAGGACCAATGAGATTGTCCTGGTCACCCAGGATCTGGCCCAGCTCTGCGCCTTCGTCCGTGGTCTTGTGGAAGAAACCTACCGGGCAGTGAAGCTGACGGCGATCGGCCAGAAGAACAAATACCGTGTCGATGTTTACATGGGAGCCGCCACCGGCCAAAAACCGGGCAAACCCATGCGTCAGCTCTTCGGCTCCTACAAGCCCGAGATCTACCAGTACTACAAGAGCCACACCCGCAACAAAACCGACTTCGCCGCCGGCATGGAAGAGAAGGCTGACGACCGCGCCAACGTCCTGAAACACCCGCTCATCAAGTACGGCATCCCGGTCTCGGTACTGATCATGGCGCTGGGTGTCTGGAAAGCGGTCGCTTACTTCAGCCCGGAAGAACACGACGAAACAACACCAGCAACTGAGCAGCAAAGCCCAGGAGCTCAACAACCGGTCACCGTCAGCCGAAGCGCTAAGACGGCCCAACGAACCCGGGCGGTGAAAGCGAGCCTGGAGGGCAGGGCGCCTCACCAGATCAAACATGAACTCGAACCCGGCTGGCTGCCCCTCTCCAAACGCTGGCGCATCGTCGGAGAAGTGAACGGGGTGTACTGGATCTGGGGCGAAACCGGCACCCGCAAGATCCATTCGCGGAACTGCGCCACGTTCCTGAAGACGGGGGAGCCCTTCTGCGTCATCCAGGGCGCCCTGGTGACCTACTACAGCTACCGGGAACCGGAGCGGACCGAAGAGGACAAGCAGAACCGTTCTTCCTACCTGGAAACAGCACTACCCGAGAAGGAAGGCGACGGCGCGTGAGCGCGAGCGGAGCGACCGCCACGCGCCGCGCAGCGGCTTGGAGACGTCCCTGTAACACGTCTCATAGAAAACGACGGTAGTCGATTTTTAACCACACAGAACCACAGTGAGCCACAGATGAAAATCAGAGACTTCGAACGACTGGACATCACCACCGGGGAAATCGGTAAAGGGGATCTGTTTATCGGTCCCGAAGGCCAGCAAGTGGATCTCAAAAACGTCAACGTCCTCTGGACGGGCGTCGATACCGTCCGGCAATTGTTCCAGGGACGACTGAAACCGGAAGTGCTTGCGGAGATCGCCACCGAATACGAATCCGGCTATGACGCGACAGTCGAAGTAAGGGGCGTTCCCTTCCGGCTCCAGTCCGGCCGGCGAGGGGGCTTCAAATACATTCTCCAGAACCGGGAATACGGCCTGACTATCCTGGTTCAGAACTTCTACGCCGAAGCAGATACCCAGGGCACCCACGTGAAAATCGAAACCTCTCCCCGTTGGCTCTATGAGCGCTCCAGTGACCAGATCCACGACGAGTTGGCAGAGTGGGGCATGCACTTCCTGAGCCGTATCAAACCGGTTGGGATCGCCCTCCACCTGGCTGTGGATTTTCAGGGGTGGGAACCGCCCCAGGACTTTGCCCAGCACTTCGTCACCCGGGCCCGGACCATCAGCGTCCACAATGGCATGAGTGACTTCCACTTCCAGGGCCTTCAGGGCTCCACGGTGAACGGTCGTGGTGAAACTTATACCTTCGGTAAGGCCAACAGCCTGCAGGTATGCCTGTACGACAAGTCCAAAGAGATCGACGTAAGCGACAAGCGTGCCTTCATGGAGGGCATCTGGGAATGCGCGGTGAATGAAGAGTCGTTCCCGGACACTTGCTACGACCCGGACAAACCGGTTTGGCGGCTGGAAATCCGGTTCCATCACCGCATCGTCAACGAGATCTCCCAGGGCACCCCGAACATGAAGCCCATCTACACCTACATGGACGCGGTGCCGCACCTGACCGGTCTCTGGCAATACGCTCTCCAGGGCAACCGCTATGAGGTAAAGCGGGAATGGGTGCATCCCATTTGGACCAAGCTCAGAGAGGATATTGGCTTCGGCTATTCAGCCCCGGATCTGCTCTACAAGCGCGTAAAAAAGGAACCCGGTTGCGGCAACGAAAAGAACGTCTCCCTCGCCTTTGGCAATCTCTTGTCCATTTATGCACGCAACCGTTTTAACCCTCGTCAGGCCTGGGACTGCCTCAAGAAATCCGGACTCTGGGAGGATCTGTGCGCCTACTACCGACGACGGGAGATCTATGAAAACGAACTGTTCCAGCTCGTCCAGGATGGGCTCATAAAACGACGACTATTGACCAAGGTGGCGGCATGATCAGGAAGCTACCCTCGGGACGTTGGCAGGTCGACATCCAACCAGGTGGGAGAGGGCAGAAGCGCGTCCGAAAATCGTTTGATTCCAAAGCAGAGGCGCAACGGTTTGAACGCTGGGCAATGAGTCAACATGACGCTGGATCGAGTATTCCCCAGCTGAAGAAAGATAAGCGCAGGTTTCTGGAAGTCCTCAGAACTTGGTACCTAGCGCATGGTAAATATCTGAGAGATGGGGAGCGGCGCTATCGCCACCTCAAGCGAATTGCTGAATCGTTTGGAAACCCAATGGCATCTAAACTCACGGCCAATGATTACTTGGTTTATCGTGCCCTTCGAATCGAAGGCGGGATCTCACCGAAAACCTGCAACAATGATCTTGGCTATCTGAATGCGGTGTTTAATGAGCTTTGCCGAACGGGCGCACTTAGCTACTCAAATCCTTTTGCAAAGATCCGGCCCATTAAGATCCAGGAGAGAGAAATGGGGTATCTGGACGACGATCAAATTCGGATTATCTTTGCCGAGCTGAGAGAGAAAACTACAAATCCCCATGCTTTACTAGTTGCTCGCCTTTCACTGGAAACTGGCGCCAGGTGGTCAGAAGCGGAGGGGATTACTCTTAGCCACTTGAAGCCTAATTTGGTGACTTACGACCAAACAAAGTCAGGCAAGAAAAGGTCTGTGCCGATTTCTGAGAACCTATACAAGACTGTCAAAAAACATCTGGAAAAGCATGGAAGTTTCGGCACATCCACGATTTCAGCGTTTAGACGCGCGGTGGATCGCTCAGGTATCCAATTACCTCAGGGGCAGTGCGCTCACATTTTGCGCCACACTTTTGCTAGTCACTTCGTTATGAAGGGTGGAGAAATTCTGACTTTGCAAAAAGTTTTGGGGCATTCTTCTATCGTGATGACGATGAGATACGCTCATTTGGCGCCTGATCATTTGGATCAAGTGCTTCAGTGCAAGCCGAAAATTCAATAGCTTAGCTCACATCATTTCTACAATACGATTTCGGACTTCATCTCTACTGGTTTTCATAATTTGAATTAGCTGGTCTTTGTCTGTTGATGTTTCCAGTTCTGTTCTCAGTTCGGCCGACAGTGCTATTGCAATGTCCTGCGGGACTTCCAGCCGCTGGACGGCCCATTTTATATACTCTTTCCTCAACTCCATCCTTGTGGTTCTGGCTGTCTGGAAGTTTTGCTGTGCCTCGTTATGAGCTTCGCTTAGAGAAGCCACGTAAGCTTTCGTCTTTTCGTAATCCACGCTGTCAGCACTATCTAGCTCTTTTAACTTGGTCTGTAGGTATCCGTGTAGGTCGTTTGCGTACTTGCCTTCGCGTTCCTCTTTTCGAAGCGCATTTTGAACGTCAAGGCTTTTATGCAGAGCGTCAGTCCAGAATTGGGCGTACTCGTTAGAGAGCTTTATCGCAAGTTTAGAGGTTTCAGATTCACCAATTAACTGGATTTTCGAAGCGACAGATCCCAGATCAGTCATGACCT